>CAYYHV010000083.1:0-4099 GCA_964471695.1 uncultured Pirellulaceae bacterium
GATCAAGTCCACGTGAATGTGGTCAGTCGACTGGTTCTCAACTTTCTCGCAATACATCGCGAGACGTTGATGACCTACGGACGCATCGGCGAGATGGACACCGGTGATTTGCCGATCAAGGGTATGCGCGATCTATTATTGATCTGTGTCGCGGTCTTCTTTGAGGATTCGCCCAGCCGAAATCTTTGGCGAGTGGACGAATTTCTGTCATTGAAGATCGAGCCGCTTTGCCGCGAGCTGGTCGCCAATGGATAATTGGCCAGACCAGCTTGGGTTTTTAAAACCAAAACCAAAAGCGACTCAGCTACGGAGGCTGTTAGGTCGCCTAGGCGCCTTTGACCGGGCGACCGATGGAATAGTAGGTGAAGCCCTGTTCTTCCATCTGAGCCGGATCGTAGAGATTGCGGCCGTCAAAAACGACGTTGTTGCGCATCCGCGACTTCATCTGCTCAAAGTCGGGATTGCGGAACTGCGACCACTCCGTGACGATTGCCAGTCCATCCACGCCGTCGAGGGCGTCCATTGGGCTGTCAACGCATTTGAAGCTGTCGTTGCCCAGCTCTGCGGTTACGTTTTCCATCGCTTCTGGATCGTAGGCGACGATCTTAGCCCCAAGGCTGGTCAGTTTCTTGATGAGGACGAGCGACGGGGCTTCGCGGATATCGTCCGTCTTCGGTTTGAATGCCAACCCCCAAACGGCAAACGTCTTGCCGCTGAGTTCGTTGCCGAAGTGGCCAATGACTTTGTCTTGCAAGACCGTTTTCTGTCGTTCATTGACTTCGTCAACGGCTTCCAGGATTTCCGCGTGCATGCCGACCTGCTTGCAGGTGCTGATCATAGCGCGAACGTCTTTGGGGAAGCAGCTCCCACCGTAACCAGCACCAGGGAAGAGGAAGGAGAAACCGATGCGGCTATCATGTCCAATACCGCGACGAACATCGTTGATGTCGGCATCGAACTTTTCACAGACATTTGCCATCTGATTGATAAAGCTGATCTTCGTCGCGAGGAGTGCGTTGGCGACGTATTTGGTGAGTTCGGCGCTTTCTGGCGACATGACGAGAAACGGTTTGTCCGTTCGCAAGAAAGGTTTGTACAGTCGATGAAGCACATCGGCATGTTCCTGCTTGCGAACGCCAACGACGACTCGGTCGGGTTTCGTAAAGTCTTCGATCGCAGCACCTTCCTTGAGGAATTCAGGATTGCTTGCGACATGACACTCGCGGTTTGTTAGCTCACGCAATCGAGCGTAAAGCCGTGCATTGGTTCCGACCGGCACCGTACTTTTGGTTACCACGACTGCGTCTTCACGCAAATGTGGAGCGATGGCTTCTGCGACTTTGAAGAGTGCGGTCAAGTCGGCGGAACCATCATCGCCTTGAGGCGTCCCCACAGCGAGGTAAACGACGTCGGCGGGTGTGACGGCTTCGCCAGCGTCCGTCGTGAAATTCAATCGTCCAGCCGTAGAATTGCGAATAACCAGTTCGGTGAGACCCGGTTCGTAAATCGGAATCTTGCCATTCTTTAAGTCGTCAATTTTCTGCTGATTGATGTCGACACAAGTTACGTGGTTTCCGCTGTTGGCAAAACAAGTGCCCGATACGAGTCCTACATAACCCGTTCCGATTACTGCTACTTTCATCTGTATACCCCGAGCCCTAAGAGGCTGCATTTAGTATGTGCGTTGTAGGGGCGATGTTTTCGACTCAGTGATGAGAAAACGTCGGCCTTAATAACATTGCTTACGGTTGGGCAGCCAATGCCGTATCGACGAACGAAGACACCATTGTGACAGATTGTTATCTGTACAATCGTTATGACTGAACCTGTTTCGTCCGTTGGGGTACTATTCCGTCGGAGTTTCGCCATCCGTTGGAGTATCACTATCTGATTCGCCGTCATCAGGCGCTGCGTCAGATTGTGGCTCCGTCTTCTCGGCAGTTGGTTCTTCTGGCGCCAATGAATCGCCATTTCCTGGCGATGTTTCGACACCTTCATCGTCGTCATCTTCTTTGGGAACGGGAACGACTGCTGCCAAGAAGTCGCCCTCATCCAGGTTCATGATCCGAACACCCTGGGTGTTTCGTCCGATCGTGGAAATGTCACTAACGCGAATGCGCTGCAACTTTCCACGTGTCGTCATCATGATAATTTCATTGTCATCGTCGACACGGGCGATACCGATTACGGAACCATTACGGTCCGTGGTTTTGATGTCACGCAATCCCTTTCCGCCTCGCTTTTGAGTGCGATATTTGGCGGAAGAACTCGTCTCAGTCTCGTTTTCGGTATCATCACCAGTGTTAGGGCCAAACGGTGTACGCTTTCCGTAGCCCTTCTCGCATACCGTCAGCAACGTTGCTTCTGGATCCGCGACAACCATTCCTACAAGCTTGTCGTCCTTGCCGAGCCCGATCCCCTTAACCCCACTGGTGTTTCGCCCCATAGAGCGAGCATCGGATTCTTTAAAACGAATCGCCATGCCGGTTGCTGTGGAGAGAATCACCTCATCATCTGGGCCGGTTACAACTACGTCAACAAGTTCATCATCATCCTTCAGTTTGATGGCAATGATGCCGCCTTTCTTCGGACGACTGTACTTGTCGAGTGCCGTTTTCTTAACCAGCCCGTTACGAGTCGCCATTAAAAGGAAGTGGCCGGGCAAATTAAAGTCACGAATTGCGCGACAGTCTGCGATTTTTTCACCCTCATCCAGATTGAGCAAGTTCACGATGGCACGACCGCGACTTTCACGTCGAAGTTGTGGCAGTCCATAGACCTTTTGCCAGTAAACTTTACCCTTGTTGGTGAAAAACAGCAGATAAGCGTGTGTGCTGGCGACGAACAGGTGTTCGATGGGATCTTCGTCCTCGGTCGAGGCTCCCTTCAGACCCTTGCCGCCACGCCGTTGGGCTCGGTAAATCTTTGCCGGTGTACGTTTGATATACCCCTGATGGCTGATCGATACCACCATTGTTTCTTCGGTGATCAGGTCTTCGAGGTCAATGTCCCCAAGTTCCTCACCGCTGATTTCAGTACGGCGAGGGTTGGCATGTTTGGCCCCGATTTCTTTGCTCTCCTCCTTGATGATATCGAGGATGTTCTGCTCATCGGAGAGAATACGATTGTATTCGGCGATCTCAATCAAAAGCTCGGCGTGCTCGTTGCTGTATTTCTCCTGCTCGAGGTTAACGAGTTGACCCAAGGTCATTTTCAGGATTGCATCGGCCTGGATAGGTGAAAGCGTATATGCATCGGAAACGCCAGCCAGTTCCTGGAATTGCTCGAAGCCTGCGTCACCGAGAGCCCGCTGCATCATAGGTGCAGGGCACTCAATCTTCATCAGTTTTTCTTTGGCTTCCGGCTGAGTCTTTGACCCGCGAATCGTGCGGATGACTTCGTCGATATTGGCCAAAGCCATCAAAACGCCTTCGACGACATGACGTCGACGAACGGCTCGATTGCGTTTGAACTCGGTTCGACGTCGAATCACGATACAACGATGCCGGATGAATTCTTCCAGCATGCTCTTGATCGACATGACTCGCGGCTTGCCATCCACAAGCGCCAGGAGAATGATCGAGAACGTGTCTTGCAGCGGCGAGAACTGATACAGCTGGTTCAATACGACGTCTGGATCAGCGTCGCGTTTCAGATCAATGACCAGTCGAACTGGTTCTTTCAAGTCACTTTCATTGCGAATACCACTGATGCCGGCGATCCGACCATCGTTGACGAGGGCCGCCATTTTTTCCTCAACCCGGTCACGCTGTTGCATGTACGGGATCTCGGTAACCACAATGCGGCTTCGTTTTTTGTGCTCTTCGATCTTGGCTTTGCCTCGAACAACCACGGTGCTACGACCCGTGTGGTAGCCTCGGCGAATTCCACTGCGGCCACAGATGACTCCGCCCGTTGGGAAGTCAGGGCCCTTAATGATCTCGAGCAATTCGTCAATCGAGACTTCGGGTTCGTCGATGACTTTGACGATGGCTTCGCAAACTTCGCCAAGATTATGAGGCGGAATCGAAGTCGCCATACCGACGGCGATGCCGCTTGATCCGTTGACGAGCAGGTTGGGGAAGCGACTGGGCAGGAC
>CAYYHV010000083.1:4109-8278 GCA_964471695.1 uncultured Pirellulaceae bacterium
ACAACCGGCTCTTTGCCTTTTTCATCGTAGGTTGGCGTAAAGTCGACGGTATCAAGCTTGATGTCGTCAAGCATCATGGCCGCGATGGGCGTCATACGGGCTTCGGTGTAACGCATAGCAGCCGGAGGCAGTCCAGCGATAGAACCAAAGTTACCCTGTTTGTGCACCAACATGTGCCGCGTATTCCACTCCTGGGCCATACGAACCAGAGTCGGATAAATGGCCCCATCGCCGTGCGGGTGGTATCGTTTCATCGTTTCACCAACGATACCGGCGCACTTGGACGTCGATGAACCCGGGGAGAGATTCAGGTCGTTCATCGCCATTAAGATGCGGCGCTGGGAGGGCTTTAGACCGTCACGCACATCGGGAAGAGCACGACTGACGATCACGCTCATTGCATAGGTGAGGTAACTATCCTTGAGTTCTTCCTCGATGGGCAACTCGATCAATTTGCCTTCGTGAAAGTCACCGCCGCCACTTTGATTCTCATCGCCATCATCCGCGGGTGGGTCACCAGAACCGGAATCGTCGCCACCACCCCCTTCGCCGGCTCCGGAGTCGCTTGCTTCAGGGCCGGCCGAATTCTCCTCTGTCGGAGGGTCTGTGGGTTGGTTCGTGTCGTCGTTGTTAGACGTTTGATCGGTTCCGTCTGGATCTTCGGGAGGTGGGTAATCAGAAGACAAACGACAGTCCTTTCGGTCCTCTTTTTGAGCCGAAATGCGGCACAATTTGAGCTTTTAATCGCGGTTGAAAACAGCCTCGAAATTGGCCATTCTGCGGCCCGACAAGAGCCATTTTCCGAACCGCTGATTTTAGCATTTTTAGCGTTGATTCTCAATCGGGCGAACGTCTGGAGCGGCTGCGAAAAACACTACAAATACAGGCTCAATTCAACCGTCCTGAGAAAGCTGAACGACCTGCGACTTTGCCCTAGCCACGAGCATCCCATCTACAACACTTTCGTGGATTGCTCGCTGCCGATCGTGTTGGCGGCGACCAAGAGGTACTTTCTTTGCCGAAGATAATTTCCCGCCGGAACGGGAAATCGTAGCTGGCAAGTTTGCGAGTAAAAACACCCAAGAAACGACCGCTTTAGGCGCGGTCTGGCAGGTTCGGTCTCTTATGGCTTCCACCAAGGGAAGTCGCCATAACTGCTGAGCTCGAAGTAGAGCAGCAGGCAACCGAGGCTGAGCGCGGCAAGCGCGATCATCAGCATGACGGTATAAACGTTGATTCCGGGTTTCTCAACAACGACTCCGGAACTCTTTTTAGAGGAGTTTCGTGGCGACACGGTCACCCTTCCTTATTACACCTTGAAGATACTTGGGAATAATTCGAGCCACAGCTCGATCCGAATTGACGTCAATGACTTGAACGCGAGCAATGTAGCTTCCGTCCTGTCGGTAGATGTCGAGAGTGTGACCTTTCCGTAGTCCTTCATCTGAACCCAGCGACACTTCAATGAGGTTGCTGTTGCGAACCGTGGTGACGAAGCCATCCAATGTTGGAGGCGTATTGTCGACTGGTGTGAATTCGTTCAATCCGTTGCGATCCATAACCAGCTTGGAACGACTGAGGCTGGTGCGAAGCGTATCAACCCGAGTGGAAACGCGCTGAAGCTCGCCTTCCAACTGGTTGTTGCGATCTCGCAAGCCGGTAACCTGTGCAAGTTTATCATTGCGATCGTCGAGGGCGTTTTTCAGCGCGACGCGAACGGCGGCGACTTCGTCCTTAAGTCGGTCCATTTCTCGTTGAGCCGTTTCGGCAATCTGAATGCTCTTTCGTTTTTCCGACTCGGCTGCTGTCAGCTTCTCCTGCTGAATCTCGAGCTTTTCTTTCTGATCGCGATTCTTGTCTTCCAGAGCCGCGATGGCTTTGCTGCGAGCCGCCTTTTCCCGTGCAAGTTTCATGCGTACCGATTCAATCGCAGCTTCTTTTTCCCGAAGCTGCTTCTGCGCATTCTCGACCTGGAACTTCAAGCCCAGGGGAGACCCTGTGCCTTCCACCATTTCGCGCCAGTTTCGGTGAGTCGCATAGGTCATCACCGTAAAGGACATGAATACAATGCTCATGACCAGGATCAGGACGGTCAGGATTTTTCCGACGAGTGTCATTCTTTGCCTCGGTGTAGCGGGTTTTGGCTTTAGGAGCCACTTAGCCCGGAAAACTGTCGACTTCGCTCACGCAGCCTGCGTAGATCACCTTCGCCCTGATTCAATTTGTCAGTTAGCTCGGTGACTTTTTCAAGTCGTGTATTGCGTTTCTCAATTTCTGCGTTGAGCTCAGTTCGGAGCTCATCAACTCGGTTCTTCAAGCGAGTCATCTCGACCTGTGCGGTCGCGACGGTCTCGTTGTTCTTTCTTTGTTCACTCACGGCACTTTGATAAGTCGCCTGAGTCTGCTTCAGTTCGGTCGAAAGCGCCGCAGCTCGGACTTCCAATTGAACAAGGGCACTGCGACGAGCCGCCGTTTCAAAATCTAACTGTGCCTTGACGGCCATCATTGCCGCTTCGCGCTCGCGCACTTTTTGACGAGTATCATTCAATTGCTGACGAAGCCCCGGTTGCCCGTTGGTGCCAGCCAGAAGTTCTTTGTAATTGCGCTGCGTCGTGTAGCTCATTACGGCGAACCCCATGAAGAGGATGCTCATAATGAAAATCATTAACGTCAGTAATTTGCCTACGAATGTCATCTACGATCCGATGGGAAAACGTACGGCGACCCAGTTCAGCTGAATCGAAAGCCCAATAGCCCCAAGTTCCGCTGCGCAAGAGTACGCAAATCGCCTGCACCCAGTATACGTACGGTCGGAAAATGATGTCAAACTTTTCCGGTGTACCAATTGGTATGAAAAACCCGGGGTTTTCCGCATATTACGGGTCGGTCGGCCAACGGCGTCGGCATGTAACGGTTATTCGGATTTGATGGCCGTTTTCCTGCGTCGGCGATCTCGCCAAGCCGAGACTCCCAGCCCCAAACAACAGACGGCACACGCGCCAGCCAACCAATCGCCGAATCGAAGATAAAGTGACTCCGTCCCGTCGTGCCGGCTCACTTCGGCTATCACGTACCCCGGTTGGCGGCGTGGCCCCCTGCCATGGACTTTGCCATGGGCGTCAATCCACGCGGAAAAGCCGGTATTTGCAGCGATTAGCATCGGTCGCCGAGCCTCGACGGCCCGAAAAACGCCGCAAGTCAGGTGTAAATCCAATTGACTGGAGCCCCAAAACCAACCGTCATTCGATATCGTAACCAAGGCATCGGGTGCCGAGCCGTTATCGATGAGTTCCCGCAACTGTCGCCGAATCAGATGAGGCACAGTGTTCTCGTAGCAGATACTGGGCGAAAGTGAGATATTCCTGGCCGCCACAGAGAGTGGTTCAGTGCCCGGTTCGAGCCCAGATCCCATTGGCGTCAGCCGATAAAGCCAGGGAAAAGTTTTTCCCAAGGGAACGTATTCGCCAAACATCACGGGATGCATCTTGTTATAGCGACCCGTAACGCGACCGCCTTTACTAATAGCCAAGGCGCTGTTGTAACGCCGCATCGGGCCATCATCCAGCTCGATCGCTGAACAGCCCACGAGCGCTGGTTTGCCGAACTGGCGCGCGAACCAGCCAGCCTCGTATTGGCCCAGCTGAGAGGTGACACTCACCCGATGTTTGAATTGGTCTGGTTGATCGTCAAACTCAGCCGGGATAGCCAAGGGTGGCGTCAATTTGCACCAAACCGCTGTGTGCATCGATTCGGGCCACACGATCAGATCGACGTCTGGATTCGTGACCAACGCTTCCCGCGTCAAGTCACGGTAGTGAGACAGCGTGACCATGGGGTCATCCGCAGCTGTGAACGTTGTGTCTCGCGATCCTTGAATCAGCGCAATTTTCACGGAAGGCGAGTCGGTAATGGTTGGCGTCGCGGATAAGGAGAACGAACCGTATACCAACGCGACCATCAGCGCTCCCATGGCACCCAGCAACGGAAGATGTTCTTTGACAGTAAAAGACTGCGACTTGCGGTAACGAATGAGCGAACAGCTTATGCCGCTGGATACGATCATGATCAACATGCCGACGGCGTACGCACCACCAAAGTCCGCGATCTGAATGACTTGAGTCCAGGCGACTTGGGTATGGCCAAGCAGCGCCATCGAGAAACCTGTGAGA
>CAYYHV010000083.1:8288-20834 GCA_964471695.1 uncultured Pirellulaceae bacterium
CGGTAACGTAGATTGCGAGATAAGCCGACAAGACAAGCCAGCCGAAATGGGCGCTCCAATGCGGCAAGCGAATCCACTGGATGACTGCCAGCCAGTGTAGAAATGAAGTGGCGTAGATGAATCGGTACGGACGACTTCCCAGATCTTCGGTAGCAATCACAAGGCACCATCCGATCGGAGCGAGCCAAGCGAGCGGCCACAATCCGAGCGGTGGAAAAGCTGCCCACAACAAAAGGCCACTCAATGCGCATCCCCACATTGCGATGCCGAATCGTGGCGCCTTTGTCTCATCCGGTATGTTCATGGGAGTCGTTTGAGCCGACGTTGCCTGGCTGCGGGAGGACTTGGTGGGGCGTGGTGCACGGCGTCCTATTGCGCGGCGTTTTTGCTGGGTTCTCATGGCTGAAACGGTAGTGCGGCAGCCACAAATTGACCAGATCGATCAGAGTCTCATGATCTCGATTGAGTCACCAACCTCAAAATTCGAGCTGGGTGGTAGCTGGGCGAGACAGTCCGCCTGTGCCAGCGTACAAAGGTCGGCTGACCCCTTCCATGGTAGCAGCGTGACACCCATTTCGGCTGAGGCCGAGGACTCGCGTGCTGCCGGATAGTATACCGGGCGATTTCCGGGGTTTTGAAATGTGTGAGTGATCCGAGCCGATTGGGTGTGGTGATCATTGGCCAGTCCTTGCAGGGCGAGTATCCCGGCTCGAGCGAACAGCAAATAGCAAACAAAGCTGCTGACCGGGTTGCCTGGAAGGCCAAACACAAGCGTGCGGTCGCGAACGCCAAACCAAACCGGTTTACCGGGCTTAACACGCACTTTGTGGAAAACTTCTGATACCCCACACGACTGGAGTGTCGACGGGACCAAATCGAGGTCTCCTGCTGAGACACCACCACTCAAAATGAGAACGTCGGCTTCTAGCCCCTGTTCGGTCAGTCGACGCAGTTCGTCTGGGTCGTCGCGACCAATGCCGAGCACTTCAACTTGGGCGTGATCTTGAGCCGCAAGTCCGGCGAGCATGGGACCGTTGCTATTGCGGATCTTGCCCGGTGTGAGCGCTTTGTGGGCCGCTACCAATTCATTTCCCGTCACCAGAATGCTGACACGGGGAGCCGGATAGATGGATAGCGGGTCAGCGCCGACTTCTGCAAGCAAACCAATTTTTCCTGCATTCAGTCGTTCACCGGCGCGGACGACCGTGTGATTTTTCTGAATGCATGTACCGCGACGCAATAGATTTTGTTCAGGCCGTGCGTCGCTATCGCAGGTAACTGTGACAACGTTTCCCTTGGTCGTTGTATTCTCAATAACCACGACTGCATCCGCGCCGTCGGGCAGGGGGCTGCCCGTCATAATCCTAGTCGCAGTGCCGGCAACAATGGGCCGGGTCGGTACTTCGCCCGCCGTGATGCTTTCAATGATCGCAAGTTCGACAGACGGTGCGATTACGTCGGCGGCGCGCACGGCATAACCGTCCATCAAAGCCTTATCATGAGGTGGAGAGTCAATATCGCTGGCAATGTCGTCTGCCAGAACCTGATGGAGCGCGTGCGCCAAAGGTGTTGCCACGGGATCGAGTCGCTGTGAATTTTGCTCAATCAGCTTGAGCGCTTCGTCGATCGAAATCATGACGGCTACAGACTCACAAAACGACGGAGCAATTCTGGGCCGTCCTCGGAAAGAAAACTCTCGGGGTGAAACTGCAGACCCCACAACGGATACTCTTTGTGACAGATCGCCATAATCTCTTTCGATTTGTCGGGTGCAATGCACCAGGCGATACATTCGAAATCATGGGGCAACGTATCGGGTTGAATCACAAGGCTGTGATATCTCGTAGCCACCATTGGATTCGGCAGGTCGGCAAAAATGCCTTTGGATTCGTGATGCACGTGGTCCGTCTTGCCGTGCATAAGATGCTTGGCTCGCACAATCGTTGCCCCGAAAGCCTGTCCCATGGATTGATGGCCCAGGCATACGCCGAGGATCGGTAACTTACCTGCGAAATGTTTGATCGCATCGACCGAGATGCCCGCCTCGTTTGGCGTGCAGGGGCCAGGTGAAACGATCAAATGCGTCGGTTTTAGCGATTCGATTTCCGCCGGGGAAATCTGATCATTCCGATGCACCTCGATATCCAACGTGGCGTCCAATTCCCCCAATCGTTGCACGAGGTTGTAGGTAAACGAATCGTAGTTATCAATTATCAGAATCATGGCGGTTCCAGCCTAACAAACGCCAGCACTGATTGCATGGCCCCAAGGAAACTCGACTTAGATGGATGACACCTTAATAATAATTCGTCAAACGCAAATATCAGGGATCACGTATGCCGATAGTGCAACAATCGACTCCTTTCCAGGCCGTAGCCCGCATGAAAATACTGTTTTTCACATTACGACTGTTTCTATTCGTTGCTGCGCCTCTGGTGACGATGGGGCAAGTCGTCGATGCGCTGCCTGAAGCCCAGCCCTTCGCAATCGAATTGCCAGACAGTGATCCCAAAGAAATCGATGTGAAGAATGCGCCTGATGGAGCAAAGTCATTCTTGAAGACAATGTTGATGCAGACTCTGCCTCAGGATTACAAAAAATCGAAGGGGTGGGGCGATACTCGTAAACGTTGGGATGGTCTGCATATCAAATCCGATGGATTCAAGATTCGTACGAAGCGACGTTGGAAAGAAGTGAATCATGGGACTTGGAAAAAGTATCGCGTCACCATGGTTGATCCCGACGAGCACCTGACGGTTCGCATTGTAAATCTACGTGAAGTCGGGTTGGGAAAAGTCGGGTTCGATCTCGAGTTGGGCGCCAAGCTTCACGTACTGGGTCGATTGCAGGAGTGGAATCGGGGAGTCCGCTTGGTCAGTATGAGCGCTGAGGCTGAAGCGGACGTGAGTGTTAACATTGGCATGTTCATTTCTACGTCGTTGAATCCGAAGAAGTTTCCGCCGGACGTGATCATCAAGCCCCAAGCCGAAAACGCCAAAGTCGCGATGGCTTCGTTCGAGCTCAAGCGACTGAGCAATGCAAGCGGACCGGTAGTTCGTGAATTGGGTGACGCTCTTGAGCATATCGTTCACAAGAAGATTGCCGATGAGAACGAGAAGCTGGTCGAGAAGCTGAACAAGGCATTTGAGAAGAAGGAAGATGATCTGCGACTTAGCCTTAGCGATCTGGTGAAGAATAAGTGGCTGGGATTGAAACCCAAATCAAAGGGTAGCAAGAAAAAGGCGACTGGAAATTCCGAGGAAGAATCGTCAAATGTTGATTCAAACGCGGAATCGGTCGTGGTTGAAGAAGACGAGTCGGCTTAAATGTCCGATACGCCAAATTGTAGAGGTGGCTTTGCTGGGAACAGTTCGCCGTTTGGGCAAACTGTAAGCCAGCGGACTCGTCCACTATAATTAAGGGCTTCAGAAATCACTGAGGCAGGTCACCGCAAACGACGCGGTCAGAATAATCATCGGAGTAGAACATGAGTTCAGTTGCCACACCCGGACCAAAGTTTGAGTTGGCTCCGTACAAATCGCTGGAGAATAGCGAACTCGAATCCCGCATTCAAGCGGTGCGTGACAAGCTTGGTTCACAGCTTCTGATTCTTGGGCATCACTATCAGCAGGACGAAGTGATCGAGTTCTCCGACCTTCGTGGCGACAGTCTTCAGCTCAGTCAGATGGCGGCTGACAGCGATGATTGTCGGACGATTGTTTTCTGTGGTGTGCACTTCATGGCAGAAACGGCAGATATCCTTGCGAATCGACCGGAAGCATTGGAGCGGCGTGACGGCCAACGAGTGACCGTGATTCTTCCAGATATGGCGGCCGGTTGTTCTATGGCCGACATGGCGGCGATCGAACAGGTGGAAGCGGCCTGGGAAGACCTCGGTGAATTGATCGACACCGAAGATATCACGCCAGTGACGTACATCAACTCGGCTGCCAGCCTCAAGGCGTTTTGTGGCAAGCATGGTGGAATCGTATGTACGTCCACGAATGCTCCGTCTGTTCTTGAGTGGGCATTCAAGAAGACGAAACGTGTTTTGTTCTTTCCCGATCAACACCTCGGTAGAAATACTGCGTTGAAAATGGGAATTACCAACGATCAAATGCCGGTTTGGGATCCTTACGCCGAAGAATTCGGAGGCAATACCAAGGAAGCGATCGAGAAGAGTAAGGTCGTACTTTGGAAGGGACATTGCAGTGTACACCAGATGTTTAAGCCGGAGCATGTGCACCAGTTTCGTGAACAGCATGAAGGCATCAATATCCTCGTGCATCCGGAATGCCCACAGGAAGTTAACGACTTGGCGGACTTCTCGGGATCCACAGGCTTCATCAAGAAAACGATCGAAGCGGCTGAACCAGGAACCAAGTGGGCTATTGGTACCGAACTCCATATGGTTAACCGCTTGAAAAAAGATCATCCGCATCTGGAGGTTCACTTCCTTTCACCCGTCGTGTGTATGTGCGCAACGATGTACCGAATCGACTTGGCGCATCTCTGCTGGACGCTTGAAAATCTGGCTGAAGGGCATAGCGTGAACAAGATCGAAGTCGACGAAGAGACGACGAAGTGGTCGTTGGTTGCGCTGAAACGCATGCTGGAATTCAAGTAAAGCTGTTTTACCCGTAACGCCAGCGACGATATCCAAGATAGAGAATCGTTGCATAGCCGATTCCGAGGCTGCCCACGATGGCGATAGCGACTACGACAAAGGTCAAGTCGTTGGGGCGAAACTCGGCGGTGACTCCCGCGGACGACGCGATGATAAATAGATCGTCGTCCACCAAGTCTGCCATGGCTTGGAGTTGGGGTGGCGCATCGATACGGATCTTGTCGAAACTGACGAAACGCGGCGCAAGATGCGCGTCGCTATCTAGAACTCCGCCGTCTTCGGCGAGGCTTTGGCTGATTTCGAACAGGCTGGATGCCTGTCGTTTCATCAAATCGCTCTGAGCGATTCCGGCTGATTTCATCCAGACTTCGAAGGGTCGGCTATCGTTGAGCACACTCCATCCCGACCCATGGTAATCCTTGCCGAAGCGGAAGCTCAAATCGCCGTCATTGAATCGGACGCTCAGCCTCTGTGGTTTTTCCGACGGTTCGAGAGGGTAAATCGTAAACGCAGCTCGCGTGCGGCGCATGAATTTGGCTTGTTTGTTGATGCCGCGGAATGTTCCAAATCCGCTAGAGCTCATTTCGATGTGTTTGAAGGTTGGGGGGCCGTTGGAGTTGGGCACGATCTTTTTCGCTGACCGATCGAAAATGTGATATTCCATCCATGCGTTTTTCGGTAACCATGTCAGCCCCAAGCCGCCGAGCATGGCGACACAGAGCAGCGTCCAAATGACCATCCAGCCCAATGTGCTACGAATGGATCGCCAAACGTTGCCGAGAATTTCCCAGGCTTTTCCGATAAATCGACGTGAGCGGCTGGCCGCAAACTCGCCCGCGGCCACGCTGTAGGCGCCGGCAACAGAGGCTCCATTGGCCGCCAGTTTCGTGCCTTCCGCGAGATTGGTTCGCGCAGCTGCAACTCGTTCAGCCCACTCGATGTTTCTCGATTGCTTGACCCATCCTGCGACTCGATCGATGGCTTTCTTGGCAACTCCCGGTTTGGCATCACCGATGGCTTCGACTCGGGTTTTGACGTCGGTGACTTGTTGGTATCTGCGATCCGGTTCTTTCGCCAGAGCCCGTAAAACGACTTCGTCCAGCCTGACGTTGACTTCGACCTTTTCGGAAGGGGCAGCGAAACGACCAATGGGAAGTTCGCCGGTCAGCATCTCGTAGAAGACCACTCCGAGTGAGTAGATGTCTGCGCGATGATCAACATTGTGGGGCTGTTCCATTTGTTCGGGAGCCATGTAATGAGGCGTCCCCATGACTTGCCGCGTTCCGGTGAGCGTAAAATCGTTACCATCCTGACCGATGAGCTTGGCGAGCCCAAAGTCTGCGATCTTCACGCGACCGGATTTGTCGATCAAAATATTTTCCGGTTTGATATCCCTGTGAACGACTCCCATGTCGTGTGCGTATTGGAGGGCGTCGCAAATTTGCGGAACGATTGCCAGAGCCTCGGAGGGCTGTAACTGGCCTTCTTTCACGATACGGCGAAGATCGGAACCATCGACGTATTCCATCAGAAAATAGTAGAGGTGTTCACGCTGTCCAAAATCGTGAATGCCGATGATGGCTGAATGGCTCAATTTGGCAAGCGCTCGTGCCTCACGGGTAAAACGTTCTGCGAAGGTCGGGTCGCTCGCGATGTCGGCTTTGAGCAGTTTCAGCGCGACGGCCCGATCGAGATTCTTTTGTCGAGCCAGAACGACAACCCCCATCCCGCCTTGCCCCAATTCTTCGACAATTTCAAGCTCGGGGAATAATTCGGACAGTTCGGCCAGATCGACTTTGGATTCATGTGGCCAGCCGGTTGTGGGCGGCTTGCTCGAGTTATCATCGGTGAGTCCCTTACCCGATTCGTAGGCCAGCTTGATCATGCAGGCAGGGCATAACCCGACCGGACTTTCGTCGGTCAGGTCAACTCCACAATCGTTGCATTTCGGTGCGTCTGACAAGATGGTTCCCCTTTGTAGAACTCTCGATTGAAGGCTGCTTGCTCGAATGAGTCGCCTTCATTGGTTACTTTCGTAAGGGGTTTCGATTGGTTACAGGAATTCGGTCATCTATTTTGCGATGGTGATTAAACTGTTTTGTCTATTGAAGATACGTGAAAAGTAGTGCGATTTCTTCGTCAAGTAGCTCACGACGATCCAAGGTTCGCAGGATCTCACTCTGCAGTCGCTCGCGATACTTTTTCTTCAGTCGATGAGCGGCGACTTTGACGGCTCCTTCTTTCATAGTTAGCGATTGGGCAATTTCTGCATAGGGAAGCCGCGTTGTATCGCGACTGAGGTGCGGAAGGAGCTGTTGAAACAGCCTGGTTTGGCCGGCCGATTCGTACTCGACGGCAAGTTGGTCCTGAACGTGTCCAAGCGTCGTCAAAGCCCATTCACGTTCGAAGATTCGTTCGGGGGTTAATTGATTCACAGGTTCGCGCTGGTAACGTCGCTCGGCATCTTCGAAATCGAACGAAAGGGTCGCAACATCACCGCCGCGTTTCTTGGCGTTGTTGCGACGATATGCGTCCACGAGGAAATTGCTCATGCTCCCGAGAAGAAACGTGCGAAAGCGACCGCGACGTGGATCGGCAAGCCTGATGGAATTGCGGCTGAGCAAGGAGACAAAGAAACCCTGCGTTAAGTCCTGGGCGTCGTTAGGGTCGTAGCCACTTCGCCGCACAAAAGCATAGAGTGGATGCCAGTATCCTTTGCACAACTCTTCCAGTGCCTCTCTTGATTCTTCCCCGCCAGCTTCGCGAACCATGCTCCATTGCGTTGTGGCAAAAAATTCGTTGCGAGGCGGCGTTGATCTCGAGTCAGAAGGCATTTCACCAGTTTACCGTGAACGAGAGCTGGATGTTGAGATGGTGACTCGGGATTCCTCGATCTGGATTTTAGCAAATGGCGAAGTCGATGGAGCGGAAAGCGATTTGGTGGTCCTGATCAACCGATAGCCAAGTTGCTTGAGAATCGACATTATGACAAATACGGTGACTCCCTGAGCAATATTGATAAAGACAAATATCGTCACAATGAACAAAGTTTCTCGAGTATCTGAGGGGGCACCACCTATTCCGAAGAGCACTGAGATTTCAATAGCGGACGCGATGCAGGTGGCGAGCAGCCATCCAGATGCCATTGGGGCGATGCTCTTCCTGGGTAAGCAAGTAGCCCATACACAAGGAATTACGAGAAGTAAATTACAGATCAACAGTGCCGACACCATCGCAAACATTACCCGGTCTCGGAGCATATTGTTGTTGAAATCTAAGGATGAAGGAACGATGACTCGCGCCAATCCAATGACGACTGCCAGAACAGTCGTGGCGATGATCATCTCCTTGATCGTGAATTGACCACCTTCGTCCTCTGCAGTTGCGCGCGGTGGCATCAGTCGCCATCTGCCAACGCGGGAAGTAATCCAAAGGGGGATTTGAAGTGCCACGTAACCAATAAGAATAAGTGGTCCAATGACTTCGGCTGCAGATCTCGAGTCATTCAGACTTCCGCTGATTCGATTGCCGAAGATGAGCGCGAACCAATACAGTGTCAGTAGGACGAGCGACCATGGCAGTCTCACGAAGATGCGGCCCGGAGCAAGTGCTGCCCAGACGCCAATGAGATTGAGTTGAGCAATCGCAAAGCCAGTCGCTGATCCGATGACGATTCCGGCGAGAATACTTTTATCAAACGAGTCGAGGGCGTACCATGTCACCGGTACAAGGATCAGCATAAACCCCGTGGTGGCGACAAGTCCCATCAAAGTCGCAATCCGAAAATGCCGATTCGCGACCATGTCTCACCCAAAGTGTTCGTGTTTGCACGCAGAACAAAACCGGGAGATTTACCCGTCGGCTTTGCGGCAGAACGCAACGATATCATCAACTGACGTTGGGAGTGGACCGGCGGCTGCCGCGGGTGCCTCTGCTTTGGCGGGCGGTTCGGGCGCAGGTGGCTCCGGTGCTGCTGATTCTGGAGCGGCAGCCGCTGCTGCCGGGGCGGCTGCAGATTTCTCGCCACGTGCAGCTGCGAGCATCTCTTCGACGCTCATAGCGCCCGGTTTCTTCGCGGCTGGCTTGGCGGCAGCTGGTGCCTCTGCTTTGGCGGCTGCTGGTTTGGCAGCCGGAGCGGCTCCTTTTTCGCCACGTGCGGCAGCCAGCATCTCTTCGACGCTCATACCACCACCGGTCTTCTTCTCAGCGGGTGCGGCTTTTTTGGCAGCCGGCTTGGCCGCCTTCTTTGCGGCTGGCTTTTCTGGTTTGGGGAGTGGCTTGTCGATGACTCGGAGGAAATCCAATTCAATGTCATACCAACCGATATTATCGTGGGCATCAAACTCAACCAGAGCCCGGCCACTCATGTTGACGGTTCGGATCGTTCCCGTTTGGCCTTTGAAGCGGCGGAGTTCGGGCCGTGTTTCGTCCACGACGACATACTTGTCCGTGTACTGCAGCTTCAGTTGTTCGATTTGTTCAAAGACCATTTTTCATCCAATGCATGTGCCGCAAAAGTTCGCTGAAGCATGATTTTCACGGAACTTCCGGGCTAAATCAAGGCGTACTAAACCTGCGGCGAGACAACGCAAAGCTCGTATTTCCAGCGAAACGTACAGGGAAGGGCGGGGGAACCGGGATTAGGGCGAATCGTCAAGAGGCGATTCTTGTCCAACTCGATTAATCCTGCACAACCATCGACTTTAACTGAGGAAAGTCTCAGGTTGATTCCATCCCTAGTGATGTGAAGGTCAGTTTCCCTGATTTCAGGATTCACCAAGTCATGTAGCGAATAGCTGGACATCAAGTCGAAATCGGATGAACCGGTGCGGCAGGCGACATCCCAAGTCAGTTTCGTTGGATTGTCACCGGCTTCGACCGAGACGGACCAGTGGGTCTTTCCCGCCATTCCGGTTGCCAGAATGACATTTCGTTCGTTGAGCTCGTGGACAAGGCATTCTTGAAGAGGCGGACTGGGGGGCCAAGGCTGTTGTCCGTTGCCTTCTTGGGAGCTAAGAATTCGCCGGACTTCATGATTAGTTACCAGCGAGATGTTGGTGTGAAAGCGATCGGATTGGAGCCCGGCTTCAAATCGAAGGGCAATACCTTTGGTGTTGCCGGCAGTGAGGACAGAGTTAGGCACGTGCTTGATCAGATCTGTATGACGGGAGTCGTTAGGTTGCTTAAGTTGTTAGCCAGCGCAGATAGGCGTCGAGGAAGCCCTGGATATTTCCATCCATGACATTCTGGAAGTGGGTAGCGGCATGCCCCGTCCTGGCGTCTTTGATTCGTTGATCTGGGTGTTGGAAGTAGTTGCGAATCTGAGAACCGAAACCGACTTTCGCTTGTTTCTGATACTTGGCGGCTTGTTCAGCTTCGCGTTTTTCTTCTTCGACTCGCGCCATACGTGCTCGAAGCATCTTCCAAGCTGAGGCGCGATTTTTGTGTTGGCTGCGTTCACTTTGGCATTGGGCCACAATGCCAGTTGGTATGTGCGTTAGACGAACCGCACTATCCGTTTTGTTCACATGTTGGCCGCCGGCGCCGCTGGCACGATACGTATCTTCGCGGACATCGCTGTCTTTGATCTCGACTTTGACGTTGTCAGAGATTTCCGGTGAGACATCAACGGCGGCAAAACTGGTCTGTCGTTTCCCCTCGGCATTGAATGGGCTGATGCGGACCAAACGGTGGATACCTGTTTCGCCTTTCAGGTATCCATATGCAAAAGGCCCGCGAATCGCGATGGTGGCGCTATTGATGCCCGCTTCTTCATTGTCGTTGCGATCAAGTAGCTCGATTTTCATTTCCTGTTTGGATGCCCATGCCGAGTACATTCGCAGCAGCATTTCTGCCCAGTCATTCGCGTCGGTCCCACCGTCGCGGGCGTTGATAGAAATGATTGCGCCGCAATTGTCGTGGGCTCCACCCAGCAAGGCTTTGAGTTCCAGATCCTCGATAAGCGACTCGAGCGTCTCACATTGTTGGGGAACTTCGGCTGCGAATGACGCATCTTCGCTGGCCATTTCCAACATCGTTTCGAGATCGCCGTTTCCTGATATCGCGGATTCCAACGGTTCGAGCGTGCTGAGGAGCGTCTTCTTCAGCATCACTTTTTCCTGGGCCTTCTCTTGGTTATTCCAGAAGCCAGGATCAGCCATTTCGGCGTCGACTTTTGCGAGTTGCTCTTTCTTTGACGAATAGTCAAAGACGGTCCTGTAGTTGAAGCAGGCGATGGTTCAGATTTGCCGCGCGATCAAGCCACTCTTTTTCCACAGTACACCTCGTTCTTTTTGGTATCGAACTGGGTATTGTTCTGTGACGAAGGGGTGTAGTGCAAGGGCGCTATCAGTGGAGCGCATAAAAAAACGAGTCGGACTCGATCGAGCCCGACTCGTGAATTAATTCAGTATCAGCTTACAAACTAGTTGCAGCCACAAGCGTTTCCGCCCTGAATAACAGCACCTTCAACGGAAGTTCCGTAGGAAGCTCCGCCGTCAATGATGACTTCACCACCGGTCGAACCACCCATGATGACTTCGCCACCAGTTGATCCGCCCATGATGACTTCGCCAGAACCCATGGACGCTCCGTCCATAATGATTCCGCCGTCCATTGCTGGAGCAGCAGCAGGAGCTGCACAAGGTGCAGGCTGGCTGTAAACAGGAACAGTAACCGTCTGAGGTACGCAACGAGTCTTTGTTACGGTGTAAGGAACCTGCTCAGTGTACGGCACCTGAACGGTGTAGTTCTGAGTCTTGGTTTCTGGAACCATGTCGAAAGAAGTCACGTTGTACGTACGAGTACGAGTCTGCGGTTCGTTAACGGTGTAGTTAACAGTTCGCTGACGAGTCTCAGGTACGTTTACTGTGTAGTTAACAGTACGGGTACGCTGCGAAGGAACCGAAACGGTGTAAGGAACAGCTCGAGTCTGTTGGACAGGAACTTGAACCGTAACCATACGGGTCTTCTGAACAGGAACCTGAACGGTGTAAGGAACAGTTCGAGTCTTCTGGACAGGAACCTGAACCGTAACCATTCGAGTCTGCTGCTTGGCAACCTGAACGGTGTAAGGAACAGTTCGAGTCTTTTGGACAGGAACTTGAACCGTAACCATACGGGTCTTCTGAACAGGAACTTGAACGGTGTAAGGAACAGTTCGAGTCTTTTGGACAGGAACGGAGACCGTTACCGTACGGGTCTTCTGAACTTGGACAGGTACGGAAACCGTACGAGTCTTTTGAACAGCTACCATTTCCGTGTAAGGAACTTCACGGGTCTTGGTTTCAGGAACTTGAACGGTGTAGTTAACCGTACGAGTCTTCTGAACAGGAACTTGAACGTTAACCGAAACGGTTCGCGTTCGAGTCTGTGGGACCATTACCGTGTAAGGTACTTCGCGAGTCTTCTGCTCAGTGCGGTAAGCAGTCGAAGTTTCCTGACGGGTACGAGTCTGAGCGACCATAACCGTGTAAGGAACCGTTCGAGTGCGTTGTTCACTTCGCATCACGGTGTAGTTCTCAGTTCGCGTACGAGTCTGAGGAGTGTTAACCGTGTAAGGTACTTCGCGAGTCTTCGTCTGGCACTGGTACGAGGTAACCATACGTGTACGCTGCTCTGAGCGGTACTTGGTTACGTTCGTTGTGCGTGAACGAGTTTCCTGACGGGTTTTCTGAACCGAAACCATACGAGTACGAGTTTCCTGACGTTGCTTACGAACGGTCATCGTACGAGTACGAGTTTCCTGTCGTGAGCGAGTCTGAGAAACCATACGAGTACGAGTCTGCGGTTGGTTAACCGTAACGCAGTACGAGTAAGTCTGTGGAACAGACTGAGTCGTGTACGTGGTGTAAGCAACCTGCGAACGAACCGTGTTTGTAACCCAAACGCGACTCGAAACAGTCTGCATGGTTGGGCCA
>CAYYHV010000084.1:0-7398 GCA_964471695.1 uncultured Pirellulaceae bacterium
GCGCTAACCCGTACTCCTGAACCCCTTAACACTAATAAGGTGAATTGGTTCACAGTTCGCAATACGTCTAGTCAATCGCGTGGTTGGAAACTTTAAAGATAGCAAAGCAATGAATCCAAAACGATTCTCCGTAATGGTTGCGACGATCTCCGCGGCGACTTTTCTCGTCATTGCGGCAACGAATTACATCGTGAATCCGTATGCCCAATACTCGCCCGATGTTCTCGAACCGCTTGTGCAGACTTCAAGGGCAACCAAAGTCGACTTACTCACGAGTTTGAACGAAGTCCCCGAAGGCTTAATCCTTGGCTCGTCACGCGTTCTGAAACTTGAGCCGCAGTACCTGCAGAGCAAACTTGGACACCGGTTTTTCAATGCTGGCGTTAACTATGGTAAGCCAGAAGACTTCCTGGCAATGCTTCGCTTCTATCGAAGCGTTCACGGAAACTATCCCAAGACCGTAGTTCTGGGGCTTGATGTCCACGGGTTCTCGCCCACGATTCCTATGGATGCACGACTGTTGTCGAACTCTCAACTCGCGGGCGAGATTCAAGAGCTGATTCCGCTTGAGGATCGCTTCCATCGCTGGAAGGAGCTCTTGAGCTGGCAACAAACGACTTCGTCTCTTAAATCATTGAAGCGATGGGCCAAGAAAGAGACCGATCCGGCTCCTGTCGAATCTTTCTGCAACGACGGGCTGCTGGTTTATCACGAACGCGAAAAGAAGATCGAGGAAGGCACATATGATTTTGCCGGAGCCCTTGATTACAACAAACACGAATACAAACAATTGTTTGCGGGTTACGAGACGACGTCGGTCGATCGCCAGAATGCACTCAAGACGCTGATGCAGACTTGTACCGACAACGGCACTCGGCTGATCGTCTTTATGACGCCGATGCATCCCGAATTAATTTCGCATCTGCAGCAGACAAGCTACAACCGCCTGCGAGTTGAGCTGCGAGATTTTCTTGTAGATCAATGTCAAACACAAGGATTCACCTTCTGTGACTTGTCTACGCTAGCCGCGTTCAATGGCGACGCAGCCAAATTCGTCGATGGCATCCACCCGCTCGAGTCGAACACGAGAAAGATGATCGACCGCTTGGTACAGACAACGCAAATCGGGGGGCAATATGCTATTCAATAGTTACTTCTTCATTTTCGTATTCTTGCCAGTCGTCCTTTGCCTGTGGTGGTCTTCGCGACTTTCCACGAAAAGTCGACTGATTGCCATGGTCGCCGCCAGCTACGTTTTTTACGGCTGGTGGGATTATCGTTTCGTCGGGCTATTGATCTTTTCATCGGTCATCGACTATGTCGTCGGCACTCAGGTGCATCGCAGTCGAGCTGACAGGGCGCGACTGGCGTGGCTGTGTGTTTCGTTGGCGACCAACCTCGGTTTACTCGCCTTCTTCAAATACAGCGGCTTTTTGGCTGAGTCGCTTAATCAGATTGCCGTGTGGATGCGAACGGGCGGAAGTGTGCCCGTGCCAGAGATCATTTTGCCGGTCGGCATCTCGTTCTATACGTTCCAAACGTTGAGTTACACAATTGATATCTATCGTCGCAAAGCCGAGCCGGCGGCAAGTTTCTGGCACTTTGCGGCTTACGTGTCACTGTTTCCCCAATTGATCGCTGGTCCCATTGTTCGCTACACAGAACTTGAGGATCAACTGCGAGACATTTCGTCGTCGGTAGATTGGGAGAAGTTCAGTAAAGGTATGATTTTCTTCGTCGCCGGGCTGGCACAGAAAATCCTGCTGGCCGACATGATCGCATCGCAGATTAATCCGATGTTCGCGGATTATACGGGACTGGGTTTCGTTGGCAGTTGGTATGCCATGATCGGCTATAGCTGCCAACTGTACTTCGATTTTTCCGGCTATAGCAATATGGCTGTTGGGCTGGGACTGATGCTCGGTTTCTCACTGCCGCAGAACTTTGACTCGCCGTACAAATCCAAGTCGATTTCCGAGTTTTGGCGACGCTGGCATATCTCGCTATCCTCGTTTCTACGCGATTATCTATACATTCCACTGGGTGGAAATCGTGACACGGGCTGGTTGACGCTTCGCAACCTGTTCATCGTGATGTTCCTTGGTGGGCTATGGCATGGAGCCGGATGGACATTTGTCCTCTGGGGCCTGTACCACGGCGTCCTCTTGATGATTCACAACTTGTATGGGAGTCGTTTCGCATTGCCAAATTTTGCTTCCATTACCGTAACATTCCTGGCCGTCGTATTTGGCTGGGTTCTGTTTCGGTCTACCGACCTAACAATGTGTATGACGCTCTTCAGCTCAATGTTTGGGCTGAATGGCTTGGAATCGAATATGGTGGCAGCAGCTGGCGGAACCAAGGCGTTAGCCATCCTGGCCGGCGCGATGTCGATCGTGTTCTTTGCCCCTAACTTGTGGCAATACCGGCTGAAGCTAAGTGTTCCGTTGGGTCTAGCCACGTCCATGATGTTCGTCTTGTGCGTATTGCGTTTTGACGCCGAGAGTCCATTTCTTTACTTCCAGTTCTAAAACGCGCTTTCTCATCTCACGTCTTCTCCTCTCCGTGTAAGTCACAAATGGAAAACATAAAGATCAGACGCCACACGTCGATCAAAACCTTATGTCGCCAGACCTGGAACTCGTTGGCTGGAGCCTCACCGTTCCGCCAATATGAATGGTTCGATGCCTGGTGCAATTCTGTCGGTCAGCATGTTGAGTTACTGATCCTGACTGTCGAAGACACCGATCGTCAGATCATTGGCATCGCGCCATTTTACGTCGACAACACACTCGCGAAGGGCAACATGGTGCACTTCGTTGGTGGCGGAAAGGCGTGCAGCGACTACCTCGGCTTGTTAGCCAGTGACGAGAACCTGCAAGCCGTCGCAACGGCTGTGGCGAATTGGTTCCTTAAATCCCCTAATGACTTCCGATGGACCACCATGTCCCTCGAAGGTGTCACGCCGTCCGATTTTGGCATGTCTCGATTCGCCGCACAGCTCGGCGAAAAGCTTATCGTTGACCGTACTCCTCACGAGAATAGCTGGATTATTAGTCTGCCAGATAACTGGGAAGCGTACCTTAGCTCAGTCTCTAAACGTTGCCGCCGGATGTTGCGTCAACTTGACCAACAGTATATCCAAACAGGCAGGGCGACTTTTTCGCTGGCTAGGGATCGAAGTGAAGTCCAGCGTGGTTTAAACAACCTCATTGCCCTACATACGGCTCGTCGGCAAGAGCTAGGCTGTGACGGATGTTTTTCTGATAACTCATTCGTTCGACTGATCGAACAGTCGGCGTATTCGTTTCTTGACACAGGCAGCTTGAAACTAGGCACAGTAGAGATTGATGGCGTCCCAGCTGCGGTTGCGTTGAGTTTTAGTCGCGGCGACTCGATCTATGCCTACCAATGCGGTTATGATCCTCAGTTCTCCGAGATGAAACCTGGTTGGCTGTTGAATCAATTTCAATTGCGCTACGCCATCGAAAATGGATATCGTCGCTTCGATTTCCTACGAGGCAACGAAGCCTACAAGTCACGACTGGGAGCCGAGCCGGTCCAGCTGGAAAGGCTTCGAATTACGAATCGAAGTCCATTGGCAACGTGGCACCGTATCGTGTGGAATACGAAAAACGGACTCAAGCCGTATGTGGCGAATATGTCGTCCAATTTCAGCGTATAACAATCGGGCTAACTTATCTCTATTAAGATCTGTGCGAATGCAGTCGCCATTTAATGGCGATCCTAAGCGAACGCACTCCCTTCCTTTGGGTGACTCCACTGCCCATTTTGCCATTTAAGTGACTTTTCCACCCGATTATTGATGCAGTGACCAACCGTGTCACTGCTACAAATCAATATATCTTTGACGGGTTGGCGAACGTCGGCGATGACTACCCTATCCAAAGATGGACGGTGGATGTTCAAAGCGACTGCACCTGTTGAGTCGTATAACGAGCCCAGGGATAAGGAGTCTGTATGAAACAAGAGCATCGTGAGTGGCGTTTCTCGGCTACCGATTTGGCAAGTTTCCTCGCATGTGATCATCGCTCGCAGCTTGAACGTCAGAGCGCAATGGGCCTGACAAAGAAGCCGTTTCGCGACGACAAGATGTTAGATTTACTCATTGAACTGGGGCATCGACACGAGCAAAGTTATCTCAACCATCTCCAATCACAGGGGCTTGTTATTGTTGAGGTCCCAGCTTTTGGCGGCCAACATTCGGAGACGGCAACCATCACCGCAATGCGCAATGGCGTGGACGTGGTAACTCAGGGCGCCATTCGTCATGGGCAGTGGCACGGCATGGCCGACTTTCTACTCAAAGTCGATACCCCCAGCGATCTGGGTAACTGGTCGTATGAAGTCGCTGATACCAAATTGGCCAAATCAACAAAGGGTACGGCGGTCATTCAATTGTCTTTGTATTCGGATATCGTGGCTTCAATTCAAGGCTTACATCCCAAATTTATGCATGTGGTTGCGCCGGGTGATCCGTTCGCCGTTGATTCGTTGCTGACTGGCGATTTCCAAGCCTTCTTTCGAGCCCTCAGGACTCGCTTCGAAGCTTCTATGCGAAGTGATCCGAATCCTGCAACCTATCCCGAGCCTTGTGCGCACTGTCAAATCTGTGATTGGTGGACGCGATGCGATTCACAATGGCGAAGTGATGACCACCTGACTTATGTAGCAGGCATCAATAAGTCTCAGCGACACGAGTTGATCGACCAAGACATTTCCACGTTGACCGAATTTGCGGAGGCCACGACGCCTCTACCATCGTATCCGACGCGAGGCTCGATGGAGTCGTTTAAGAAAGCACACCTCCAGGCCAAGATCCAGTTGAAGGGGCGACGGACAGGAAAGCCAGAATACGAATTCAATCGCGTCGAAAAAGACCGTGGATTCTTGAAGCTCCCAGCTCCCTCGCCCGGCGATGTCTTCTTTGATATCGAAGGAAATCCGCGAGCGATGAATCAGGGACTGGAATACCTGTTTGGGTATGTCACGATTGTGGACAACCAAACAAAATTCACGAAACACTGGGCTCTGAATGACAATGAAGAAAAGCGGATGCTTGAGCAGTTTGTCCATGGCATGCTTAGACGTTGGGCACAGTACCCGGACATGCACATCTACCATTATGCGCCGTACGAACCGTCGGCGCTAAAGCGACTGGTATGCAAACATGCGACTTGCGAGGACGAGTTAGATAAGCTTCTGCGAGGCGGACGGCTGGTTGATCTCTACGCCATTGCCCGCCAAGGTGTCCGCGCGAGTGTCGAGAGCTATTCGATCAAGCGACTTGAGCCGTTCTATGGCTACGAGCGAGAGCAGGACATGAAAGAATCGTCCCCCATGTTGCGACGAATCGAACGCGCCATCGAGTTGGGGATGATGGACGAAATCGGCGAACCGGAAAAAGATATCGTTGCCCTGTACAACAAAGACGACTGCGTTTCGACTTGGGCGTTGAGAAATTGGTTGGAGAAACTACGCGCTGAACTGATCGAAATGGGAGCTGAGGTTCCCCGTCCTGAACTGATCGCAGGAGACCCAAGTGAAACGGTACAAGAACAAAGCACCGAGACAAGGCAAGTTTTCGAGGACCTGGTCCGCGACATCATTGACGAGCCGGTTGGTGACCAACAAACCGCGGCCTGGCTGTTAGCCCATCTATTGGAGTACTTCCGCCGAGAGGACAAATGCCGCTGGTGGGAGTTCTTTTCCATGCACGAACTTGATCATGACGGGATACTTCGCGAACGCAAGGCCATCGGCGGATTAACGTTCATCGAGGAATTCTCGCCGACGGGACGGGGCAAGAACCCCACGCATCGCTATCAATTCCCGACTCAGGAAATAACGGTTGATGAAGGTGACAGCCTTATCGAAGTGGGCGGCAAGGGAATCGGCACGGTTCATTCTGTCGATCTCGACCTCAACACAATCGATATCAAGAAGAGCGGAAGGGCTACGGATATTCACCCTGAATCCGTATTTGCCTTCGACAACATTAGCACCGTTCCCATGCCCGAATCACTGCTTGAGTTTGGCAGATCGGTCGCAGCCGACCACCAGTCCCATCGCGAAATCAAATCGGCTCGTTACGACCTTCTCGCTCGCAATCGACCTAGATTGCATACCCAGCAGTTGCCCGTTTCCGGCGACATGGTCGAAACGGCAACTCGATTGGCGCTCGACCTTGACGACAGCATCTTGCCCATCCAAGGTCCACCTGGAACTGGAAAAACCTACGTTGGCAGCCACATGATCACAACGCTCGCACGAGCCGGCAAGAAAGTCGGTGTAACTGCTGTCAGCCACAAAGTCATTCAGAATCTGCTTACAAAAGTCCATACGGTATCGTCGGAAAGCGGTGTTCCGGTATCGGTGGCTCACAGAACAAAATCGGGACCACAACCCGAAGATACCCCAAACGAAATTGGCGTTGCTGCGAGCCGCGAAGACGCTTTATGCGCCTTGCATGGTGGCTCAGTCGTTGGCGGTACGTCTTGGCTTTGGTCCCATCCAGAATGCGAAGGCGTCCTCGATTACTTGTTCATTGACGAAGCAGGGCAGATGTCGTTGGCGATGGCATTGGCGGCTGGACGAGCCGCGAAGAACATCATCCTGCTTGGCGACCCTCAGCAGTTAGAACAACCGCAACAGGGAACACACCCCATGGGGTCTGGTGTCGCGGCCCTTTGCCACCTACTTAGCGACGACGATACCATGCCGGAAGATCGCGGGCTGTTTCTTGCGAAAACCTGGCGCCTGCATCCTTCCATCTGCTCATTTACGTCGGAGATGTTCTACGACCATCGGCTCACCTGCGTCGAGAGCCTGAGCAATCAAGAAATAACTGGCGATTCCGAATTGGTAGGAAGCGGTCTTCGATTCGTTCCGGTTCACCATGTCGGAAATCAGAATCGTTCCAACGAAGAAGTCGATGCGGTTTGCCGTCTGGTTATGAAGTTGACTGATGGCCATCATCAATGGATCGACAAAGACAGCGTTGCCGCCACGATTACTCTTGATGACATCCGAGTCGTCGCGCCGTTTAATGCACAGGTTAGCGCCCTCAAAGCCAGACTGCCTGCAGGAACACACGTGGGGACCGTCGACAAATTCCAAGGCCAGGAAGCTCCCGTGGTGATCTACTCGATGACCTGTTCGTCGGCAAACGATTCACCCCGCGGGATGGGGTTCTTGTACAACGCGAATCGCCTGAATGTCGCCACAAGCCGCGCTCGCTGCCTGGTCTTGCTTGTTTGTTCGCCCAAACTCTTTGTCCCGGATTGCAAGAACCCCGACCAAATGCGTCTAGCCAACGGCTTCTGTCGCTACTTTGAATTGGCGTCAAAAGTCTCTGTCCCCATCACGGGCGAATCT
>CAYYHV010000084.1:7408-13389 GCA_964471695.1 uncultured Pirellulaceae bacterium
CCTTGCGATTGTCCTGTTACAATGTTGCCGCCACCATGGCTGGACGCAATCTTGTTCCGGACTGCAACGATGATCCAGAATCTAGAGAAACTTTTGCCTTACCATCACTCGGCAAGGTACCCATTCTCGATAATGCTTTTGCTCGTCGCCCCAGCGACGATTTCCGTCTCTGTCGTCAAGGCACAAACACCGTCTGCGGAGAAAGCAGCACCCGCCTCGGATTCAGACGAGCAGGGTTTCGTGGCTATGTTTGACGGCAAGTCGCTGGCAGGATGGACTGTCATGCCACACAAGCATATCAAGGCATGGACGGTAAAGAATGGCGTTATTCATGGCGACGGCGACAAGGGGCTTAGTTATCTCGTTTACGATCGCAACAAAGAGATTGCTGATTTCGAAATGAAGTTGCGTTATCGCTTCCCCAAAGGCAAAGGCAATAGTGGAGTCAATCTCCGCGCCATCAAGGACGCGACCGGCAAGCGCCAATTCCAGAGCTACCACGTCGATTTTGGTCACGTTGGTATCGGATCAGATGTATTGGGGGCTTGGGATTTCCATACACCCGGCCGCAAAGAGCATGGGGCTACTCGCGGCACTCAAGTCATCATTGACGAGCACGACCGAGCGTCGGTCACCAAACTCAAGGATGCCATTGGGTTGAGCGAGATTCGCCGGCGGACATGGAATGACGTGAATATTGTCGCCAAGGGCAATACATTCTCTTACTACATTAACGGTAAGTTGTCTTCGAAATTCATTGAACACGTTCCGATGAACAAGCGATTGCATCGCGGTATGATTCAATTACAACTGCACGACCCTGGCATGATCGTTGAATTTGACAGGTTGAAGATCAAAATTCTCAAGTGAGCATTGGCTATGTTTTCTGACGACTATCGTCATAATGGTTCAAGGATGGATTGCCACGCCAACTAAACCTAACCGGGAGGATCCCATGGCTCCGCATCGGCGTAGTTTTTTAAAGAAGACAGCGGCAACGAGCGCATTGCTGGGTATTTCTGATCTGGCATTCCTCAGCAAACTTCATCCCCTTCAAGCTCAAGAGACTCAAGCCAAAGTTTCCTCCGTAGTATTCACGCCTGAAATCGAACCACTCGTCCGGTTGATCGAGGATACGCCGCGCGCGTCTTTACTGGAAACCGTATCGCAACGTATCAGCAGCGGCCTGGGCTACAATCAACTCTTGACGGCTCTCTTACTGGCCGGTGTACGCAACGTGCAACCGAGGCCATCTGTCGGTTTCAAATTTCATGCCGTGCTCGTTGTCAATTCCGCTCATTTGGCCTCGCAGGCGTCGGCGGACGCGGATCGCTGGCTTCCTATATTTTGGGCATTGGATTATTTCAAAAGCTCTCAGGCTCGTGATGTCAGAGAGGGCAACTGGACGATGTCAGCCGTCGATGACTCGAGAGTTCCAGGGGCGACGCAGGCGTTCAAAGAATTCGATCGGGCGATGACGACTTGGGACGAAGAAGCCGCCGACCTGGCCGTCACGGGGCTCGCTCGAACATCGGGAGCCAACCAAGTCTTTGAGTCCTTTGCCCGCTATGGCATTCGTGACTTTCGCAGCATCGGACACAAAGCCATTTTCGTAGCCAACAGTTGGCGAACGCTGAATTGCATAGGCTGGCGATATGCTGAACCGGTGTTACGATCCTTGGCATACGCACTATTGAATCATGGGTCCGAACCGAATCCTGCCGACAGCGACCTCGACGCGGATCGACCATGGCGTCGAAATCAAAAACTGGTGACTGAAATCCGCGACGACTGGCAGTCCGGCAAACTCGATAACAAAGCAACGCTTCAAATGTTGTCGACGCTGCGAGACCATGGGCCCGATGAAGCATGCGATCAAGTCGTCAAGTTGCTCAATTCCGACGTCAGCCCGCAATCGATATATGACGCACTTTTCCTTGCTGCTGGCGAGATGCTGATGCGCCAACCGGGGATTATCGCCTTACACGCTTCCACAACCACAAACGCGATGCATCAGACGTTCAGTAACTCCGGTGACGACAAAACGCGAAGATTGGTACTGTTGCAGAACGCCGCGTTTCTTCCGATGTTCCGCAATGCCATGCGAGAGCGAGGGAAAATCGGCAAGCAACGGATTGATGAACTCACCCCCGTCGATCCTGGCGACAACGCCCTTTCGGCCATTTACCGCGACGTGAGTAACGACCGAGAGGCGGCTGCTGGTAAGATGCTTCACTTCCTTGACTCCGGCGAATCCGCCGAGGACGCAATACGGGCTGCGCGCCAGTTGGTTTTCCTAAAAGGGACCGATTCGCACGACTACAAATTCAGCTCAGCCGTCCTCGAAGACTACTATGCAATTTCGCCAGCTTGGCGAAACAAGTTCCTCGCCGCCAGCGTCTACAAGCTACGAGGCTCCGAGGATCGAGACAGTGGGTTGGTCGATCGAATCCGAAGTGTGCTCGGATAACCTGAAACTCGTAAATTTCCGAAGACACGCATGGGCGATGAGACTGACAACTTCCGGACGCTTTTAACTGCCGCAAGAAATGGTGACGCATGCGCCATGAATCAGCTGGTTGACCGGTACGAACCGGCGCTACGCATCGTAGCCCGCGTACGACTGGGTGCGCCTTTGCGGCCGTACTTGGACTCGGTCGATCTCGTTCAATCGGTACACCGCAGCCTGATGATGGGGTTGCGGGATGATCGGTTCGCCATCGAAAAGCCCGATCAACTGATCGCATTGGCACTCACTATCGTGCGTCGAAAAATCGCACGGCATTGGCGCAAGATGAGACGTCAGAAGTCCGCCAGCATTCCAGCCGGTGATTCGCAATCGACCATGAATCTACTTCAACAATTGACTAGTTCCGAACCCGACCCGCTAGCCGACGCTGGCGCCCGCGACTCACTGGAACGCTTATTTGAGCAACTCAACGCCAACGAACAACGACTGATCGAACTCCGCTTATGCGGCTTCTCGACTCGTGAAGCCGCGGATGAATTGGGCATCCCGGACAACGTGGCTCGCGTGCATTTACATCGGTTACGAAAGCGGTTGCAGTCGGCTGGGATACTGGCGGATTTGGTGTGAAGCAGATCTGAAATCTGAATTTTTTTTCGGTCATTACTCGCCGTTCAGCTTCGCACAAATCCTCTCCCACCTTTCAATCGGAATATCGGATTCTCGCAAACGCTCCATCGACGACTCAATCATCCTTGCCAAATGCATGCGTCGACGCGGCGGATACTTATCACAAGACTCCGTCAATCTATCAAAGGTCCCGTTCAAATGCGTCATCGCCGAATCCGAACGAGCGGTATTTAACAAGCTCACCCCCAACAGGAACTCCGACACTCGAGCTGGAACATCGTTCGGCGCTGTCTGTTTCTCGTTCCGAGTCACCGCCTCAAAAAACTTCGATGCGTCCTCCCATTCTCCCGCGTCAAATTTGGCTCTCCCGAGTATCGTCTGGCACATCAGCCGCAGCGCGTGATCTTCTTCATACCGAATCGCAAGTTCTTGTTCTGTCTTTTGCAACAACGCAACGCAGTCTTCCGCTCGACCCGCGGATTGATAGATTTGCCCAAGGGTCATCGTTGCCCGCAAATACTTGAGCGTCACACCATCAGCATTTTCCTGAATCAGGTGCACCGCCTTCTCCCCCATTTCGACTGATTTATCCCACTCGTCTTTTTCTCCATACGCATCGGCCAGTTCCAATCGCGCCTGATTCGTTTTCAAGTGACCATCGCCCAGACTCTCTTCGGCAAGCTTCAATATGGCTTCCAAGCCGCGAATCGCCGCTTCAAATCGCCCCAACTCGGTTAGCGCGTCGGCCCGACAAATTGCCAGCCATATAGATTGCGGAGAACTCGCACCCAACGTGCGAATTGAATGTTCCAACGCCGAGTCGTGACACACTAAAGCCTGTTCGTAATCACCCAGATGTTTGTAGCTCATACCGAGATTGTTGAGCGAATTGATGGTTGTCGGCGAATCCATTCCATCGTGCGTCTTCCGCGTCTCATAGACTTCTTTGACCATCGCGACAGCTTCTTCCAGCCGTCCCTGTTCAGCATAGGTCCAACTTAGATTGTTCATCACGAGTAGTCGATCGCCGTGGTTAGGACCGTAGATTGCCGTAACCGACTCAATCGTTTCAAGGTAAACCCGTTCCGCCTCGTCGTAGTCTCCGTTTCGTCTTAAGACGCCAGCCAGCAAGACTCTAGCTCGGAATATCCAATGACTGGTTGGCGGCGCGATCTCGACCAATTTGTCGATGAGCTCACGTACTTCCCGAATAATCTTCGAAGGCTCGACCTCATCTCTGATGCGTTCTATCTCATCCAACCGATAGACAATCGAGTTCAATTTCGTTGGCTCCCCTTCTCCTGCACTCAATGGTGTGACCTTCTTTCCACGCAACGACTCAACCCCTTCGAGCAATCGGCAGGCTTCGAGATATCCAGAATCCTCAACGCCAAGCAATCTGGCAAACGAAGCTTTTGCCCGCTCCAGCTGGGTGGTTGCACGAGCATAGTCACCAGCACTCCGATAGATTCCTCCCAACAGCAGACGGTAGGACGACGTTTCAAAAGAATCGGGCCCCTTTTCGGATTCGTGAACCAGAATCGTTCGCTCTCCAAGCTCTACCAACCGATCGGTCGGGGCGGAGTAGCTAATGTAAAGCCGCGTCACAGCCGCCAGTATGTGCGAGACGCCTTGCTTTTTCCGTTCAGGATGATCCAGTCGCTTTAACGCCTCGGTTACGCGTGCATCCATCTCCTCCCAACGCTTGGCTGGATCGTCATTGTCCGAGATCAACGCATTGTGGAGAAGGAACTGCGTCATATCATAAGTCTCGAAAGCCGCTTGCTGCGCTTTCTCTCTCGCTACTTCCGCTTCTGTCCGCAATTTGGATTGTTGCCATGCGAACAACCAGCCGCCGACAGCAAGTAACATAGGGAATAGCGTACACGCAGCAATCAACGCCGTCAGCGTAGGTCGTCGCCGACACCAGCGCGAAATGTGGACAAGCCGACTGTGTGGCTTTGCCAATATGGGTTTCCCGTCGATGAACCGACGCAAATCATCTGCCAAAGCTTGGGCTGTCTCATACCGCTCGTCAGGCTTCTTCGCCAGACACTTGGTCACGATCGTTTCCAGATCGCGGGGCAACGATGGAACGAGTTGCCGAAGGGGTGTTGGTTCACTGTCGCGGATCTGTGAAATTGTATCGAGCGGCGAATCGCCTCGAAACGGTGGACGTCCCGCGAGCATTTCATAAAGCATCGTGCCCAACGAGTAGATATCCGTTGCGGGCCCCGCCTGTTGCGATCGTCCCAACGCCAACTCAGGTGACATGTAGGCCGGCGTTCCGATGATCTCGCCCGTTAGCGTTAATTGTCGATCTTCCGCTCCGTCGAGCGTTGTCTTGGCCAAACCAAAATCTGTAATCAACGGCTTGCCAGTGCCGTCGATGAGAATGTTCGAGGGTTTCAAGTCTCGGTGCACAACATCATGGTCGTGCGCGTACTGCACGGCGATCGCCAGCGTTGCCGTCAGCTCGGCGGCATCCGTCTGATTGATTTCCTGTCGAGCAAGCCGTTGAGTCAGCGTCTCGCCCTCTATCAGTTCCATCGCCAGAAAGGGCCCATCATCCGTCTCGCCCACATCGTAAATCCTCACAATGTTTGCATGACTCAAACGAGCCGCAAGTTTCGATTCCTCCCGCAATCTGGCTCGTTCGCCAGGTCCAGCCAACGCGCTGAGAATCTTGACTGCTACCAGTCGTTGCAGCTTGCGGTGCCGAGCCCGATATACGGTTCCCATGCCACCGCGCCCCAGCGGCGAAACAATTTCATAAGGCCCATATTTTCGCGACCCGCCTTCTGTTGGCAACGAGCCAGCGACTCGTTCCAGAGTTACGGTATCGGCTTCCGCCGGCATGATGGAAAGTGAAGTGTCGCGAAGC
>CAYYHV010000084.1:13399-16920 GCA_964471695.1 uncultured Pirellulaceae bacterium
ATCATGGACTTCGATGACCCGCGCCAACTCCGCTTTCCAAACCTCATTGTTGCCACACAGCGATTCAACAGATTCAGGACGCCCGAGACTTTCGAGCAGCGCAAATTCGGAATACAGCAACTCCAACGCCATATCAGAATCTGCGGCGACCTCCGGGTGCTCGGCGAGAAGCTGACGCGCAATTCCCGATTCCCCCGACTCAACTCTCTCTTGAAGCCGACGGCGCAACGTGATTGCCTGATCCTGCATGAATGCCCGGTCTTTACGGAGATAGGGGGAATAACAAAACGTACCCAGCAAGCAATCCGACCATGAGTTTAATGGATTCGGTTGCGATACCCTAATCGCGACTTGCTTGCCTCAAAAGCACGTTGGCTATCGTAGTTATGCCGCGAGGCGTCCGAATCGCAACACAAAATTCAAGATTTACAACCAAGTCTCATCCAACGGTTCTTTTTCTGCCCACAGATAGTCGTCCCCTCGGCCATCTTGTTGCCAAGTCGCCCCATAACGGATGTTTCGATATTTCCAAAGAAAAATGTTGCGTTCAAACCTCCTCGCGGCATTACCCGGTGCGGCGTCCGCAAAATCAAGTTAGCCAACGCAACAGGGGCACCCCATGTCACCGGTCAAACGAACGATAGTCAAAAACCATCCCCAGGCGACTTCCTCTTCACGTCACCGCCGTCGAAAACTGGCCGTCGGCGAGCTACTCGAAGCTCGACAGATGCTGACTTCGGTCCCGCTGTCGATCGACGTGACTCAGACGACTCAGCAAATCTTTATGGGCGACGAGCTACTCACCATCGATACCGCCTCGGACCATATCGTCTACAGATACGCCGTCGGCGGCCCGAATGATGCCTCGCAGGTTAATTTCCAATTGGAACGTGCCGCCGCAACCGCCGTCGACGCCGCCCTTGGATTTTACGACCCTTCCGGCAACCTGCTGACGCAAGTCGACGCCAGCGACTCGACACCGTGGTCGGAACAGGCGAGTCAAATCCTGGAAACCGAAGCCGTTCATTTTTTGGGCGTTTTCTTTGACCAGTCGGTTTCGCCGGGTGATTTTGAACTCACCGTGTCGCAACCAACGATTCCGCACGCTCCCTCATTGCCTATCGACATCGGCACTGGCATGCTGCAGTATGTTGCCAGCAGCGACGGTGATGCGTTAAATAGCCCATCCGACGTGGAGTTCTATTCCCTCGATCTAACAAATGGGGGCACCAGTGGCACGGTTATGGTCCAGCCACTGGGGATTGACGGCGAGATCTACGCTGAACTGCTTTACCGTGAGGGCTCCCATCAACCTTATCGCGAAATCGACTCAGCCAGTGACGCATCCGGACAAGCCGTTTCGCTCACGTTGACGCCTTCGCCTGGAAGATCGCTCGCGCACGGCGAATATGTGCTGGCCGTTTCGACTGAAGGATTTGATGGCGCCCCCGGAGCGTTTCAAATCGACGTGGATGCATCTCCGGTACTCGTACCGGGTTCGCTGACCAATCCAACTGTTGACTCAAGCCTGGCTTCTCCGGCACCCATACAACTTGGCGCCTCATCAACGACGGCTTCCGGTGGAATCGACGCCAATGACGACGTAATCTATCGGATCAAAACGACCAACTCGGGCGACGTTAAGCTTTCCGTCGCGTCCAGCGCAGACATCATCGCATCCATCTACGAAGAAGACGGCTCCGGCCTGCTCGGCGTCTATCAAAACCCAACGCTGGAACCACTGAACCTCGCACCAGACAGCGCCTATTTGTTACGGTTGAGCTCCGAAACGGATGCGTCATTCGACTTGACCGCCACCACCACCTTCACTCCTCAAGACGCACCGCTTAGCAACCAGCAGTTCAGCGATACGTTTGTCGCAGGAGCCGATCAACCCCTAAAGCACTTTCGCGTCTCACCTGGCTTTGAAGACGACGTGTTGGTCGTGCGTGTAAACCAAAGCGCTGCGAGACCGCTTCGCATCGTCGTAGCCAGCGACTACCTTTTGCCCATCGAGTTCTCGTCAAGCGACCGTTCGATTTTCCTGCCCATCGACATTTCAACCAACGATGGCCCGATCGACATTTTTGTCGAAGGCACGAGCAGTCCATCGACGGTCGGTTTGCAAGTTGGAGTCGTTGACGTACCGCTTACGATCAACCCAGCCACTTTGCCTGTCACACAAGTCCGCTTGGATGGCAGTCTTTCATCAACAGCCAGCTCGGGTGGGTTCGGCAGTGTCAGCGGAGCACAATTTGCCGAACCCCTTCGCGAAGAAACCGATGCAGGAATTACGTTTCGAGCCGACAACCGGTCCGGCAATCTGACCAGCGGCCCCAACGCCGCGCTGGCTGTTTATCGCCAGACGGGCAGCTCCCTGAAGTTGGTCGATTTTGTCCTCCCCGACCAGGACGGCACTGCGACGCTCTTCATGCCAGACAGTCTAACATTCGAAACCAATTATGCTGCCGTGGGCATCAACGTCAGCCCCATCCATCAGGGCATTGTCGAGTACGAAGCGGACGGCGAAAACATCGCCTTCGTTGGCGTGCAAATGGTGCCCGACATCGAGGATACGATTGGCTTCAGCTCGATCTTTTCCGTTCGCAATGTGACGTTACAATCGGAAATGGACCGCGATCGCTGGAAGACGATCCTTCCGTATAACATTCTGAACTCATCTCCTCTGCCCCGCGTCACATTCGTTCCCGTCGATGGTTCGATTCGAGCCCGTGTTCGAGTTTGGGTCGATTCAGATGGGAACTTTGACCCGGTCGGCGACTTGTACGCCTCCCAAGTCATGACGCCCAGCAATTCATCACTTCTCATCAACCAACCCATTGCTGACCTTCAATCCGCAACCGTCTACTTCGAAGTCGAACCGATCGCAGGCCAACTCGGCAGCGGAGAATATACGCTCGAGATGTCCGTAGATACCACGGACTCAGTCGCCTATCTCGTCGACGCCGAGGCCTACCGGTTTGCAGGGACGACACCGATTGTTAACCCGCAACCCGCCTTCGAACAACTACCCAACATCGACGTCGTGGATATTGAACAGAATCAGTTTGGAGATGGATTCGCCGAAGCAACTTTTACCAACCCAGATCCAGACACCGCAGGAAGTGTTGACATCTACCGTTTCTGGGCAGTGACTCCTGGGGCGCTAAGCGTTCGCACAATAGGGTTGTCCGAAGACGTAAACACTAATCTACGTATCTACAAGAGTGCCATCGCATCCAATGGAGTCGAGTATCTCGATTTGGTCGACGCCGCGGATGTTCTTGGAGACTGGTTCCCGGCTGATCGCTCGACCATTGATGACCAGGCTTATGTCAACAATTATCGCGAGCTGTCGTATGGAAGATCAACAGCGACCTATGACACAGGAGGTGGCTACTACTACGCCGTCGTCAAAAATGAACAAGCCACCTTGGGCGACTACCGCATCGAAGTCAATGCGCAATCTTTCCCGCTGTTAGGTCAGGGTAACAACTTCAATCAAGCCAAGAAAAGTGACG
>CAYYHV010000084.1:16930-20831 GCA_964471695.1 uncultured Pirellulaceae bacterium
GCATTGCGCGCCGAGCTGAAATCACGCGGCCTGAACGGCTTTATCGTGCCGATCCAGATGCCAGCGTATCACGACAGTACGCTTTACATCGAGGGCGAGACCAATGCCTCGTGGAAAATGGCTCTTTTCGATGAGGCCGGCAATCAGCTCACCGGAACTGTCGAACAGACCGGAGCGCCCGGCCCAACGCAGGCGCTGTTCCAAGTCCCGGCTGGTTCGCGTACCGTCTACTTGCGGCTGAACGAACTTCAAGAGAATGCAAGTGCCGACACGAACCTACTGTTCCGCACCAACGTCATTCGCCCTTCTAGCATTCCAGCACCTGCGGCACTACTACCCAACGGCGGTAACGAGCAGATGCTCCTAACGCTTCCAAGTGGCGACACATCTGTTGACCACACAGACATCATGTCAGCGGAAAACCAGGTCAAGAAATTTGGATTACAGCTTCCCGCAGGACGGACGACGATCTCAGTAACGCCCCAATCGCTGGGCGGTCAATTGGACGTCGAACTGCAATGGGCCGTCTACGTCGACGGAGACCTTTGGACATGGAACGACACGCGAACCGGAGGGGATGGTACCTCACTGTCGATCCTACTCCCCAGTATTCGTCCGCCACTGGACAATTCTGATTTTGACTATGACACGGGACAGTATCACGATGTGGTGATTCATGTCACCAGTCGATCGACTCCACAAAACGGCGGAGACTTTTCGATCAGCGTCGCGACCGAATCGCATCTACCAATCTCCGATGGTTTTCCATTGGCCTTCAGTCCCAAAGGCTGGATCGCAACGCTAAACGATGTTATGGACGGCAAGACTTTTAAGCGAGTCCACATCCCTCAAGGCTTTGAAAGCATGACCCTGTCGGTCGGATTCGAAGGCGGCGGCGCTCCCACCGGTACGGAATTTGTCTACGAACTCTACACACCGGATGGCCAGTTGGTTTCGACGGCGACCGCTTTCTCGTCGTTGCTCAATCCGCTTTTCCTCCTTGATGATTCGTTGGCCGGTGGAGACTATTTCCTGCGAGCCGGCGCTGCCAACGATGCCGACCAGTCGATTACGGTCACCCTCAAGGGAACGAATTCTCGTAATGAAATATTCTCCCCGTTCCCGCGACCCGTGGATCAATTTGAACTCGGCACGGTTGGGCGTTTGGCTATTGGCCCCAACGGCATTCGCGACTTTACGATTTCGTTTCCGTCAAATCCGACAGTCTTCAACTCCGTCTTTTGGGTCGGACAAGCAGGCGTAACGACTGTCGAAGTCGACATGGGATTCCTCGACGACCATCTTTTATCGTTATACCGAGTCGAATCGCGTGGCACCGAACTGGGAGCCCTTCAAGACGCGGTACTCGTTGATTTCGTCAACGGAGATGATTTTGCGAACGGCAAGTATACGCTGAACACCTACCTTGAGACCGGAGCCTATCTGGTTCAGGCTGAGCGAAGTTCCGAATTTGGTACCGTCGATGTGTATGTCGAAATTCCAAAGTACGTCTCGCAAGAAGTCGTCCTCAACCCCAACACGGGAGACAGTAATGTCGACGCCGCCATGGGATTCACGACATCGAGAGACGTTTTTGGCGTCGATGCGGTCAACGCGCACCCCAGTGGCAATTTCGTAGCCGACGTATTCCGCACGGCTCACTATCGAGCGATCGCGCCGGCTGGTACCCAAGGCATGGTCACCGGTACGGCTACGAACTTTGACAATGACTTTGCCCCCAACACTGCGTCGTTAAGTGCCGAAGGTGGCACAGTCTTCCAATCCATGACGGCTGCGTCTGCCGGCAGCAACACGGTCGAGGGCGTCTACAGCCCGGCGGTTCCGCTCGACGAGTACTTTATCAGTGTCTGGGGAAGACGTGATAGCAGCTTCGCAGCCACCATTGATCCCATCGGCGCTGGCTTCAATTTTGACGTTCCTGAATCGGGGACGCCTGACTTGGTCGTCGAGCCGCTAACGCTCAGCCCCAACCAAGGCGAAACTCTCGTCGGCGTTGTCATCAAGAACGTCGGCTTTGGTTCGTCCGCTGGAACGTTGTCCGAGTTCCGCTACTCAGACACATCCAAGTCGCCAGTATCGTGGACCGAAGCCGATATCTTCGAATCCGCCTTGGGACCCGCCAGCAAACCGCGACGTCGCGCACTGGAGTGGCTTCCCGTCAAGCCATCGGATCGAGTCGAATACTTTGCTGATGCGAACGATACGATTGCGGAAGTCGACGAGACCAATAACCAACGCGACGACGTACTCAGTCGCGTAAATGCCCACGCTCCCCAAGTCACCATTGTTCTTGAAGATCAAGAAATCGACGGCAATGTCGACCCAGACGTTTATGGCCGCTACATCACGCAGGTTCATGGCGTCACCTCCAACGTCCTGGTGAGTTTTTCCGATGCCGATGGCAATGGGCACCTCCACGACGTGATCGGTCGTATCCCTGATCCTAGCGGCGGATTCCCTGGGCCGCAGGGACTTTTTTACTCCCAACGAAATCCCCTCGCGTCGTTGTACTACGACTTTGGCAACCTGATGCCCACCACTCCGAACAATCCCAATGAATTTCGAATGGTGCCGCGAGACATTTACGGATTGAAGGGTGAAGAAGTCGTCAAAACGGTCCAAGTCCAACAGTTTCCGGGTTGGCTGACTCCCATCAACAGCAATCAACTGACCTTCAACACGTCGACCCTCGAGTATGACATTCGCTATCGTAACGCGCTGCTTGATGTGGGCGGCGAGGGCCAAGTCTCGACGCTGAATGAACTGGTCGGAGCCGACATCCCGTTCGTCGGTGATCTTGAGAATCGACTGCTCGCAGAAGTCGGAGCGGATACGAGCGCCTCTCTCGATCCCGATGAGTTTGTCGCCGCCGAAATCTTTGCCCACGCCGAAGTCGTCATTCTCGGAGAGGAAATCTTCAACGAGACGTATACGCCGAACGTCCAGATCAACGACTATATGGCGATCAGTGGCGAACTCCGCATTGACGGAGACTCGCTGGATTCGGATTTTATCGCTATCACCTTCTCCATTACCGACCTGCCTCTGTTTGATTTCCAGTCTCCGGAAATTACTCTGTTCGCATACGGTGTCCCCAATGTCGCGAGCATCAACGCCAACCTGCAATTCTCACTGAGCGCAACTCTGGATGCGGCCGTCACCGTGGGAATCGAGATTGATGACAACGATCCGAACCAGTTACTGCTGCCGACTCGCATCGGAATTGCGTCGCCGTCCTTCGTGGCTCCCACCGTGGTCGCCGGTCTGTCAGTAGCAGGCGAAGTCGAAATTCTCGGTTTCGATATCGCTCAACTGGCGGGCAATATCCACATGTCGCTGACTCCCGCCTATGGGCTAAGCTCGCCCAAGGACGAGCTTATCGACTTTGTCGACTTCTTCGATCACGACTGCCTTCAGCTCACCGGTCAGGTCTGGGGTGGAATCTCCGCGGAAGTCATCGGCATCGAAGTGTTTGATTTTCAATTGGACCCGATCGACATCCCTTTCCCGAATGGATGCAGCGTCGTCATGAGTCGTGGCGGCGGTGATCTCGGTGGGACAACGACCATTCCTGGCGGAACCGACATGGTCGGGTCCGTTGCAGATTATGCCCATCCCGAACTGGTGATTGATCCGTCTGATGGGCAAGCCCGCTATGTACAGCTCGTCGATGTGGACCCAGATGCAGCCATCGTTCGACAGGGAATCGCCTTCAGTCGCCGCCGAACGAATGGAACCTGGTCAGACATCCGGACGCTTTCCGGAGACGGCGGTCAGCATGTCGCCAACCCCGTAATGGCCCTGACCAATGACGCTGTCAACGCGCCAGTCCTGCTGGCCTACCAGTCGATTGCGGCATCCGACCCTGCCCAACTGACGA
>CAYYHV010000085.1:0-20817 GCA_964471695.1 uncultured Pirellulaceae bacterium
GGTGGTTGTCGCTCATCGCCGACAAGCGGGAAGTTCTTGGGCAGTTGGCTGCCTTCAAGCAAACACTGACGGAGGGAACGAATGACTAGCCCGACCAGAGACCAGCAACTCCAAACTTTTCTGGAGTCGCTGCTGAACCATTATGCCGTGACACACGCTTCGTTGGACCGTATGGCTGCGTTCGAAACCAATGGAGTGATTCCCGTGGAGGTGACGAACGAATTGCAGCAAGTTATGCAGTCGATTCGAGCCAACGAACCGACGTATCGCGCCGTGCTTGGGGCTTGGAAAGATAAAGAGTTCTCTCCGTCTGACACGAGTTGCAAACTTCGAGAGGATGTGGAGCACGCGCTGGAGAGTTTAGTGCGTCGCATCGTCAAGCTTGAACAGTCGGCGGAGACGGCCAAGTCTCGTTTGGTGCCGAAACTGAATTATGCCGCCAAAGGCAGAGTTGCGAATCAGGCTTACCGACAAGGTGAAGCGTATCAATAACCGCTTGAAAGTTCAGAGCGTCAGAATTTGAATAATCGCGAAGGTATCGCCGGGCATGTTGCCGACTTGCGTTCGTTGTTGGATGGAAACTCCATGCCCAACAATGTGATTGCTGGGTCGCGCGCTATGCTGAAGCTGCTGAATCAATCGGCGCGTTTTGCGCGGACTTCGGCGACGGTGCTACTTACGGGTGAAAGTGGTACGGGCAAAGAAGTCGTTGCCCGTTGGATTCACAATCGAAGTCAACGGAGTCACTTGCCGTATGTGCGCGTCAATTGTGCGGCACTGCCAGATACGCTCATAGAAAGCGAGCTATTTGGATACGAACGTGGCGCATTTACAGGGGCGGTTCAGTCGCGTCGTGGATTGTTGGCGGCTGCCGAGGATGGAACCATCTTGCTCGACGAGATCAGCGAAATTCCTTTGGCAATGCAGGCTAAACTGTTGCGAGTGTTGGAAGAGGAGGAGTTTCAACCGCTTGGATGTGACGATGTCCAGCACGTTCGTGCCCGCGTAATCGCCAGCACCAATCGGTGCCTCCAAACGGCCGTTAGGGAAGGGGAGTTCCGCGAAGATTTGTTTTACCGATTGAATGTCCTTCAGGTAAAAATTCCGCCGCTCAGAAGTCGCCCCGAAGATATTCGCCCACTTGCCGAGCACTTTGTCACCAAGTTTGCGGGTGACATGCCCGACAATTTTGTCAGCAGCATCAGTCCGGTATGTATGAAGTCGCTGCAGGAATTTGCGTGGCCCGGTAATGTTCGGCAACTACGAAATGTGATTCAACGCGCTTGCGTCGTTGACGAAGATGGCATTCTGACCGATGACGATATCGACTTTCTCGAACCCGTCGAGGAAACGGCGGAGCCTGCAGATGAGGTGGATTTCGAGTCGTTGACTTTGGATTCGGCCGAACGTCTGCTGATTCTTCGAGCGCTGCATCGCCACCGTGGCAACAAGACTGCCGCGGCTCGGCAACTTGGCGTCTCGCCCCGCACGCTGACGAACAAGCTCAAAAGGTATCAGGATCTCGGTCTCTCTGACGCTGCGTGAACGGCTCGATGGTCGTGCGAACAGATGTCCAACATTCGACGTTGGCTGACCGATTTGGCTGGCGAGTTTTCCCGCCTTGGACAGACGGTTGTCCATCTCTCTTCGCGCTGACCGCTACGACGGCTAAATCTTTCTTGAATGTTGTCTTTTTCGCATCTCACCGACTCGATTGAGCAAGTCGGTGTTGATTCATGCGATATCTAATTCATATCCCCCTAATCTGAGGTGAGTAAACGCGGAAAGGTGTGAGGCAAAATGTACGGATCAGTTACTGGATTACAGATTGGATCCTTGGATGATCTACCGGAGATACGACCGTTCCCTGAAATCGCAAATCGAATTCTCAGGGCGTGCGATGATCCCAGTACAACCGCCAATGATCTATGTGAACTCATTCGATGTGATTCCGCGATCTCGCTAAAGATCATGCGGATCGCGAATAGTTCGGCGTACGGGTTTGGTGGTCGAGTCAAGACGATCAAGCGTGCGGTTGTTGTCCTTGGATTTCGAACGCTGCGAAATCTCGCCTTGTCTGTGGCGACCGGTGATGTGTTCACTTCGGAGGGTGATGCCAAAATCCACTTCGATAGACTTTGGGAACAGTCGATTGCCTGTGCAGCCGTTGCGAGCCGGATGGCGAAGCTGACAGATATCGTCCCACCCGAGGAGGCGTTTCTGTCGGGCATCGTACACGATGTTGGCAAACTGATGTTCTTTGACATTGCGGCTGATGCCTACCATCAGGCCACGGAAAAAGTGTCACCTCGCAGTATCGTTCAGGTCGAGAACGAGTTGTTTGGGATCAATCATCAAGAATTAGGGTTGCGTTGCGCCGACGAGTGGGGATTGCCTTACGAGATCGCGGAAGCCATTGGTGCCCATCACTTTGCCTTTGAGGAAAACGACCATCCTGAACTGGGAAACCTGATTGGTTTGGCTGAGTCGCTCAGCCGCTTGTGGGGTGTGGGTGTAGAAGAATCTAGTAGCGATGAACTGGAAGACTTGTTGAACGAGTGCGTACTTTCGTTTGATGTCGAGCGTGTTAAGCCGATTGAAGACACGATTCACGAAGAGTTTAACTCCCTCCGATCTGCTTTTGTTGGGTAAGAATATTTCCCAGAGGCCAAGATGAATCGCGTTGCAAATGCACTAATGCTCATGTGTTTTCTTATCGTTTTTGGAACGATTGGATACGTGGTTGTCGAAGGCTGGAAACCGGCCGATGGCCTTTTTATGACGGTCATTACGTTGTCAACCGTTGGCTACGGGGAGACCAATGAGCTAACGGCGAACGGCCGAAACTTTACTTCATTGCTAATCTTTCTCTGTCTGGTATCCATGACCTATTGGTCGGCTTCCCTGACTAGTTTTATCGTTGAACAAGAACTGAATGGGCATTTTGCCAGGAAACGAGTCATAAAGATGATCTCTCAATTGAAGGAACACGTCGTAATCTGCGGGTCCGGTCCTATCGCCAAAGCGTTAATTGAGAGATTGACTCGTAAGCGTATTCCCGTCGTGTTGGTCGATGAGAACAAGGAAGAGCTTGATGGACTCAAGCGTCGCTTTCGCAAATTGCACGTTCTTGTTGGAAGTCCTACGAATGAGATGATTCTGGCAGAAGCCAACGTGATTGACGCTAAGACGGTTGTGGCAGCCATGCCGTCCGAGATTGACAACCTTCTCGTTGGTATTACTTGCAAAGACCTTGGTGGGGAAGTTGAGGTCATCGCTCGCTCAAACGACCCGCTCCTGGGGAATCGAATGCGTAAGGCTGGTATTGACGAAGTCGTATCGCCTTCGCAGCTCTGCGGTGAACACATGGCTCAGCTCATCAACATAGGCTAATTGCCTCACATAGCGCGTTCCTTGTCTTGTCTTCGGGCTCGTTCGAGCCACATGATTTTGAGGATACCAAACAAGCGACGTTGTTGGACAAGTCGACCTCTCCGGCTACGTTTGGTTTTCCGATTCTGAGAGCATGTGTCACAATGCTGACCTTCCACACTGAATCTCTTTCGACCTGATGTGGAACCTCTTTCCCTGTCCATGTTCGTTGCGCTGCTTAAGCCACACCACTAGGTGCTTATTTCCAGTCTGTTATGGCTGAGTCAATGATTGGCACGCGCATTGCTTGCACTGCTTACGACGATATCAATCGAGTGGTGAGCAGTCATGAACACAATAGGAAAACTTTTCGCCGAAGCGCCCACGCGGGAGAGCGGCTTCGAATCAACGCCCATCGAATCCACGACGGATTTTGACGCCAAGGAAGTTGCGCCTTTCCACGAAGTTCTGGCTGAGATTTCTGAGCCAGATCGGCCCGTCGAATCCGAGAAGGGCGAGGCCCTAACGACGAACGAATCCATTGAAGTGACGCCAAGCAAAGGCGAATCGGTCGAGCCTCAACCGTTCGAGTTTGCGAAAAATGAACCGACTGAGGAAGAGGCGACTTCTCTGTTTGCATTTCCCGCGAACGTAACTCAGCCGACTGAATCCAGCGAGACGCCAGCGTTGCCATTGGTTGACATCGGCGCCAACCTGCAGGAGTCGACGGGACTTGACGGTGAAGACGCCGTCGTCGAATTCGACCAAGATGTTTTGCCGCAAAGCGATGAGGTTGGGCCGTCAACAGAGGAAGTACCAGGCGTCACACAGGAACGAGTTGGGTCTTCGAATGTAGATACAAGTCGCCGAGAGACAGCGAAGCCAGATTTGGTTGCTGCATCTGTTTCAGAAGCGAAGGTTGCCGTCGAGAGCGCCTTGTCGCATGTCCCTCGCGAAGTTGAATCGGAAGCCAACGAGGCGCGCGTTGTCGACCAGGTGGCCGTACCACCCGTGGCGACTTCAGCCGTTGATGGGATCGCTGTCGCTCAGTCAGCGTTGCCCGCTGCTGTGGCTGCTTCGCCGGAGTCGTCGATCGTACCGACGGGTAAAGTTCAGGCTGCTGCGGCAGAGGTTTCAATACCTTCGCGGAATATCACCAACCAGTCCCTTCCGTCGGCTGACGCTGAAGTCAGGGATGCGATCCAACCCGTGGCACTGCCGGCAGCAGCGGCAACCCATGAATCCGCGTTTCCCGTTTCACAGCAAGCGCCGACGCAGCAGGCACCATCCGTTCCGGCCGTAGAAGATTCTGTGGACATTGCTCCGGTGTCGCCAATTGCGACGCAAGTGTCGGAGCCGAATTCTGCGGGCGCTGCCGACTTGATTCCTACAGAGGACGTTTCGGCTCAGGGTATCGTTCCGGCTCGACAGCTCGAACAGGACGCGTCTTCGGATCGTCGTAACCCGGCTCAACAGCAATTCGGTTCGCTGCTGTCTGACGATTCTCAGCCGGAAGCGAAGTCGAGTGATGTGGCGAGTCGTCAAACGGTTGCGTCAGAATCGCTGCCGGTCCAGCCGGTGAGTCTCCCAGTCGAGCAGGAGAGTGTCGATGCATCGACGCTTCGTACAAACGCCGTCGATGAGCCGCGCGAAATGAAAGCCGCGCCAGTCGAGTTACCTCGTCAAAATGCCTATTCCGTCACCTTGGATTCTCCCGAGCTGGGGAAAATACGTGTCCACCTGACGGATTCGGCGGGTTTGCGTGCTCGCGTGGTTGCTCAGAATGAGCTCGCGTATCACGCGATCGCACGGGAAGCCAACAACGTAACTCGCTCGCTCGAAGAAGTGGGCGTTTCTCTGTCAGATTTTAGCCTGGAACATGGCGGCGATGCGTTCCAGCCAGGAGACGAGAACGCATCCAAGGGAACCCCTGCGAATCGGGAGAGCAAGGGGCCGGATTCAACCGACGCCGCTGCCGAAGATAAATCAACCACCAACTTGTCTCAATCGTCAGCACATGCAGGGCGATTGAATTTACTTGCTTAGGAAGAATCGGAAGGAACCGACATGGATGTCCAAAGCAGTGCCGGACTACAGGATGAGTATCTCACCCTGCTCGTCACTCAACTTCAAAATCAAGATCCTCTTGAGCCGGTGTCTCAGGACGAGTTTATTGGGCAAGTCGCGCAATTCTCTCAATTGTCCGAGATCGAATCGCTCAACGCGTCGTTCGCAGAGATGGTTCAACTGCAGTCGGATTTGTTTCGCCTGCAAGAAGTGTCGCTCGGAACCGCGATGGTGGGCAAGACGGCTCACTATACCGCTGCTGCTGACGAATCATCCCAGCAGGGTACGGTGACTGGATTCGAAGTGGCTGATGGACGAGTCAACCTGTTGGTCAACGATACCAGCGTCCCTGTCGCGGATGTCGTTTCCATCTCGTGAGATGGTTTCGCACTTACTGAGAAAACCTGATTCGGAAAGAAATGCCTAATGGCCAATTCACTATCAACGGGTGTTGCGGGCTTGCTCGCGCATCAGCAGATGCTCAACGTTACGGGTAACAACCTTGCGAACGTCAACACGACTGCCTACAAAGCCCAACGAGTCAATTTCGTTGATACATTTTACGAGACGCTACGACCCGCCTCGGCGACTCCTAATAACAATGTGGGTGGTGTGAACTCGGCGGAACTCGGTTCTGGAGCCATCGTGGGCTCGATCGACCGAAACTTCGCCCAGAGTACGCTGGAATTGACGGGTGGTGCCTATGACCTGGCCATTGATGGCGACGGATTCTTTATTCTCAGCGACGGCACAGAAGACCTGCTCACACGCTCGGGAACCTTTGGCATTGACGGAAACCAGCTACTGGTAGATACGGCAACAGGTTTCACGGTTCAGCGCCACGGTAACGTTGGCGATACTGATGGACCCAATCCAGGGTTTCAAGTGGCCGGTGATTCGGCTATTCGTGTTCCCATTGGGACGACGGTGTTGGGAATTGCCAGTGAAGAAATCAAAATTGAAGGTAACCTCAGTTCGTTATCCTTGAGTCCCGCTCCGAAATCACTGATGACCGCTGCTCCGTTTACCGATGGTGGGGCGGCCGCGACAAGTGCGACGTTACTCAATGATCTGGATTCCAATCAGGCCTTGTACAACATCGGCGACTCATTGGAGATTACGGGTATTGATTCCGATGGCAATGCTGTTAACGCGATTCTGAATGTTGATCCCACCACAACGCTTGGCGATGTGGTTACCGCTATCAATGCGGCTTACCCCAATGCGACAGCCACTTTGGATGCCACCGGGGCCGTCGCGTTTTCAGGCAATGACAATGGAACGAGCGATCTTGAGCTGCGGATTATCGACGCCGTGGGCAACGTTGGGAACGGCGGTTTTGATGATCACCTAATGATTGTGACGAACGCGGGTTCGAGCGGCGAACTAGTCACGGCTCCCCTAGAGTTCTTCGATGCTTCGGGCGCTACGCGAGTCCTCGACGTTACATTTCGCAAGACGGAAACCAATTCGGCCTGGTTGATCGAGGCGAGCATGGATCCGACTCAGGGTACGGTCGACACTCCCGTCCTTGGGGAAATAAGATTCAATCCAGACGGATCGTTCAAAGAGATTTTCGGTTCGGCGGGTACTTCCGTACCCATTTCGATTTCTTACGCGGGGCAGGCTGAACCGCAGATCATGCAGCTCCAGCTCGGTCGCAGTGAAGGATTTGTGGGGCTGACCCAAACGGCAGATGGATCGACCACACTCGTGTCGAGTGATGGATATCAGTCGGGAACGCTGTTATCCGCCAGTGTTCAGCAGGACGGTACGCTAATGGGTATTGGTTCCAATGGTCGTCAGATTCCCATCGCCCAGTTGGCAGTGGGATCGGTCGTGAACCGAGGTGGACTAACGGCTGTCGGACAAAATATGTACAAACCGACCGCCAACTCTGGCCAAGTCAATTACGGAGCCGCGGCGTCTGGCGGCAAAGGGAATGTACTTTCCGGGCAGCTTGAATCGTCCAACGTCGATCTGGCTTATGAATTTACCCGACTGATCGTCGCCCAGCGGGGTTTCTCGGCGAACGCCCGTAGTATCACGGTGACCGATGAGATTCTGGATGAAGTCAGTAACATCATCCGTTAGTAAATCAGAATCGTAGTTTATCGTCGCGCGTTTTCACTGATGACTGATTTGAGGCTGGCTGCCATCTCACTGAGCGTGGCCAGTCTTTCAGCATCCCGCTCGTTAATCTGACGGTGGATGTTTCTCATTGATGATTGCCATTGCGATAGATCGCTGCGTAATTCACCAACGTCGGATTGAACGCGAGCCAATTGGGCGCGAGTCTTGATCAGCGCTTGTCCTCGAGTCGCCAGTCGCGTGTTGACCGCATCCAGTTCTTTTCGAAAACCAAGCGTTGCCGCACGGATTTCCTGCACTTCACCGGAAAGGTCGTACGGCGGTTTTACCGCATGCGATTCCGTGACACCACTCATCTCGTAATCGACGGGATGGACACTGCCGTCCTGAATGACTTCGCCGGAATCACCACAGAGTTCACAGTGTCCGACGTGATCGACGCAAGCGACTTGATCTGGATCCAGATAGGAACCGACGGAATATGCCGCCTTAGACATCATCTTGCATCCAGAAGATGAAATTACCAACCACAGGGTCAGCGCGGGGAGCCCTCGGGATCGAAAGTAGTCACTATATGTATTCATGGATCACTCCTTGGTTCTTCGAACCGTCGTCGCTTAAGAACTTATGGCTGCTGTGATTCACCACGTTGCTGAAAAATATTCGACAGTCGAAACTCGGCTTTGGACAAAAGTCGAGAGATACGGGACTCGGAGAGGTTGAGCACCTCACCGATTTCACGAAGTCGCAGGTCTTCGAGGTAGTAAAGCGTGATAACCAGTCGTTCCTTTTCCGGGAGCAGCTGTATCGATTCCGCCAGCAGTCGTTTTGAATCCTTGTCAGTGGCGACTTCATCAGGCGATTGCTGCCGCGAATCTCGCACTTGATTCATCCAGCCGCGTTCGTTGTCCCAAGTATGCATCTGCCGCAGTCGCATGGCTTCGAGTGTGGCTTCTATTTCGTCGAGTGTCAGGTCACACTGCTTTGCCAACAACTCGGGTGTGGCGGTGCCATGGAGCATGTCGATGGCGGCTTGTACTTTAGAAATTAGCTGCAGCATACGCTGAGGTAATGGACTGTTTCGCCTCAGTTCGTCAAGGATGGCTCCACGGATTCTAAGGTAGGCAAACGACTTGAACTCAACACCGCGTGTCGGGTCAAAATGATCGGCGGCTTCGACCAGCCCCAGGACTCCCGCGGCCTCCAGATTTTCACGATCTATGTGTTGGGGCAACTCGACAATGGTTTTGGCGAGGACGGCGCGAACGTATCCCAGATTCTCGACGATCAGATTGTCGCGCGCATTTCGGCTCTCATGAGACCGATATGTATCTTCGCGCATGGAAAGGGAAGGTTTCATTCGTTCCTGGTTGGACTAAGTTGCTTTCTCAGATGCAAAGAATAATTCCACAACGACTCGCGTCGCGACGGATATCACGACGGCTACAATTAGTGCGCGGACGAGAATGATTTCGGGATCCAGGCCCGCCCACATCCCAGCGAGCGTGGCATAGCAGCCGCCGAGCATTCCGGCTAGTCGTCCCCACGGGCGGTCCGAGACAGATTTGCTCATGCTGCGGCCTCCGCAACGCGCTGGCCAGCGCCCATTTCATTGCTGCTGGTTAGTTGCTCGGGCGACTCGTTACCGAAGACTTGTGGCCAATCCAGCATCGCGACCTGTTCGATTTGAAGGTCGGTGGGGATTTCGTTGTAGGCAATCACGGCTTGGCCGGGCAGCGACCGTTCGATGCAGTTGCGAATTGGGCGCCGAAGCAAGTTGTCCGAGAGAAGAGCGAATGACTGGTTATCGATCTCTGATTTGCCAATCTCGGTCTGGATAGAAACCAGCATCCTCTCGAGGTGGTGCTGCTTGAGAACAAGCTCGCCCTGGTGCAAGGCATTGCGGAATGCCATCTGTACCTGTGGGCCAATGACCATGACACGTACTGCCCCGTTAACGTTTCGGAATCCATCACAGATAGTTCGCCCGAGATCCTTGCGAAGGAGTTCGGCCAATTCCATTGGGTCTTTCGTGCGGGTAGCGTGAGCCAATACGCATTCGAGGATGCGATTCAGATCAGAGACAGGAACTTTTTCCTTGAGCAGCTGTACAAGGACTTGGTGCAGCGTTCCGACTCGTAGTAAATCGGGTTTGAGTTCGTCAACGATGGTTGGAGAGACAATGCGCAGACGGTCCAACAACTGCTGAAGGTCTTCGCGACTGAGCAGTTCGTGAGCATAGCGGGTTAGGATTTCACCGAGATGGGTAATGATAACACTCGTTGGATCGACAACCGTCAATCCAGCCAATTCGGCTCGTTGGCGCCGTGTTGCTGGTAACCACATTGCAGGGAGCCCAAACGTCGGTTCCGTCGTAAGCTCTCCCTCCATCTCTTTGGCGAGTTGACCGGGGTTAATCGCCAGGAAATGGTCAGGACGCAATTCACCACGAGCAACTTCGCGGCCATTGATCAAAATGCGATACTCCTCTCCAGGGAGTTGGAGATTGTCACGGATACGAATTGACGGAATCCACATGCCATTCTGACGCGTGAGTTCTCGTCGCAGTTTGGGAATGCGTTCGGCCAGCCCTTTGGTGGCTCGCGATTCAACCAGTCGTATCAGTCGAGCGCCGACTTCGACACACGCGCGATCGGCTGCGACAAAACGGTCGACCAGTTCTTCGTCTTGATCCTGTTGCTCGACCGCCTCGTCCTCGGGAGCATCTTCCTCGATGGATTCGTCGGCTGGACCGATGGACCGGGCATAGAAAACCAGCATCGCGGCCAATCCGAGGAAAGGCAGCTTGGGCAATCCGGGTGTGAGGGCCATCAATGCCAGGATCGACGCGCCGGCGAATAGTGGACCACGTTCCTTGAAGAGTTGTCCGCTGATCTCGCTACCCAGATCGTCGTCCGATGTGGATTTGGTTACCAGGATACCGGCGGATGTCGCAATAATAAGCGCCGGGATCTGGGAGATGAGCCCGTCGCCGATTGTAAGAATACTGTAGCGTGTGGCAGCTTCGGCCACCGAGAGTCCACTGCTGACACCGAGGATGACGCCACCGACGATATTGATCGCGGTGACAATCAGACCGGCCACGGCATCGCCGCGAACAAACTTGCTGGCACCATCCATGGCTCCGTAGAACTCAGTTTCCTGAGCCAATTCGGTTCGTTTCTCCCTCGCCGTCACATCATTGATGCTGCCGGCGTTGAGTTCAGCGTCGATCGCCATCTGCTTGCCGGGGAGGGCATCGAGTGTAAAACGAGCAGCGACTTCGGAGACGCGTCCGGCACCCTTCGTGATAACGATGAATTGCACGATGATCAGAATCAGAAAGATCACCAAACCCACGATCAAGTTGCCGCCGACCACAAAGCCACCGAAAGTGGAGACGATCTTGCCGGCCGATCCATCGAGAAGAATTAATCGTGTCGTCGCCACGTTGAGCGACAAACGAAACAGCGTCAGGATCAATAGCAACGAAGGAAACACGGACATTTCCAGTGGCCGCTTCACGTTTAGGGTCGCAAGCAACAAGATGATGGTGATGCCCAGGTTGCCGGCTAACAGCATGTCCAAGAGGACGGGTGGAAGCGGGACCAACAGTACCGTCAAGACTCCCAGCAAGGAAACTGAGAGCATGGTTTCCTTGTTCCGCAAGAACGAAGGTCCTTTTGCGTCGATTGGTTTTACGGCAGTCGCGGACATCTTGATTCGTTAGTCAGCCTTCCCTTTTGGGCGTTCCATTCTTATGAGCCGATTGGCTTAGCTTCTGGCCTTCTCGATTTCCCGAATTCGAACGGCGAAGCAATCATCAACGACCACGACATCACCACTGGCGACCCGGACGCCTTGAGCGACCAGCTCTACGGGAGCGGAGACTTGGCGATCCAGTTTGACGACGGCGCCTTCTCCGATGCGCAGGAGTTCACCGAGCGTCATGGAAGCACGGCCAATTTCGGCGGACACGTTAACGCTCACGTCGTAGAACCGCTCCATAGTCGAGCCGTTCTCGGATTTGGTTGTCGGCAAGTCAGCGAACTGCGGCGACTGCGCGACCAGATCGGAATCCGTATTGGCTTGTTCGTTCGCGTCATTGTCCGATGCGGCCTGGTCGCCGTTCTCTGGCGACTCGGACGAGACTTCTTCGTTTTCAGTTGGCGCGATCGGTTTCTGTTCTTCAGTTGAGTCAGTCACAATTCGTTCCCGTGTCGATCGATTAGGTGATAGTCACTCTGGGTGATGACACACCCCACGCGTTTTTCATCGAACAACCGACGGCTGTTGCTTTATGCCTTTTGTGCGTGTTGTGGCAATATTTGCAGTGTGGTAAACAAGGCGCTCGTGCTGTTCTGGGTTGCGACTTGCGTGTGTCGTTGCACGCACAACGGAGGATCAGGATGAAGTTGCAGCGCAGTCGCGGCTGAGTTTACGTTGACAGAGTGATGCGTGACGTGGATGTTGTCACGGGAAAGTAGCATTACGTTCTTTGCCACATGGGAAGCGGTGGAAGTCGTGCTAATTCGCTTGAAGCCGGAATGCGGTTAGGTGCATTCTTCGATTTGGATTGACTGGTGGTTGCCTGTTTGTGTTGGCCAAGCACGCATAACAATGCGATCTTCAAGGTGGACGTTCAGTGGCTCGGCAATGGGCTGATCGAGTACCAACAAGTCACCAACGCGAAGATTGGCTAAATCGCTAACGTGCAAGTCGACCGAGCCCAGGGCAACGCGTAGTTGCAGTTTCATTCTCAACGCAAGGAGCTGAAGTTCGGCGGATTGTAAAGGCTCGGATGGGTAGATGGCCTCGCTATCGAGAAACATCTCCGCTGCCAGTGACTCCGGCCAAATCCACTGGAAGTGGCTGTCGCCGAATGGGCCCTTGATATCATAACGAAGTGAAATCAGCTTGGATTCATTCGGGTAGATGCGGATCATCAAGGGATGAGGGTCATGCTCTCCCAGTTCACACAACGGATAGCCAGCTCCATTGCCGCCCGTATTGATTGCGTCGACGGTCCTTCGCAGCAGGACTTCGAGTAAGGAGATTTCGATGGAAGTGAGTTCACGCGTGTATCCCAGCTTTTCGACCTCTTCGCCTAGATTGATCTGAACGAGAGTCGTTGCAAGATTGCTTGGCAGTACCAACAGCGTTGGCACATTCTGGTCGGTCAAGTGAAGTTGGTAGACGACCGAGTGCTTGGGAAGTTCTGTGGGGCGGCATTCCAAGACACTGGGCGGCGGTACATCCCAGTGCGTGGTAACGCCCAGCTGATTGGCCCACTTCTGAGGCATCAAGCGGCAGGCTCGCAATTGCCAGTCCAAAAGTCGGCTCTCGACTTGCACAGGCAAGCGATTTGAATTGCGGAAATCAAAAGGTGTGGCTGGATCGTTCGTCATCATTGGACATTAAATTCGAGGAAGAGAACGTCACGAATGCGATCGTATCCATCCGTAAAAAGTACTGAATTGAAGTGATTCTGCATCTCACGCCGCAGTCGATTTTGGCCAGCGGCTCCACGAATGTCTTCCATCGTGACGTCGGAGAGATAGCTTAATAGCCAGCTCTTGAGTCGGGCATTCTCGTCTTCTACCAACTTGGTGATCTCTTCTTCGTCGGACTCTTTCACCATGAGCGTGATTTTGACACGCAGGTAACGATTAAGCCGGTCAGAACTCAGATTCACCACGGCTTCGTCAAACTCGATGTAAGCAGATTTAACAAAGGCGTCATCGGGTTCGGGTTGTTCGGTTTGAACTTCAGCGTGGGATTGCGACGTGAACAAGCCAGGGTAGATCATAGGGATGGCGAAACCGCCGGCTCCGAAGAGCATGCCGACGGTGCTCCAGACGATTGCCATTACGACGCTGCCGGACTTCTTTTCGGTTTCTTCCGCAACGCCCTCGGCGTCAACAGTTGTGTCTTCTGCCATCGTCTTAATCCAATTGAGGTCAGGTCAACCGTGTTTCTTAACGTCGTTGAACTTGGTCGTCTGCCGGCTTTCGTCGTTTGACCTGAAGGAATGCTTCAGTCAACTGAACCACCAGAGCCGGATCACCCATTGACGCGAGAATTTTCGCGGCGTTTCGCTCTTGTATGTTCCCCAGGAATTTTACGGCCGAGTCGATCTGGCCGGAGTTGCTTAGCTCACGCAGGTAGTCGGCAGCCTGGTCGACGGGCATGCCTTCCAGCCATGCCGAGATTTTCTCAATGCTCTCCGTGTTGTCGACGATCGAATCGGTCGGTTGGTTGTTGGGCGACGCAGTGTTCGGGGAGTCATTTTGTTGCTGTTGAAGTTCGTTCCGCTGCTGTTGAAGTTTCTGGATGACCAGCGAGGCTTGTTGGATTGCGTCGCGGACTTCGGCTCGCAGGCCATCGTATTCTTTCCGAGACCCAGTCAGGTCCTCATGGATCATCTTCAATCTGGATTGACGACGGTTGAGGTCTTCTTCCCGTCTGTTGAGTGCTTCCTGCTGTTCACGGTACATCGCTCCAAAACGAAACAGCTCTTCAGCTGACAGTGGTTTGCCTCGAACGGCGACGGGGAGTTCATTGTCGGTAACGGGTGTCGGAGTCTCCGCATCCATATCCAACAGGCTGGCTGTCGGATCGCTGGGCACCAAGTCCGTAAGTTCCGGCGGGAGCAGATCCTGGTTCAACTCTTCCGGAACCTCGGCGGCATGCTGTTCGGGGACTCCGAGGACGACCGCGATTCCCAGGCCGGCACCGAAGAGTGCGACGCATAACAGGACGTAGGTAATGATTCTGCCCATGGATTTGTCGTGTTATGGTAGTTCTGATAAAAGCCGTCGGAGCGTGTCATCGTCCTGCAATTGTTGCTGGCGACGATTTTCCTTGATGCGGAATGCATCCATCTGTTTTTGCTTCAGGTTCTCTAGCGACTCGATGTTGAGCCGAATGGATTCAAACGCATCAAAAGTCTTCCTCCAGTTTCGGGTCGCTTCGTCATGTAGTTGTAGTTTTTCATCCAGCATTCGACCCAGTCTGGCCGAATTCTGCATTGCATTCACTAGTTGCGTGACAGGTGTTGTCACCGCCGAGTCGCTTTGGGTTGTCAAATGGTTGATTTCAGCGCGCAAGGCTTGGGCTTCATCCTTCAAACGATTGCGTTCACTCGCCAATCGAGACAGCTCATACTCCAATTGTGTTTTCTGTTGCTTCTTCAGCCGCAGCATGGATTCGAAGCGAAATTCATACTTCATAGCAAGTTGCCAAAGTCGGTGATCGGTACCATCGTGAGCAAGCTAGTTTGCACTGTCGTTAGTGTTTCCATTCATTGGCCAGGATGTGTAGCGCCTGGAGGGTCGTGGCAAAGGGTGCTGGTTCGTCGATCGACTGGCGCAGCAGTTGGTTTAACATAGGCATCAGTCGAATCGCATCATCCAGTTCCGCTGACGAACCTGGTACGTAAGCTCCTGTTCGAATGAAATCCACGTTTTCGTTGTAGGTCGCCAGTAGGGCTCGCAGTTTCATCGCGGCCGCATGCTGTTCTCGTGTCGCCAGTTCGTTGAAGGTTCGCGAAATACTGGCTGACACATCGATTGCTGGAAAGTGACCGCGTTCTGCAATCTTTCGGCTGAGAACGATATGACCGTCGACGATGGACCGCACGCAATCTGCGATGGGATCGTCCATGTCGTCGGCATCTACCAAGACGGTGGTAATTGCGGTAATACCACCGTCCTCGCAATTGCCAAGTTGTTCCAAAGTGCTGGCAAGGAGTTGAAAAACGGATGGCGTATAACCGCGCGAGGTAGGCGGTTCCCCCAGTGCCAAGCCGATTTCTCGCTGTGCCATGGCAAGTCGCGTGAGGCTGTCGACCAGCATTAAGACCTGCTTGCCTTCGCCACGTAGGCTGTCGGCGATCGTTACGGCGCTCTGGACCGATCGAACTCGCATCAGCGGCGTCTCGTCGGAAGTCGCCACGATTACGACGGATCGTTTTAGACCATCTGGGCCCAGGCAATCGTCGATGAATGGTTTGACTTCGCGTCCACGCTCACCAACCAGGACGATGACGTTGCAATCGACTTCCGCAGATTTCGCAATTTCTCCGAGCAATGTGCTTTTGCCGACGCCGCTACCTGCAAACAATCCAATGCGTTGGCCAAGTCCAATGGTCAGGAATCCGTCGATTGCTCTCTGCCGCGTGGGAAGAACAGTGTCGATGCGTGGTCGCGATAGCGGTGGCGGAACTTTCAGGTCAACGACGTTTCGTCGATGACAATTCTCAATTGGCCCCAGACCGTCAATTGGGTTGCCCAGTCCGTCGATGACTCGTCCCAGCAGGGGTGAGCCACATGGTACGGTTGCCGAGCGACCGAGAGGTCGGACTCGAGATTTATTCGTCAGTTGAACACCCGTGTGATACGGAAGCAGTCGAGCCATGCCGTCTTCGAAGCCAATGACTTCCGCGTACAAATCTGATTCGCCAGGGGTCACCAACTGGCAAATTTCATACATCGAAACGGGAACTCGTGCGCACAATGTGCCACGAGCCGAGTGAAGTCGCGCGGTTGGCAGGAAGGCTTCGGTCGAGCGGATCGCCGAGTTCAGTTTGTCGAGGTTAAGTCCGAGCATCACTCAATTCGCTGAGTAGGTTGGTTCTAATTCGCTCAAGTTGGTCTCGCCAAGTTCGTTCCAAAGTGACTTCGTTAGTATCAATCACGCAGTTTCCTGGTTCGACGGACCCGTCTTCGCGGACTTTGATGTATTCCAGATCAAGTTCGGCATCGAACCGAGACGCATCAAGGGGATTCAGTCGAACTGTGGCCAGCTCATACTCGATTTCGTTAAGTGCAGCCACGACTTGTCGAGTCGGATCGTAGCCTTCGGCACTTAGCTCACGATCGACGATGGTGGATGCAATCTCGATAGCCAGTTGGACAGCGACTTGTTGCAAATTCTTGATGTCGCTATCTCGGAGACTCGCCAGTCGCTGTACTTCCTTATCCAGCCGTTGAATACTGTTAATCGCTTCTGAAAGTTTGGGGAGCTCGGTCTTGGCAGGAGGCTTGGTTGGTAGTACCGCGGGCGCTGGCTTGCGGTGAGTCTTGGAGACAGGGATCGGCGCAGATTTTGGCGCTGGTCGACGCTTTCGACTGGCCTCGGCGAGAGCCAGCGAATGAGGTATGGCGATTGGATTGTTTTCGTGATGTTCCATGTTGGCTTTCACGTCCTTCTAAGTCCGCATGACGAGTTCGCCGACTTTGTCGAGTTCAATCATGGCTTTGATGACGGTTCTCTCGGCATCCGCAAGCTCCGTTTTTCCTACATCGCCGAGTAGGGCGATTTCTTCGGTCAAGGCTTCGCGGGCTCGCTTACCCAAGTTGTTCAGCACGCTGGTGGTTAGCGATTTATCCGCATTCTTCAACGCGATAGAGAGCGTGGCTGTGTCGATTTCACCGAGCAGTTTCTGCAGACTGCGGTCTTCGATAATTGCGATATCATCGAAGTTAAACAGTGCGTCACGGATGCGCTCACACGCCTCAGGGTCCGCGCCTTCGAGCATCGAGAAGACTTCGGCCCGTCGTTCAGATTCCATCGTTCGCAGGAGCTTGGCAACACGAGACTCGCTACTGACTTTTTCCGCGGCCAGCTCCTGAGCCTCAAACGTCCGGCATTTTTCGACGGTGGCTGCGAGGAGTGTGGTCAACAACCTTAACGACGGCGTGAACTGTTCTTTTAACTGGAGCACCACACCATCGCGAAGTTCGCTCGAAAGCTGGCCCAGGATGTCGGCGGCTTTTTTCTCGTTCAGGCACGTCAGAACGACGGCCACTGTTCGGGGCGCTTCATCACGCAGCGCAGCAATCAATCGTTCCTGATCAATCTGCTCGATGGCTTCGAACGGATCCGAGGATAGATTCAGTTCATCAGTCGCCGACAGGGGAGAGATGATCGGCGGCTCGTCGTAAATTCCGACTTCGTTTTCGCTGACATCCGTCGAGGCAGCGTAGCGCAGCAGGCGATCGAATTCCTGGAGCACATCCATGACTTCGCGACCCGTCGGCGGCGATTCTTTCAGTGCCTTCAGGCGATCCTTGAGCCTTCGTTGTCGGTTTTCCGGGAGGCCTTCCAAAACACTTGAAGAGACATTGGGGCCGAGTAGTTGGAGCAAAACAGAAACGCGGTGTTCAGCGTTGCGTGTCGTCATGATGGGAGTCTGGCTTGTTCAATCGAGTGGGATTTTGAATTGCTAAGCGGCTTTGGAGCTTGGTCGTCTGTCGTCGGGTTCGCTGAGCCATGCAGAGATGATGGTTCGCATGGTGTCGGGGTTGTCCTGGATTCGCTCGCTGAGCTTGAGAAGCATTTTCTCCTGTTCGTCGACTTCCTCTTCGGCTTCGACCTGAATCGTGACGGGGCGCATCTTCTTCAGAGTCATCATGCCCAAGAGTAGTGCGACGAGCGAAGCAATGCCAAGCGATGCGTTGCGTAGAATCTGGTTGTAAAATTCCCAATCGTTGACGACTGGGGCCACGATGGTTTCTGGAGTAGTTGCGAACTCCGTGATCAGGACTTCGATCTTGTCGCCACGTTGTTCGTCGAATCCAACGGCTTGTTTCACAATCGCTTCGACGTTTTCCTGACTGAGTTGCGGAGTCTGTTTGTTCGCGGCTTCGGGATCGTCCGGGTTGTCTGCACCTTGGAAAGTTCGCAGGTCGGCAAGTACCGCGACGGTCAATCGTTTCACATCACCGGGACACTGTTTCATGATGTCGACGGTCTTAGGGGTGTCGTAGAAAGTGCTGCTGGTTTCTTCCGATTCCTTTGAGGGAAGGGATTCGCCGATCGTCTTTTCGTTGTTCTTGAAGTTCGATTTGGTACCCGCCAATCCACCAGCCGCTGATTGTTGTCCTGTTTTTTCGAAAACGCTGATCTCTTCTTGCTTCGTGACTTTTTGTTTCGAGTCGAACGTCGTCTTGGTGCGTTCAAGGCAAGTGAAGTCGATGTCGGCTGATACCCGCACAACGGCTCGGCTGGGCCCCAGGAGATGTGCCAACATGGTATCGGCTTTGGCGGCAAGTTCGGATTCGAACTGACGACGAAACTCAAAGTTCGCCGAGACATTGCTGTCGCCGCCGCTGCCACCGGAGGATGAAAGAATTCGCCCGCGCGTATCCATAACGGAAACATTCTTTGGGCTGAGTCCTTCGACGCTGCCCGAAACCAGAGAAACGATCGACGACGCTTGCTCTCGAGAGAAAGGCGCGTTGGACTTGAGCTCCAGAACCACACTGGCGGTACTGTCGGCTCGATCTCGGATAAACACGGATCGTTCGGCAATCGCCAGATGAACGGATGCGTTAGAGACTCCAGCCATATTGCGAATTGTTCGAGCCAGCGACTCTTCCCGGCGATGTTGCATCCGAAAACGATTTGTTTCGGGGTCGCTAATCATGCTGCTCTCAAGTTCCTGGGAGCCTCCGGAGAAGGTTGCCACATCGTCAACGAGCAACCGTGCCTGGCTCCAATCCGTCTTGTCGACCATAACGGTAGAACCCGAGAAATTAAGCTGGTACTTGATGCTTTGCGCCTCGAGCTTGCTTACGATCTCAGCCGCTTCGGAGGGAGCAAGGCCCGCAGCGAGCGGAATATACTGCGGCTGAGAGGACCAAAGGCCAACGGAGACAATGGCTCCCATCAGGAATAGCGCGGCAACCACCAAGCCCGCCTTGGCAGCGCTGCTCGATTGAGTCCAAACGGAGGACAGTTGTTCCAGTATTTCGCGCAATGACATGATTCGCTCGCAACCAACTCAGATGGGTTTTCAGAAGTTCAAGAGTCGTGATCAAACCTGCATTCGTGCAATTTCCTGGTACGACTCGACCAGCTTGTTGCGGATTTCGAGGGCCAATCGAAAAGTCAGATCGGCTTTGGCCATTTGCAATACGACGCTGTTCACGTCGTCGGTTTGGCCTGTGGCAAGCATCTCGACGGCTTGGTCAGCCTGAATTTGTTGATCGTTGACTGCCATCAATTGCTTCGTAATAACCGCTCCGAAGCCTTTTACGTCATTGCTCTTCGGTTCCGATGTGACTGGAATCGAGGTGGTAATCGGTGACGAGTTCGTTGGCGAAATATGCATGACAAACCTGGAAAGTAAAGATTTGATGAGTTGCTGTTTTGACTTAAGAAGAACGTAGTAAGGCGAGGCTTTGCTCGACCATGCCTCGCAGGTTCTTTAGAGATTGCAGGTTGGCTTCGTAAGAACGTGTCGATGTGATCATGTCGACCATTTCCCGGGCAATACTGACATTGGGAAGGTGAACATAGCCGTCCTCATCAGCATCCGGATGGTGCTTGTCGTAAATGGTGGGCAACTGTCCCATGTCTGGTTCTACGCCGACGACCTGTACTCCACCCATGGACGCGGCGCTACCACGATCCAATTCAGAATCCAGAATCGGGGCGAAGGTTACACTCTGTCGTCGGTAAGGACCGCCTTCGATGGTATGCGTCGTGTTGGCGTTAGCGACATTGTTGGCAATCACCTGCATACGCAGACGCTCTGCTGCCATTCCGGAAGCGCTAATGTCAGCCGTTGAGAGGAACTTATCCATCATCGTATTACCCTCCTGGTATTTCGAAAGTTGGATTGGCTTAACGCCCGTTGATCGCCGTCCGCATCATAGAGATCTTGGTCGCCATTAACTGCGTGAAGGTTTCATACAGCATGGCATTCTTGTCCATTTGGCTCATCTGTTGATCCATGTCTACATTGTTGCCGTCAAAGCGGACCATCAGCCCTTCGGTTTCAACGACTTTTTCACTCACGGACGAAGGGTCTGGTGATCCCTTACTCATTTCCTTAAGCAATGCTTCCTGGAATTCGACGTGCGAAGCGTGGAATCCCGGCGTATTGGCATTGGCCAGATTGTGACTGATGACGGTGTGTCTACGCGATGTCACGTCAAGTGACTTTCGCAATAGGTCGAATTGGGAAGGTGTAACGCTCATGCGGTTCTTATCGACGAACCATGCTTTGCGCTTGAACAAATGGGGGGATCGTCTAATGCTCGTGACGCCCGTGTGTCGCGATATCAATGAAGCACATCTGGGGGATGAACAACGTCTGTCATCGCGAATGTAGGCGCGCAAAAAAACAACGGTGAAGAAGTGTCTTCACCGTTGTTTGATTATCAGGGGTGTCGATCAAGTTGATCTTAGAGGAGCGACAGAACCATCTGTGAAGTCTGGTTGGCCGATCCGAGCAGCGATGTGCCGGCTTGGACGAGAACCTGCTGCTTGGTGAAC
>CAYYHV010000086.1:0-12145 GCA_964471695.1 uncultured Pirellulaceae bacterium
GAGGATACCCTCCCAGTCCGCTTGGACATCCACCGAGAACACGACATCTGTTTCAACCGTGCCGACAAAGTACTCGAACTCCCAATCGCCTCCCAACTCGGATTGTCCGGTCAAGTCATCGCTCGCTGCGACATCCGCTCCTGTCAGCTCGCTGACTGCGTTGATCAGGTCTTGTCCGTCATCGTCTCCAGCCAGGTTGCAACCGTAAAACAACACGTCTGCATCTTCGGCCAAAGCCGCTTGCCATTGGCTCAGACTGGACGCATGGTCGTCAAGCGTCTCCGAAGACAGGGCCGTATTGCCGAGCTGCACTTGTCCGGCATCACCATGAGAAACAACATGTATCGCGGAGACGTTGCTGCGTCCTTCCAGCGCCTTTGCAATTTGCGAGAATCCGTTCTCGTTTCGATCAATGAGAATGATCTCATGATCGCCGCTGTCTCCACCAAGGTCCGCAATCAGCTGTTCAAATCCTTCAACGGATTGATCGACAAAGACTAACTCGACGGCTTGCGATTCCTCGGTGGACGTGAATTCCGATCCGTCCGACAGCACCTCGATCGTGTACTCATGATCGTCCAATTCGGAATACGGCAGTGCCTCAGCATCATCCATCGTTGAGGCGGAAAGCAGATCATCCAGTAGCGAATCGCCATCGAGACCATCGCCCAATTCCACATTCTCGATGGAATCTCCACTATTGAACATCTGGGGCGACAGGGGCGTCGCGCTATAGAGAATCCGTTCCTCAAGCCGCTCACAATCGATGCGAGGTATCGACTGCGTTGGCGCATCATCGCCGGCGGATAGATTCGATGAACCCATACTTTGTCTACAACTGATTGGGGAAAAAAAATGACAGATGAACGAGTGGGGAATCGTTCAATTCGGGTGTCTTGAAAGAATATGACGCAACTTGCAGGGTGACAGCTTTTAACTACCAAGAATGCGGTAGAAGTTTGGCACACCGAACCTTGCCAAAAGACAACATCCTACGAAGTGATGTTGAATCGCCACAGTGAAACTCTTTCAATCCAGTCGTGACGAATGTGCCGTCACCATCGGCTCAAATTGCCGTCGATGATCCGCGAAAACAGACTGCATTTCTGGCGGAACGGCGTCATAACTCTGAAGACTGGCACAGGCGGGACAGCGACTTATTGTTGTCTCTTTAACAAAACGAGAAACTCTCGCACTGCGTCATAATCGGGTCGAATCTTCAAAGCTGCTTCGTACTCATGAATCGCATCGCGGCTGTTGCCAGAATACTGGAGTGCGACTCCGTAATAAAACCGGGCGGCAGCATCCGAGGGATTCAACCGCACCGCGTCCGAGAGGACGATTCTTGCCGCAACATAGTCCTGCAGGTCGACCAACACTACGCCTTTGGCTCGACGAACACGCACATCATCGGGAAACCGCGACTGGGCCTCTCGCAACGTCTCAAAGGCTGCGTCGCGATTACCTCGGGCTGCGAATTCACGGGCCTTTGCCTCCAATTGCTCCAAAGTTTCCGTCTCACCTAACTTGGTATCCCTCGGTGGCGCCGCGCCGCCTTCGTACTGACGAAAATTATTCTGAGGTGGAGCCAGGCGTCCGGACAACAATGCGACTTGATCCTGTAGAGGCTGAAATCCCGGCGAAAGCTTGGCGGCGATCTTGGCGTGTATCAAAGCCGAGGCTTCGTCGCCAAGTCGCGTGTATGCTTGGGAAAGGTTCATCCGGGCTCCAACACTGGCTGGTCGTAGCGCGACGGCCGCAGTCAGATAGCGCAGACTTTCTTCTGGCAAGGCTGGATCATGAGCCGCTGCCAACGCAGTTCCGAGGTAATGATTTGCCCAGAAGTTCGCCGGATATCGTTGCTGTGCGATTTCCAATAATCGTATCGCATCGTTGGATCGTTCGAGCAGAAACATGGAGCCGGACAACTGAATTACGCTAAACGGGGTCTGCTCGGAAAGTTCGTCTGATTCTGCAAGTTCCTTGAGCTGTTCCAAGTCGGCGGCCAAAACTGCTTTTCGCAGACGCGTTCGCCAAGGCTCGGGATCGAGGTAGCGAAGCACCTCCAAAGCCCAGTGCGCTTCGTCACCCGTACATTTGAGCGTACAACTCGTCGGTTCGTCCAACCCCCGCGCGATTGTCAGCTGAAGAACTGTCCCCGGTGGTTGAGCCAACAATCGGTAGCTTCTCGCCCGGAGTTCATTCGTCGAAAAAGAGCCTACGAGATCAACCTCGCCAACTTTTAACAACCGGTCACCATCATGAATTTGTCCGGATTGGTCGGCAGCACCACCTTCGATAACTTCAGCAATCGAGAGGCGTCCACCTTGTTGGTGCAAGTAGATTCCGGCGCCAGTCGCTTGTTCGTTCAATAAGAAATCAAGTGATTCGATGAGCTTAGTTTGAACCGACTTGGGGCAACTCTTCAGCCGAGCGGCCGCGACTTCGACTGGCGTATCCCCCAACACAATCCCGAAATCTCGATAGGCTTCGGCAAGCCGCGCAAGCCCTGCTGAACGTCCAAAGGCATCACCGTCCAGTTCGTTGCCGACCTGCGTGGCTCGTTCGCGCGCATCATTCAAACGCTGAACCAATCGCAGCGCATCTTGATCAGCTGCCATTCGTTGCTGCGTTTGTGTCAACTGTTTCCGTAACTCCGAGAACTGCGGCTTGTCACCGATCAGCAACTCGACTTTGCCGACCGCAGTCTGAGCCGCCGCAAAATCTTGAATGGCATTGGGACCGCCACCCGCGGCTCGTTTCCGCGCTTGCTCCGCATCGCGAATGAGCAGATTTGATTTCGACGTGGCGCAGGCGACGGCAGCCCTTTCGTCCAGCACTTCATTCCACCAGACGACTCCGCCAATACTCGTGGCGATCAGAATCGTGGCTGCGACGGCCGCCAGAGCCAAAACGGTTGACCGTTGACGCTGATACAGTTTCCTCAGTCGATACAAGCGACTGGGCGCGGCCGCAATGACTGGCATATGATTCAAGAACCGCTCGAGGTCGTCGGCCAGATCGTCAGCCGTTGCGTAACGCCGAAGTTTATCCGGTTCAATGGCTCGAACCGTGATCCAATCCAAATCGCCTTTGATCGCAGATAGAAGTTGCGAGAACTTCTCAAACCCTAACTGATTCCGAGTCGCTGCTTTCTCCTGGCTCGACAGTTCTGCCAATCGCAGTGTTGGCGGCAAGGCTTCGAAGGATTGAACATGAGCGATCAATTTTGCAAGGCTGTCGCAGTCATCCGGGGGCGACATGAGAGGCGTCGTGACCGTAAGCAGTTTGAACAGTATTGCACCAATTGCAAAAACATCTGTCCTCTGGTCGATGCGTTCTCCCGAGGCCTGCTCTGGACTCATGTAGGCTGGCGTGCCGACCATCTCCCCGATACGAGTAGAACCGTCTCCGTCGCCTCCGAAGAGATCGGAATAATGGGCATCGTCGGTATACTTCGCGATTCCAAAGTCGATTACTTTGAGATTCGGTCGACCATCGCATTCTGCCACAAGAACATTGCCGGGTTTCAGGTCGCGATGCACAATGCCACTCGCATGAGCCCGTTGTACGGCTCGGGCGATCCGAATCACCAACTCGACTCGCTCTGATAATCCCAGGGAACGCCGATCGCAGTATTCGTCGATGGGAATTCCGTTGCAGAATTCCATGGCAAAATACGGGTGCCCCTGAGGTGTGGTGCCCCCCTCGAATACCCGGGCGATATCCGGGTGATCCATCATCGCCAGAGCTTGGCGTTCAACAAAGAAGCGATTAATAGCCGATTCGTCGGCCATACCTCCGCGAATCATCTTCAAGGCGACGTTGCGTTTGACGGGACGCTGCTGCCAAGCTTTGTAAACGGTTCCCATTCCACCGCTGGCAATCACCGACTTGATTCGAAACTCGCCAACCGTCGTTCCAACCAGTGGGTCAACGCGGGCTGCCCCGCCCTGCCCTACCGCAGCCTCCACGGACTCGTTGTCGACAGATACCAAAACGTCATCCGCTGGCGCAGAACGAAATCCTTGCAGCGTTGTCTCCGACTTCGTGGCGTTAGGCGAGACAAAACCTCTGGAAGTCGATTCTACGTCGACGGCTCCAGCCCTGTCTGCTTCCGACGACTCTGGCAGCTTAGTGACAGACACGATTGCGACCGCCATTCTTTGCTTCATACAGCTTGGTATCGGCTGCCTGAACGAGTGCGTCGGAGTTCTCGGCTCCGTCGAGTGAGTCAAAATCCGCCACCCCTACGCTGATCGTGATTGGCAAGGGTCCAACCGATGTCGTAAATGGTTCCGCTTCGACAATGGCCCGACAGCGTTCCGCGACTTGGACTGCTTCGGCAACCGGGACTCCCGTCAGCAGAATCGCGAACTCTTCTCCGCCATAGCGGGCAAAGACGTCATGCTCTGCAACCACGTTTCCTACCCGAGCACTGATTTCCTTCAGAACCTCGTCGCCCGCCAGGTGACCGTGGGTATCGTTGACGGATTTAAAGTGATCAATATCAAAGAGGATCAAACACAACTCGGTGTTGCGATGCGTCGACTTTTGAAATTCCCGATTGATGATGTCGAGGAAATAACGTTTATTGAGCGTGCCAGTCAGGCCGTCACGCGTCATCATCGAGTAGACGGCTTCGTGATACTGAAGTTCGATATGATTCGTGGATAGAAATTTGAAGATATAGCTTCCAAACTGGACTCGGTCGCCAGGCGTCAGTTCCGCAGATTCGATACGTTTTTCATTGACGCACGTACCATTGGTGCTGCCCAAGTCGGTCACGCGATACGCACCGTTGATACGCTCCAGCGTCGCATGCCGTCGCGACACAGAAATGTCGTCAATTTGAACCGCGCATTGGACTTCACGCCCAACCGTCATCGGTTGATCATAAAGGTTGATGAGCTGCCCACTAACTTCCAATGGGTAGATCTGAAGGAGGCAGCCTGTACCTGTCTCTTGATCTTCTGGATTGGGTATTGGCTTTGCCATCGTTTGTTCCCATACCGCCTGTGTCATGCCGATTCTCCTAGTTTTACTGTAGCGTTGGCCGCGACGAAAGTTCGTAGTATTGCGTGAGCTGACGCAGGCCGCTGGTCCTCAGATGCCTGTCCCAAAAATCGTTATTGCCGTTCGAAGGCTTCGGTTAGCGTCCCTGCATCATGAGTAGTTGCTGTCGTTGTTGAACAAAGACAGAGTTTCGTGGTTCGTACCCCATGGCCTTGTCGAGCTCGCGAAGCGCCGAAGCATAGTCTCGTTTGCCAATGTAGACCTGGCACTTCTCAAAATAGGCCCGTGTCAAATGTTCCTTGTGCCGCGTCGCTCGATTGAGGTGAACCAACGCGTCATCCCACCGATTTTGCTTGGCGTAGACCATCCCGATACCCATATGGACTTCTCCATATCCCGGATTAATCTCAAGCGCCTGTTCAAATGACTTGATCGCTTCCGCGTATCGTCCGCTATTGAGGAAATTGAATCCGCGGCCGTACCAGAGATCAGCGGACTTGGGATTCTTCTTCAGTCCATCCGCAATCGCTTGCTCGGATTGGCCATAGCCTCGTTGCTTTTGAATCACCATGGCTCGCACGGATGCGATGTCAAAATACTCGGGGTCGACGGCTTCCGCAGCAGCCACGTCGGCCATAGCGGCATTGTGATTCCCGCTGTTTGAGTGACTGATGGCACGCCGGCACAGGTAGCTGGGAATTTGATTGTTCAGCGTGATGGCTTGGTCGTATTGAGCCACAGCCGCAAGATGCTTGCCTTGCTTTTCGAAGCCGTATCCTTTGAGGAAGTACAGAGCTGGCATATCGGGTGTGATTGCAATGGCGCGATCCAGCTGCGAATGCCCTTCGTCCAGTCGTCCTTTGGCAAAGAGATAAGCCACATAGGTGGCACGTGCCTCGGGATGTTCGGGGGCAATATCCATTCCCAGTTTGGCTTCTCGTCCCATGCCTTCGAGATCATGCAGATGATGCAGGGCGAATCCGCGAATAACATGAGCCATCACGCAATTCGGGTCGCATCGAACGGCTGCGGTGGCATCCGCGAATGATTTTTCGTATTTCTTCTGGATGCGAAACACGTTGGCTCGAGCCACGTAGGGCAACGCCTCGTTGGGCGCGAGCCGCACGGCTTTCTCGGCTGCCTCCAGCGCTTCGTGCATGCGGGAATAACGTCGAAATTGCTCGGCTTGATACGAAATCAATCGAGCCTTTTGCGCCAACGCCGTTCCATCATCCGGATCGGTGGCAAGTCGCGAATTGACGATCGTCAGCGCTTCTTCGTAGCGGTCACCACGAATGAGCTTTTGAATCTGTTCCATGTCGTCCGCGCCAAGCGAATGGGTCAGAATGGTGAACAGGCCCGTCGTGTTGCTGAGTAGCACCGGTTGAAACGCCGAGCTCGCAAACTGCTGCTTCACGTAACGCTCCAAATCCGGCAAAGTCACTGAGCCATCCTGTCCGGCGGCTGCTCCCTGCATCCCTTTGTTGACCGCATCGAAGAAAGTCCCCGTTCGCGCCAGCACAATCCGATCTGTCGCCTGTCCATGACCGCAGCTCACCAAGGCTGCCGTTCCACTCGGCAGCGACGGTAGCGACGGCATACGTGTTCCGCACGAGTCGACCAAAGTTGGATCAAGCCCGTCGGCAAATGGATAGCTGCGCATGGCGTCAACCAACAACAGCTTTCGTCGCGAACCACACGACTTGAGCGCCTTGAAGAAATCCTGAATCGGTAGCAGCGAGTTATGATCTTCGAGATCTGCGTCAATTGGGCAGATACGGTACGCCCCATCCGACGATGCGACGCCATGACCGCTAAAGGCAATAACCAACGTATCCTCGCGTCCCATGCCTTTGGTGATCGTATCCAATTCGCGCATGATATTCGCGGCCGTAGGCAGTAGCTGTGGATTCCTCGCACCCGCCCCGTTCGTCATCAATGTGATATGCTGGGCATCGAATCCGCCCTTCATGAGACTCTCCGATAGCCGCGTCACTTCCGTCTCTGCGGCTGGAATCGCCACCAACTGATCCGGATCGTAATTGCGAACACCGATCAGCAATGCACGGTTGCCCGACGTTTCGGCTTGCGCAGCAAAGCAGCTGCAAAGTAACATCAGTGTCGCGACAGCAGCCTGTCGAATCGTGTCTATCTTCGTGGGCATGGTAGGGGTCTCGCGACGGTGCTCGTGATTCAGTTGAATACGTTCGGTTAGTTAGATTGACTCTTGGAAGCAAAACTGGCCTGGTCGGATTGTGCCGCAATCCAATTTCCCAGTCGCTTGTGTAGCATGGAGCGCTGCTGATAAAACTCGGCTTGGTCGGGATGTTGACGAATGGCCTTATCAAGCACCTGTATGGCAGCGTTAAACTTGCCTTGCTTGAAGAGAACCAGGACTCTCGGCGGATAGATGTCTGGATTTTCCGGGTCGATCTTTTCTGCGGACTCGACGTCCTCAATCGCAGCTGGAAAATCACCTGCGTTGGCCAAACTGATGGCGCGGCGACAATACAGATCATCATCCAAGGCGTCTAAGCGAATCGCAGCCGTGTACGCCAAGATGGCTTTGTCGTAATTCTTCTGCTGATCCAGGCCATAGCCTTTCATAAAATGCAGCAGAGGTACGTCGGGAGTCGCGACGAGTCCCCGCTTGATCTCCGCAAATCCTTCCTCTATTTTCCCCAACGAAAACAGGTAGGCAGAATGCAGGGCTCGAGCCGTCGGTTCGGATTCATCCAAAGCGATGGCTTGGCGGATGTCTTTCAGCATTCCATCCGTGTCTCGCTGCACCATGCGTATCGCGGATCGTTGCAAGTAAGCGAAGGCGCAATCGGCATCGCACTGAATCGCTTTGTTACAATCATTTAGCGATAGCGTGTGATTCTTCTGAACGCGATAGAAACTTGCGCGAGCCACGTAGCCTTCGGCTTGACTCGGCGCCAGCCTGATGGCTTGTTGCGCCAGCTCGAATGCTTTGTCCATCATCGCTGTGTCGCGTGCTTCTTCGGCTCGATCGCACAGCATATACGCCTTGGCGGCGACGGCTTTGGCATCCTTGGGGCGAGTCGCCAGTAGTTCGTCTACGATGCGCAGCGATTCGTCATGGCGGCTGCGAACCCAGAGCCCAAAGGCTCGTTTTAATTCTCGTTCGGTGCGAGAGTACGTTACCAGCGGTACCAGCCCCACCGTGTTGTTGCGGATAACCGGATGTTGCGCAGCCGAGTAAGTATTGCGTACGTAGTTTTCGACGTCTTTCTTTACGAAGCGTTCCAGGTCAGGCAACGTCACCGAACCGTTTGTGCCTACGGCGGCACCGTCCAGCCCTCGGATGATGGCGTGAAAAAAGACGCCGTTGGTTTCGCCCTTGTCATGACGTTCATAAGCCAACTGACCAGAAGAACAACTGAAGAAAGCGGCGGTTCGCGGTGGCGGCTCGGGGAGATTCTGTGCGTTCGCCTTGCCTCCAGCTCGGGTCACACTTTGAATCTTCGACGAGACGACTGGAACAGCCGTATCTTGCCGGCATGCGTCAATCAATAACAGCTTGAAGCCTGCGTTACTTTCATCCATGACGTCGTAGATTTCACGGACAGAAATCAACGAGTCGGGTTTTGATAGATTTGCGTCTTGAGGGCACACGCAATACTCGCCTTTTGCGTCTTGAACGCCATGTCCAGCAAAAGCGACGATAAGGGAGTCGACATCGCGATGCTGCTTTACGAAATGCCTTAGCTGCTTTCTGATCCTTGACGCGGTTGGCAAATATTTGGGATTCTCGGCACCCACGCGGTTGCTCATCAGCACCACGTCGTCATTCGCGTAACCGTTCCGCTTCAAAATGCGTGCTAACCCTCGCGCATCGGGCTCGGCGCCCGGCAGCTCGGCGAATCGATCCGGATGATAGTAGCTGATCCCAACCAGCAGCGCCGCCCGCTTGCCGCTTTCTCCGTCTGCGAGTGTGGTACCCACCGTCAATGACAAAAGCATCGCAAGCGCGTGCACTGCGTCCAGTCGTGTGAGGTGCAATTGTCGCCGTCGCATCATCATCGCTTGGTAACCAGAGGATTGAGTGCAGGTTGGTTTCGTTCATAGCGGATAGAAACTACGTCCCGAACGTTACCGATATGTCGTTTGACTTGGGTTTTCCGATCTACAATCTCTTTGCCAAAACCAGTAGCTCGGGTTCGCCCCTCGCTTCGAGGCCGATCCCGTTCATTCTCCCAGCAAGCCGCAAAACTGGCGGAAATGATGCCGATGTTATTCGAAGGTTGCAGTTTGACGCGCGAAGCCGCGCTGTTTGGAAAATCGACGACTTTGAACTGAACGGATGTTTGATTCGATTTATCCCATCCCCGAACGATCGTCGTTCCCGGCTTGCCATTCTTTCGTGGCGGAACAATCCAATACTGTGGTTTCGGAGATTGTTGACTGAAGGCAAACGAATTCACGCCATCAATCGTTAACTTGACGGCAGCTTCGTGATCCGAATGATTCACCAATCGAACCGCGTAGACTTCGTTCCGTGCAATATCGACAAAAGGACGCGACCGACCATCCTTCTGGGCTGGGCGTGGTCGATACTGACTGCGATTCAGTACGAGCACCTCGACCGCATAATCGGAAACAGGCGTCGCAGCGACTTGAGCGCCAGTCAAAAACGTCTGTGGCGCCTTCCCGGCTTGTTGGAAAGCAGCCGATTGGACTCGCGGGTCATTACTGCCTCGGGTGCTTACGCTCAGTCCCAGCATTCGCGGCACGGCTTCGGGACCAAATACAAAACGTGGGAATTCTCCGAGGGTTGTTCCATCCTCAGCATCCACCAACCGGCCAATCAGTTTGACGCCATGCAATCCCGAAGCCTGATCACTGTAGGGCAGGTAGTTACCGGTAATCTCGTAGCGATACTCATCCGAATCGACTTTCGCATCCAGTTGGACGAGAATCTTGGAGAGCGTCAGTTGAACTTCTGGCCCCGCTCCGCCCTTCACGCTGGTTGCCGATGTGAAACCGCCGACAGCGATTGCGCCTCCGCCGCGTTTCTCAACAAGCGGCAGGACATGGTCCGTTGCCATAGCTCGCAGCTCAAGAACAAGCGCGTCCTCAGCTTGGATGCGTGTTGCAAGCAGACTGGTAAAAATGAGAGCCCCGATGGTGCACAGTCGGGCTCGCCTACGATCATTCCGTGTCATCGTGTTCTCGCTATGGTTTGAATCTGGATACCGATTTCATGGTGCGGGTTGTTCCCGGAAGAATGGGCGTACCCAGTCGAAGTTCGACGGCAACATCCTGAAAGAATGACGTACCGTCGATGGCTTCCCAGCGGGCTCGCTTGATCGTGCCAGGTTGGTCTTGTATAAGAGTTCCCAATACCAGTTTTAGAAGATCACGATCGTGCTCAATGGGTGCTCGCACGTCTTCGATGGATGCAACCCCCAGTTCCAAAGCGACTTCCGTAGGTCCCAGATCGGCCAGATAGCGTTGGGCGACTTGACCAATCGGTTCGGGAAACTCGCTGATACTCTTTCCCGCATCCTCTGCGACTTGCAGAAAGCCGCCTGTTGCGACTTTGAGTGCTGTCAGGTATTGCTGTCGATCTTCGGCTACCAGACGGTCCATCTGTTCCACCGGGAGATACAGCTGTCGGACTTTTTCCAACGGCTCACCGTTAAGTGCCCCGGAATCTCGAATTTCGTCTCGGAAGCCAGAGATCATGCCTTCGCGATGACAATTCATACACGAAAGTCCGTTGACGATGGCTGGCGTACCCGCAATTGCGGCCGAGTCGTAAACCACGTCGGCTGGAGCGGGACCATCAATCCGAGTCCCATCGGCGGTCACGAGATAATAACCCTGCAAGCCATTGGGCAAATGAAAGATGGCCTCGCCGCCGTCGTGGGCAAACGCATGCCGGTTGTACCGATTCGCTGGAAACCTGGGGCCCAACGGATATCGAATCAAATCACCTCGTCCCCGACGTGGTAAGAAATCGTAGCTGATCCAATACGCACCGAATTTCGATGCATGGCGTTCTACCAAGCGGTTCTGTCGTGAGACTCCGCTACGGCCAAACGCGGCTCGCGCGGCCTTGCCGTCGACGATATTCTGATGCACGTTGACACCAACCAACCGCTCGAGAGTTTCGATATCCGTCGGCAATTCAAGCAGGTCATGATACAACGGAGCTCGAGCCGCAGTGAATACCAACCAGTCTGCGCGAAGCACCGAAATCTCGGCAGCCGTCAGTTCCCGCACGTCGGCGGCGACGGCTTTTAGCTGGACATCCGCGACGTAGTCGTACTTCAATCCGTACGGATAATGATTGGTGATGTTCAGCCACTGCTGGGAGCTATTCCATCCCAGATCGCGCAGGTCGATGGCGAGGATCGAGCCGGCAGTCCCAGGCACGATGGTCGGCACGGTGATTTTGGATTGCCAACTTAGGCTGTTGAGAAGCTTCGAGACGGCGGCTCTCACCAACCTCAAATCCTGCTCACTGTACCGCGAATTGTTGTTGACCAGGTGCGAGAGCGAAAAGAAGCGAAGACTCCGGCGGCTTTCCGGTTGGGCGTTCAACAGGTATTCGCGAATCGCAATGAAATCATCAACCTGTTTGCGAACCGTGCGCTCTTCGCGAATGGGAAACTGAGCACCAGACTTAATCCAACGTCGAATCGTGTCCCGATCTGATATGGTGATTTTCTCGGATTCTGGCGAACCATCCTGAGGCATATAGGCATCATCGCCTTCGACATACTGCCAGAGGACCGAGCCATCCAAGTCGCCCGGCATAACAAATTGTTCGTCCAAGTCGCTTCCTCGCAACTTCGTCAGGCTATGACGATCAAGAACATCAAAATCAGGCAGCTTTTGCGAAACGCCATGGCAGCGATGGCAGTACGTCTTGAGGACTCGAACTGCGGCTTTGTTTAACTCAAGGTTCTGTGACTCACCTCGCACGGGCGCCAGACCACCCAGAGTGATGCAGATCGCGCATATGGCCTGTATGCATCGAAACGATTTGGCGGTTGCTTCTTTATTGGGCATTTCATTTGAGTCAGCCTGTTTACGACCACCCCTTTCAGGGGGACATCAATCCAAACAAACGTAGGGCGTGCCAGCTCGGTTTCAT
>CAYYHV010000086.1:12155-20787 GCA_964471695.1 uncultured Pirellulaceae bacterium
TTTCATTGGGAAAACACGGCACTCGATTGAGCACGAAGAAATAAGAGTCGGACTAACCGTTTTGACTCGCGCAATTGAACCAGTCAGACGCAACTTGGCCTTCATGGCGTTGAAACCGAATGCGCGCGTCCTTAACGGATTCCAGAAATTGAGTCCGTTGGCAAACGAGTGAGCCAAGGCTCCGCATACGAATAAATACGTAGGACTCCACGAAATAGTCGCCCATCCCCCCAAAAACCAAGAAGGATCGATCCATGTGATCCTTGAGCTTGCTGGGAATAAACCGATGGTTAATCGCATGCGAAGGAGAATGAATCGCCTATGAGTATCCCGCCATTGGCCGGTTCATTGGACCACTAAGCATTCAACCGAGGCTGCGAATATCGCGTCTCACTCCCAAGACTTTTGTGTTGTTTGCGACTGCTCTCAAAGCGCCCGGCAAACTTATAACGGAAAAACACCAGCAACAATGTGACACGATCAAGTTTGCTAAATGCAAAATTGTGTTGGCTGACTAACGTAACGCAACAACGCTTATCGCCCCATGGACGTAGTGACTTTCATTCTCACGCTTAGTATTTTTCGCGTAGGCGAAACTCGTTGAACGACGTGGGGTTTTGATGACGGGAAGCGAGCTTCGAGGTTCAAGTCAAACGGGGCTATACACAGGCTCAACAAATCCCACGAAATTCCCTGAATCCCAATAGCTGAAAAGTTGGAAGACGACTAATTTATATCGTTGCAACGCCTAATCTTTTTTCAATGTCAGCTTCAGTTCTCTGAAGCGAATTACTTCTTTAATCGCCCGCCGCAATGAACGGCGCTAGTCCAACGAGTAGATTTTCAGGCAACCTATGCACGACAAGAAACATCGCATCCTCATGTTGCTTGAAAACGGCGGTTATCCAGAAGATTGTCGAGTCGCTCAAGAAGCGAATGCGCTGTTCGAAGCCGGTTACTCAGTCAGCGTGATCTGCCCGACCGATGCCTATGCGCAGCAACGCTTCGAAGACGTTGACGGTGTCAGAACGTATCGATATCCCGGACCGCCGGAATGGAGCGGAGTTCTCGGATACGTTGTTGAGTACGGCTATAGCCTGGCGGCTGCCTTTCTGATTTCCAACTACCTGTTCTTAAGACATGGATTCGACACACTCCACGTCCATACGCCTCCCGACATGTTCGTCACCATCGGCGCCTGGTTTAAACTTTTTGGCGTACGCTATGTGATGGATCATCACGATTTGTCACCCGAACTGTATCAGGCACAATCGGATTGTTCGAGCGACGCGATGATCGTCCGCATTCTCAAATGGTTTGAGAAACAATCATGTCGGTTGGCTGATCAGATTATCGCGACCAACCAAACGCAACAGACGAATGACATAGAGCGATCCGGTATCGACCCAGACAAAACCAACGTCGTGAGAAATGGTCCGGACATCGAACGCATCAAGGTCGGAGCCCCGATCAACCGATATCGAAGCATGAACAAAACGATCATCGGTTATATGGGATGCATTGGATTCCAGGATGGCGTCGACAGTTTGTTACGAGCCCTGAAACGATTGGTGACCGATCTGAACCGTTCAGATTTCCACGCAATCATAATCGGCGACGGTCCCGCGTTACCTTACTTGCGGGAACTTACGCAGGAACTCCAACTTTCGGAATACGTCGAATTCACCGGATATCAAATCGGTGAGGCGCTGTACGCTCACATTGCATCATGTGACATCATGGCAACCCCTGATCCGGTCAACGCCTACAACGCGTCCTGCACCATGATCAAAACAATGGACTATATGGCGATGTCGCGACCAATCGTTGGCTATGACATGCCTGAGCATCGAGTCAGCGCGGGCGAGGCGTCTCTCTACGCACGTCCAGGCGATGAACTTCACTTCGCCGAAGCACTCCAATTGCTCATGGACGACCCGGAGCTTCGAGCGACTATGGGGCAAAAAGGGCGAGCACGTATCGAATCTTCGTTGGCTTGGCATCATCAGAAACAGGCCTTGTTGGCGACTTACGCGAAAATGCTCAACAACGAACAAGAGTCGGCTGCAATAGTGGCTGGGCAACAGTCTCAGGCTACTAAATAGGCAATTCACAATATGTCGAACATCGATCGCGCGGAACAGCTCCCCTTGAGGGACGATCTCTTAACGATGAAGAATTGCCTGCACGCTCAATTTGAGCAAATCGCCTTGCGAACACCGAATCAGGTCGCGATCGTGCTTGATGGGCAATCGCTCACCTACGGCGAGTTGAATCGGCAAGCGAATGTGGTGGCAAACCAGTTGATTGCGGCGGGCGTTGGCAATAAAGACATGGTCGGACTAGCACTGCCTCGCGATCTCTCCCTGCTTCCGGGCTTGATCGGCATCCTCAAGACAGGAGCCGCCTACGTACCGCTCGATCCCAATTATCCTCAGGCTCGTTTGGACGATATCGTCGAAGATTGCAAGGCCGCTGCGATCGTAACGACCTCGCAGATCGCCAGCGACATCCGACTTGACGGCACCCTCATCAAGTTGGACGAGCTACAAAAGTCAGCGGCTTGGCACGACGAATCTGAAAGCCAATCACCCGATGTGGCCATCAGTCCCGATGACATTGCCTATGTGATCTACACATCCGGTTCTACGGGAAAACCCAAAGGCGTCCTTGTATCGCACACAAATGTCATCCGGCTGTATACGGAAACCCATGGGTGGTTTCAATTCAACCGTCACGATACGTGGACGTTGTTTCACTCCTTCGCTTTTGACTTCTCGGTCTGGGAAATCTGGGGAGCTCTCTTGTACGGCGGCAAACTGGCAATCATACCTTTCGAAATGAGCCGTTCGCCCGTCGAGTTCTACAAAGTTCTCGCATCCGAACACGTCACGATTCTCAATCAGACGCCATCGGCCTTCCGTCAACTCATCCTGGCCGACGAACGTCTGCATCAAGTCTATGAATTAAGTCTCCGCCTTGTTGTCTTTGGCGGAGAGGCCTTGGAGTTCAGCAGCCTTCGTGGATGGGTCCAGCGGCATGGCGCAGAGCAACCGAGACTCGTCAACATGTACGGTATTACCGAGACCACCGTCCATGTGACTTACCGACCGCTCGCGTTGAGCGACATCATGGCTGAACAAAGCAGTCTTATCGGGGCTCCTATCCCCGACTTGGAGCTCTATGTCCTTGATGAGAATCGCGAGAAAGTCGCGAACGGCACGACCGGAGAAATTTACGTCGGTGGCGCCGGAGTGGCTCAAGGGTACCTTCACCGACCGGAGTTGACCGCGCAGCGATTCATTCCCAATCCATTCTCAAAAAGCGACTCGAAACTCTATCGCACGGGTGACCTTGGACGGTTTCGCGACGACGGGGAACTTGAGTATCTCGGACGCTGTGATCGACAAGTCCAGCTTCGCGGGTTTCGCGTCGAACTGGGCGAAATCGAATCCAACTTGCATTCTCACGACTCGGTAGCCCAGGCAATTGTGATCGTGCGTAACACGGGTAGTGGGGAACAACAACTCGTCGCATACCTTGTACCCAGTCCGGACGATTCGATTCATGCCGATGAGCTTCGAGCATCGCTCAGCCAGACGCTCCCGAGTTATATGGTCCCTCAGTACTTTGTTGCGATCGACGACATTCCACTTACGGCCAACGGGAAACTCGACGCCGGGGCTCTTCCAGAACCAATACTGGATCACGCCAACCAACCTTACGTCTCGCCCAAGTCTTCGACGGAAATCGCAATCGCGAAAATCTGGCGTCAGTTGCTTGGCCAGGACAGGGTCACTACCGATCGAACGTTCTTTGAACTCGGCGGGCAATCGTTGATGCTCGCCGAGATGGAATTGCGGCTCAACGAAGCCCTACCGGCGCAATTCGCAATTGTCGATCTATTTCAGCATCCCACCATCTCAAAACTAGCCCGGCATCTCGATAACAAACAGAAATCTGATAGGAGAAAGAAGAAACGAGCCGTTGCAAAAAGCGCACCTATCGATTCGACGGGCCTGCTTCCGCCCATCGCGATTGTTGGCATGGCCACATGCGTTCCCGATGCGACGAATGTCCACGAGTTTTGGGACAATTTAAAGAATGGTGTCGAGTCGATTCGGCGGCTGAGTCGCGATGAACTGCTCGCCGCGGGTGTTTCCCATGACGTGATCGACCACCCAAACTTTGTGCCAGTCACTGCATCATTGGACCACGTCGACTACTTCGACGCTGAGTTCTTTGGCATCAGTCCCCACGAAGCCAAGATTACCGATCCGCAACATCGACTGTTCCTTGAATGTGCATGGACAGCATTAGAAGACGCGGGTTACGACCCCGCGCAGACCGACGGCAACATTGGCGTTTACGCGGGAGCTCGCCCCAATGACTATCGCGATTTGATTTATCGAGTCCAGGGACCTCCCGACCCTTCGACGGCGTTTCAAACGCTGATCAGCAATGAGAAAGATTTCCTGGCAACACGAGTCTCCTTCCGCCTGAATCTCAACGGACCGAGCATGACGGTTCAGACGGGATGTTCGACTTCGCTTGTCGCCGTCCAACTGGCTTGCCAGGCATTGCAACTCCAACAATGCTCAATGGCATTGGCAGGAGCCGTCAGTGTCAATCTGGTTTATCGAAATGGGTACATATCTCAAGAAGGCATGATACTCTCGCCCGATGGGCATGTTCGGACATTCGATGACGAAGCAAAAGGCACCGTCTTCGGCGAAGGCGTGGGTGTCGTTGTCCTCAAGCGACTGTCGGACGCGATTGCGGATGGCGACAAGATTCACGGTGTGATCAAGGCCGTAGCCATCAACAATGATGGCAATGCGAAAATGAGCTACTCGGCTCCGTCAATCGATGGACAAACCGAAGTTGTTCAAATGGCACACGAACAAAGTGGTATCACCGCTGACAAGATCGGCTACGTCGAGGCTCATGGTACGGGAACGTTTGTCGGCGACCCGGTGGAGATCGAAGCGCTCACCCAGGCGTTCCGTGCAACAACAGACAAGAAGCAATTTTGCAACGTCGGGTCGGTAAAAACCAACCTTGGCCATCAAGACGTTGCCGCTGGGATAATTGGCCTGATTAAGGCTACTTGCGCTGTGCGTGATGGAATCATCCCTCAATCGTTGAACTACCAGACGCCCAATCGCAACGCGGATTTCGCCAACAGCCCTTTTTGCGTTGCGACCGAAACAATCTCCTGGGATGACGCCGAAGCAAACAACGAACCACGTCGCGCGGGTGTGAGTTCGTTCGGAATTGGTGGTACCAATGCCCACGCTATTGTGGAGCAAGCCCCCAAGCTGGAACCATCGCTTGCCGCCAATACTCAGCCATCCGCAGACCCCACCGAGCTGCCACATCTCCTGGTCCTCTCGGCGAGAGATGATACTGCTCTGGATATCGCGTCGCGAAAACTTGCCCAACACCTGGACGAGCACGCCGACGTTCCCCTGACCGATATTGAACATACGCTCAAAAACGGCCGGCGTGGTTTTGGATGTCGCCGAGCCGTATTCGGCAAGTCACGCTCGGAATTGATCCAGGCGTTGAGCAATCCCGACACCGCAAATGGGGTGCACTTCGACTGCACTTCATTGCTTCGCAGCGTCGGTGAAGCCGATGTTGGATTTCTGTTCCCTGGTCAAGGGGCGCAATACGCCGGCATGACGCGAGATCTCTACGATTCCGTAGCGTCGTTCCGAGCCGACATGGATTACTTCAATCAAGTCGCCAAACAGTGGCTATCCGTTGATCTTCGTGAATCAATCTTCAACCGTGAATCCGACGACGAACGGGCTCAGCAACGATTGTCAGAAACCTGGTTGGCTCAGCCCGCGATCACGGCAACGGAACTCGGTCTTGCACGACTATGGATGCGCAACGGGATCACGCCGAGTTGTGTATTGGGACATAGCGTCGGCGAAATCGCGGCGGCGTGCGTGGCTGGTATCTTCTCGATCGAAACGGCGATCGAACTCTCGATTCAACGAGGGCGACTCCTTCAGGACCTTCCTCGCGGCAAGATGCTCGCCGTCACGCTTTCGGCCGCCGAACTGCAAGAACGACTTCCCACCGAATTGTCACTGGCTGTCGTAAACAGCCCGCAACATTGCGTCGTATCGGGACCATCGGAAACGGTTGACGCTTTTGCCGCTGCGTTACAAAACGAAGAAATAGCCTGTCGCGTCCTGCACACCTCACACGCGTTCCATTCCCCGATGATGGAACCCGCAATGGACGAGTTCCGCAACATTGTTGCCAACCACAAACGGATGCCCCCGGAGATACCGATCGTATCCACGGTCACGGGAACCTGGGCCAATCCGAACGATATGACTGACCCTGAGTACTGGGCACGGAATATTCGACACACCGTCCAGTTCTCACAAGCGGCTGGAGCCCTGATTGAACGAGACACGAGCATTTTCCTGGAAGTCGGACCGGGACAAACGCTTTCCAGCCTCATTCGCCTGCAACTAGAAATGACTGGGCAGACGATTCGCTCGACACGGCATCCGAACGAGTCGACGGGCGATGTCGAGCAATGGATGAAGTCGTATGCGAAGATATGGGCTTGCGGAGCCAAGGTGCAATGGCCCGAAGTCGGTTCAGAGAGTACGTCCCGAAAGCCGCAGCGAGTCTCATTGCCAACGTATCCTTTCCAACGCAAAAGATACTGGATTGAAGAGGCTCCTCCCGGAAGCGTCGCATCCAACCCACAATCGCCTGGGAAGAATCCTAAGCATGCCAAGCTGGTGAATGCAGAAATTGCGGCGGCCTTACCTCAGGAGCACGAACCCTTTGATAGCTGGTTTTACGCGCAGACCTGGGAGCCGAAACCTGCAACGCCGACAGATCAGGAAGCGACAAACTGGTTACTTCTCGTCGGACCTGACGAAAATTCTGCCGATCTTGTCCAGCGATTGAAAGAGGCGGGTCACAATTGCGTAACCGTCCAAGTCGGCTCATCGTATTCCAAACGGGAGCACGATCGCTTCACCATCGCCCCAGACCAACCCAAGGACTTCGATCGACTGCTCCAGGATTTGTCAGACAACGGTCACTTCCCCAGTCACATTGTCCATTTGTGGCAATGGCAAACTGCCGACGCCATCGACTCGCTTCAATCGGATTGGCTGCAAGGCCTTCACGACCAGCAAACGCTGGGGCTCTACAGCCTGCAATTCCTCGCACAAGCGTTGGGAAGGTTTCGACTGAATCAACCGGTGCAGCTTTCCATCATCGCCAGTCGTCTTGCGTCAGCCTTCTCGGAAGAGTCGCAGATCGATCAGCCACCGTCGATTGTTCCTGGTCGAGCCACGATGATCGGTGCGGCCAAAGTTATCCCGATTGAATATCCACAGATTTCCTGCAAACTGATCGACGTCCCATGGGAGGATACCCAACAAGCCTGTGACGAATTGCTTTCATCGACGGACGATAACTGGGTCGCATATCGAAACGGCCAGCGCTGTATTCCTTCGGTTGTGCGTCATCCACTCGACGAATCCTACGCCAACACAAAGCGACTGAAACACGGCGGCACCTACCTCATTACGGGTGGATTAGGCGGTATCGGATTTACCATCGCCAAACATCTGCTCCAGTCCGTACAAGCCAACGTCGCGTTGCTTGGTCGTAGTGAGCTGCCACCACCAGACGAATGGGAAAACTGGATTGCCGACCATGGCAAAGATCACGCGACTTCTCAGAAACTCGAACGCCTTCGTGAGCTCGAATCTTTGCCCGGCCGCGTCGCCCATTTTTCGGCCAATGTTTCCGACGCGTCGCAAATGCGGACGACCGTTGCCAGGATCACCAACGAGCTTGGTTTAATCAACGGAATCGTGCATGCAGCGGGAGTCGCCGATACTGCCGGGGCCATCCAGCAACGAGATCGGAATGCCACCGATAGCATGTTGCAATCAAAGGTCCACGGCACACTCACGCTGCAAGCGGTTCTGGCTGACCACCCCGTCGATTTCTGGGTGCTGTTCTCATCCATTTCGAATGTGCTTTACCACAACCGATATGGCCAAATCAGCTACGTGGCAGGCAACAGTTTCCTCGAGGCTTTCGCAGCGAAGATGCAACAGTCGGGCACCCACGCGGTGGCCATTGCATCCGATGAATGGCAGGCGATTGGTATGGCAGCCGAGGTAGCCCGAGATTTCGCCGACTCGTTCGGGAGCACCAAACAACTGTTCGATCCGCTTGATTCGTTTACACCCGACCAGGGAGCGCAAATGTTTCAGCGCATCCTGTCGAGCGAAGCCCCAGCGATCTTGATTTCGACTCGGGACCTGAAGCAGCGCATGGAACTCGATATCCATGCGAAATCTCCTTTCCTCGAAGCCGCCAGAGAAGCACTAGATTCGTCAACTTCGCTGAGCAACATCCCGGCAACGACGACTTCGTCCGGGCTGGCAGGTCATCTGAGAATTGCCGAGATGTGGGAACAGCTTCTGGCGATTCCCAAGGTTGCTCCAAACGACAATTACTTTGAATTGGGCGGCGACTCGCTGACCGCCGTTCGCTTTTTGGCTGAACTCGGAAAACAATGTGGCCAACAGTTACCGTTTGCAACAATGGTAGAGTTTCCTACTCCCAC
>CAYYHV010000087.1:0-12264 GCA_964471695.1 uncultured Pirellulaceae bacterium
TATCGGTGCATCAAACCAGACATACCAATAGTTTCCGGGACTGTCGGGGATCTCAAAACCAAAATAGGGAGCCGGTCGCGAAATATCCCAATCACGAAGTTGCTCGCCAAGAAAGTGGCCCGTAAGGTAATTGGCAATCTCGGTTTGCAGATGGTCGCCACTTTGCGTCCATTCTTGGAGAAAGTCGTGTAGCTGTTCGATCTGAACAAACAAGTGCTTGGCTTCACGCAGCTCGGGGGTGGCACCCGACAGAACACTAACCGGATCGACAAGGTCGACTGGACTGTAGGTGTGCCCGCATTCACAATTGTCGCCGGGCTGATCTGTCTTACCGCACTTGGGACAAGTCCCTCGAACAAACCGATCGGCCAGAAAAGTCCCGGCTTCGGGATCGTAAAGCTGTTCAATATTTTTCTCAGTCACCAAATCTGCATCGCGAAGGCTCTTCCAGATTTCCTCGCAGAGCACTCGGTTCGCATCACTATTGGTGCTTCCATAGTGATCAAATGAGATACCAAACTTCGCAAAGTCTTCAACGTGCGATTGCTTCGTTTCTGCAATCAACTCCTCTTCCGATCGACCCTCTTTGCGGGCACGAATCATAATGGCTGTGCCATGGGTGTCATCAGCACAGATATAGATGACGTTGTTACCACGCAGTCTCTGAAAGCGGACCCAGATATCTGTTTGGACATATTCCACGAGATGCCCAATATGAATTGGCCCGTTCGCGTAGGGTAATGCGGCGGTGACGAGGATTCTTCGCGACATAGTATTCTTCACTGTTCTAGGCCCAAAAAGTCGGGCCGACATTCTTATCTGAACTACCTATTTGATTCCCACTGCTATCAGTCACAGCAAGCTCACCTGAGGTTCAGAGTGGCAGCACAATATGGCAGACGATCCCAATTCTGGCGAGTCGATTTCTACGTTGCCAGGCTGCAATGAGACGGGTGGTTCGCCAATTTCCTGCCTGAAATTGGCAGATTTCCTCAAGATCTCCAATGGGAACGGTCCGCCGAGTGATCGCCCCATCCTTGCACAGTCGAGTGTAGTGGCGGCTCGTGTCGAACCCAACTGACCTTGCCAGAATATCCGCGGCTGCTCAAAGTCCCCGCCAACGACGAACCTCCAAGTGGTCCCATTGTGCCAAACCTGCGGAGCCAGCTCTTGGATCGTCCGTCGACAATTCACGTCGAATGCCTCGTTTGGCCGAGGTCGAGTGCCGCAAGGCACGGGTCAGCGCAGTCCAGGGAGGGATGCCATGATCACCGCCAAGTCCATATTGTTGATGACACTCCTCGCAGGCAATCCGTCTGTTGAGTTCTGGGAATTCACCGCTCCATGGTGCGGAAGCTGTCAGGACATGAAGCCCACCGTTTCTCGGCTGATGGCCGAAGGGGCTCCTATTCGAGTCATCCAATTCGATCAGCATCGACAATTGGCAAGGCAATACAATGTCGAGAAAATTCCAACGATCCTCGCAGTGGTCGACGGTAAAGCCGTCGACCGAATCGTCGGCAAGACAGACTATGGCTCATTGCGTGATCGCATGATCCATATTGTGCGTAGCGAGGAACGAAAAGCCCAAGTCGCAATACACTCCTCCGCCGACGAGCGAACTGTCATTCGTGGTCAGGCGCCGGTCGCGAAAAAGAAAACAACGATCCGCGGCGCTCTATCGTCGCTGGCTGAGCGAATAAAACCCAAAAGTTCACGTCAGCTCGCCCAAGTCGACTCTCCCCCAATCGAAAACGAAGTCGTCGACGACTACCCAGCCACCAATTACGAAGCCGTGGTTCCCCCTCTGGAAACTTATGGGGCGAATTCGCCACAAGACAACGCGCTTCCCAACGGATTGCCGCGAGCCACACCTGGAGCGACAGTTGGAGTTCCTGCGTCACCGGACTCATCCAAAATCGACTACATGGTGAATGGACGACCGGGAACCGTCAGTCGTACTGAGGAGCAGATGATTCGGACAGCGCGGAACGCCACGGTTCGCATCCGTATCAAAGACCAAACGGGCGTTTCTCTTGGCTCGGGTACCATCGTAGATGTGCATGGCGAAGAGGCGTTAGTTTTGTCTTGTGGACACATCTTCCATAACTCACAGGGAAGAGGCGAGATCTTGTGCGACCTGTTCGCACCTAACTCCCCGTCAGGCGTTCCCGGCAAGTTGATCAGCTACAACGCGAAACGTGACATCGGTCTTATCTCGATTCGCCCAGGCGTTGAAGTGTCGGCCGTCAGAATCGGTGGCGCGGGCTGCTCCCCCCAAAAGCGAGAGGCAGCGTTCAGCCTGGGGTGCAATCGTGGAAGCGAGCCTACGGTTATTCGCGACCGAGTCCTCGACATTAACCGCTACCTGGGTCCAGCGAACATTGTTGTTGGCGGTCGCCCCGTCGAAGGACGCAGCGGCGGCGGCCTATTCAATAGCGAGGGAATGCTCATTGGAGTCTGCAACGCCGCAGACCCAAAGGCCGACGAAGGTCTCTACGCCGCCTTGGGCCCAGTCCACGCAGAACTCGATTCGGCTGGGTTGAGCTTTATTTATCGCTCTAAACAAGCGTTGGCAAGAGCCGACGATCGAAGATCAAACACTCCACCGTTGCGGACTAGCTCCGCACATCTGAACGCGGCTGGAGCAATCAGCCACGAGAACGATGGTGCGTCGAATTCAACGACGATCACGCCATCGAGGTTTGCAAGTCAATCGACGCCAATGCAGCCCAGCAGCGATGCAGAGGTCATCTGCATCGTCCGACCCCGAGGCGGCGGTGAAGGACAAGCCTACGTGTTGGATGACCCTTCCGATTCGCTGATGAACGAGTTGACGCGAGAATTGTCACGTCGCAGTCCGCACCAGAACACCGGGCTGCGTACACAACCGCGCACAACTCGGAAACCCAATGCCAACAGAGATACCAACCCCAATACGTATGACAACGATTGGCGTTGAGTCGAAACGGTCTACGATTTGATCTCGATGATGGCTTCGATCTCTACGACCCACCCCGCTGGCAATGCCGCGACTCCGACAGCGCTACGAGCCGCGACTCCGCGGGCCTCGCCGAAGATATCACGCAGTAATTCACTGCAACCGTTGATCACCGCAGGTTGCTCGTAAAAGTCGGGAGTGCAATTTACCATCCCCACGACTTTGACGATTCGGGCAACCTGATCGAGTGACCCGACTTTATCTCGCACCGTTGCCAACATAGCCAGAGCGGTCCGTCGCGCAGCATCATACGCCTCTTCCTTCGTCACATTCTCGCCGACTCGGCCTTTCGTGAATGTGCCATCCGGCTGAATGGGACCATGCCCAGACAGGTAAGCCATGTTTCCAGAAATAACGATGGGTTGGTAGGCGCCAAGCGGTTTGCCGACCGCGGGCAATTCCAATCCCAGCTCCGTGAGTTTAGCTTCTGCACTCATACTTATGACTTTGGTTTCTCTTGATAAACAGTACTGGGATCGACGACTCGCTCTTCACGAACCGACCATTGCCCGTCGGCTAATTCACGAAAGAAACACGTCGTGTAGCCTTCGTGACATGCGGCTCCATTTTGCCGGACTTTCAGCAGGATTGCATCCGCATCGCAATCTACGTGAACTGAAACTAGTTGCTGCGTGTGACCACTCTCCTCACCCTTGCGCCACAACTTTTGTCGTGAACGGCTGTAGTAAACCGCCATCGATGTTCGCAGCGTTTCCTCGAAACTCTCTTGATTCATCCACGCTAACATGAGCACCTTCCCAGTCTCAGCGTCCTGTGCAATTGCAGGTAGCAGCCCCCCACCTTTGTCGAAGTCGGGGAGCTCGCCGTTCGTAGCCATAATGGCAATCCTCATATAATTGTTGACGTGGCATTTTAGTGTGCAGTCAGATTTTTCCGAAAGTGGGGTGCCACAAGCACTTACTGTCCTCCTCGGACATTTACCGCGACATGTAACAGAGTTTACATCCAATCGGGCTTAATCGACGTACTCCTATAAATATTGAAAGTGAAGGGTCCCCTGAAGCAACGATGCCGTATATCATTTCGAGACGTCGTAAGTTAGACTTACGACCACGCGGTGCGAGCGGGCAAACAATCGCACGCGGGCCTATTCGACAAAGTTGACTGCTGGGGTTTACCGAGTTGCTTCATGCGACTCGAAGTACGTCAACAAATCTGGGAGACCGATGCTTCGGTAAACGACGCCACGATGGCGGTCCGTTCTGTCCCGAGGTATGCACGATTCACGCGCAGGAAGCGTTTGATTCATGTATCGCATGTATATCTGGCAACCAGCACGAACCGACTCTCCCAGAGTCACGAGCAAGGAACACGAAAATGGCAACTGTCGAACGAACAGCGCAGAATCGACTGATGGATAATGCGAACAAGCAAGAACAAAAAGCGGAAACCCCTTCGGGACTGCACCGAGTCGCCCAAGTGCGTCAACAGCAGGGCCTTTCGTTGCGTAGCGCAGCCCGCCAAATGGGTACCGATGTTCGCAAACTTCGCGTACAGGAAGCCGAAGTAACGGACCTGAAACTCAGTGAACTCTATGAATGGCAACGTGTCCTCGGTGTACCGATCGCAGAACTACTCGTTGATCCAGGCAATCCCCTCTCCGAATCGGTTTTGGCTCGAGCCCGTTTGGTTCGGATCATGAAAACAGTCAAAGCACTCGCGGAGAACGCCACAACGCCCTCCATTCAACGACTCGCAGAAACGCTTACCAATCAGCTTGTGGAAATCATGCCTGAGTTACAAGAAGTCGGGCCTTGGCATTCCGTGGGCCAACGTCGCAGCCTGGACGAGTACGGACGAGCCGCCGAGCGACTGATCTCGGAAGAGTCACTTCGCGCGGAATGGTAGCGTCATGAACGATATTCGCTAGCATACCTATATTGCTAGCACTGAAAATTTTGACTCGGTGGTTGATTCGCAACCACCGTTTTTTTATGCTCACAATCTAAGGCGTGCCGGCAAACGGTAAACAAAGGACTATCAATTCACTCCAGCGAAACGGATTTCATTCTTGGCAACTGTTGTTGCAATCAATGATCTCTGCTTGATTGATTCTCCTTCCCTATGCGGTGGCTTAAGTATCGAATCCTAAGCAACTACTAATTATTTTGGCTGGCATGAAGCCAGCAGAACCAAGGAGGACAGCCAATGACGGGTCAATTAAATCAGGGAGGCGTTCGACACGAAGTCTGCGTTTCAACTATTGCGCTCTCCGTGATTGTCGTTTTTTCTTCTTGCCTTTCGGCATTCGGCTTTTCAGCACAATCTCAGCTGAATTACGGCAGCTACACCACCCCCAACGTGATCTACAGTGATCTTGTTGAGACATCGACAACAGACAGTTTCCTTCGAGACGATGGAGTCGGCGGCTTCACCCAGCTCGGAAACTATGGTCAGCCGCTGTTGATTGGCGACTTACTCAATTTCAACGCGCCACACTTTTCGGCACAGGTATTCCCCGGGCCAGACCTTGACCTGACCGATGGGTTCCTCTCTTTCCAGCTTCAGTCGCAGCCCGGCATGTATGTCGAAGCCATGCGATTGGAAGAATTCGGCTCGCTCAGCCTGACCTCGCCTGCCGGTCCAACCAACCTGACTCTGGCGAATGTCGAAGCCCCACTTTTCCTGACCATCTACGAGGTCCTGCTTGACGATGGATCAGCAGACGGACTGATTTACCAACTACCAACGACGATCACCGTAAGCGATACGATGAACGTCCTTCCGTCTCGCGGCGCCGACGGCTGGAATGCTCAAGATCACCCAGACGTGTCGACTTGGCAGGGTGAGTTACTGCTCAACATCCCATCGGCATTGGCTGCAGTCGATCCAACCCTCGGTGGTGGACTGCCAATTCTTGGGGCAACACGATTGGACTATCGCCAGAACAATCTGATGACCGCCTTGGCAGTTGACAACGTCTCGTCGTCATTTATCGACAAGAAGGGTATCATCATCGAGCCGATCGTGACTCAGGTTGTCCCTGAACCGAACGGATCAACGTTGGCTATCCTGCTGCTCATCTCCATGGTTGGTTTCAACCTTGGTCGTGGTCGGTCAAGCGTTCGCTAGAACCACCTTCGAACTTGCTACTCAAAGCCGACTTGCACCCTGTGCTCGTCGGCTTTTTTTACAAGTGGATTCCGTGCTGATGATTTGACCACGCCGTCATGTCACGAACAGACACCCTACATTTCCGTGTAGCGTAAACAGTCAGCACTTCGATGAGTCGATTTCCAGTTGAGGAGAATTTTCCACAACTGCCCTGACTGCGGTGCCGGACAACTGGCTAATTCTCTGGATCTTGATCTCACATGACAAAATTCGGCGGGCGTATGAATTGTCGAAACTGAACCTGATTGACTTGATATTCCAAGCCTGGATTTAGACGCACACTGGCCAGATTGCCTTGGGCGGGCTGGTTGGCATCAGCCACCCGTTGCGATTGAATCAACCGTCGACCGTGACCACTCGTGCGAAATCGCAAACGACCATTGGCGCAAGGCTTACGGTGCGACACCATTGGCGAGGCTACGAACTCAACGAGGAGTGTCGCTGTCGCGGGGTGCCAATTGCTCATACCAATCGTATAGAGCAAACAAGACCTCGCGAACGTTGCCATCTTGCTCTTGAACTAGCGATTGCAATTCTCCAGCGGATAGTTGGTGCTGCGAGTCCGAAGGTAATAGACGCTTCACGACGGCTTCACATCGCTCGGCTGAATCCGTGGTGTCGTAAACCATCGGTAGCTTCGCGTCGCTATGTGTCGTGACCAGCAATCCGATCCCACGCCACTTGAAAACGAAACGCACCAGCCTCCGATTGAGCGTAGACAATTGCTCAAACCCATCAATTGTCACTTGAGTCGTTGAAGCAAGTTGGCACAGTGACAGGATCGAAAGCCGCCGATCCTGACTGGTCAACCGAATGCTGTGCAATGCCTGGCCAGATTCCGTCAGACGTTGTTGAATCATCGACAGCAGCGTTGATTTCCCCGTGCCGTGCGGGCCAACAATCTGACCATAGCCATCTTGTTGCGCAAGCCTCGCCAGGACAGCGTCTATGGACTCGCCGTCACGAAACACGAATTCAATCGAACCTGGACGAATCCTCTGCGTGGTAAATGGATTCGCCGATCGTTGTCGTGGCATAGTCGAGTCCACGGATTATCTCCCGTTGGCCCGAGGCGAATGAGCTCAGGATAAAAGCTTCGCAGCGTGGTTAGATTCGCAAGCCTTGATGACTGAATTCGTCAACGTGTCGGCTTCTTCACCCGTCAGGGTCCGCTCATCGGAGCGAAGCCGGAATGAGAACATCATGCGTTTCTTGCCTGCGCCGTCTTTTTCGGCATCGCGATAGATTTCACGAAACTCCAATTGATCGAGCATCTCGCCTGTCGCATTCCGAACCGTCGCCGCTACATCGGACCAGCGAACGGCTTCGTCAATCACCAGGTTCATGTCGCGAGTCACCGGCGGATAGGCGCTTTGCTTGCGATACTGCGGAATCAAACTGGCGATCTTCTCAAGTCCCGCGATTCGCAGCTCCGCCACAACCGTTTGGGCTCGCAATGAATACATCTTGGATTTTTGAATGCCACTCTCAAGCAGCCCCAGATATCCAAGCTTCTCCCCCTGGCAAACTAATTCGCAGCGTTGCTCTTCGTCGAGCAGCGGGATAGAACAATCAGCCGTTTCCAATTCCGCATGTGGATTGAGACTCTTAATCAGCGTTTCGATAATCCCTTTGACGGCAAGGAAATCTCGCCCGCTGGTCAGTGCCAACATCCAAGGCTCATCCGGCAGCTGTCCCTTGCGAGGTAAATAGACTTTCGCCGTTTCGAAGAGCTCAATGTCCGCGTTCGACAAGTTCTCATTGCGTTTCCGCGAGCCCAACAGACTGGGCACCACCGAACGACGCAACCTGTCGGCTCCCTCCAACATCGGCGTACTCGACTGAATTGCTTCCTCATTCGTCCAGGGACTGGTCACATCCGACCAAGCCTGCGTGACCACACTGGCAGTCATGGCTTCATCAAAACCTGACGCGGTCATCATGCGGCGAATATGCTGCATGACTCGCTCCGAATCCTGCCGGTACGATGGAGCCATCGGAACGCCTACGTCCTCAGGAATCTTGTCATAGCCATGGATGCGTGCGATTTCCTCGATGAGATCAATCTCGCGTCCCAAATCATGTCGCCATGGTGGCGGTACGACCGTGACGGCATCGTCAGTTGTATTTTTGTTCTCGCATCCCAGCGCCTCCAAAATCCGCACAACTTCGGCGGCAGCGACGTCGATGCCAAGAACGCGTTTGACTTGAGCGAATCGCATTTCAACAGGTTCGTTGGGTGACTCCGCCGTATGGACAACATCGACGACTCCAGACAACAACTCGCCGCCACCGTGCTCAAGGATAAGTTCACAGCAGCGCCGGCTGGCCCAATCAATGCCATCCCAATTCACGCCCCGTTCGAACCGATATGACGAAGGGCTGTGCAGTTTCAAAGCTCGAGCCGTGGAGCGTATCGAGAGCGATTGAAAGGTTGCGGCCTCAACGAGAACATCTACCGTCTTCTCGGTGACTTCGGAATCCACGCCTCCCATGACTCCGCCGAGAGCCACGCTGCGTTCGGCGTCGGCGATGACACACATCTTTGGATTCAGCTTATAGGTTCGGTGATCTATCGCTTCAAACTCTTCATCCGGGTTCGCGGCTCGCACAATAATCTGACCGCCGCGAATTTGAGCGAGGTCAAAGGCGTGTAGTGGCTGGCCACATTCCATCATCACGTAGTTCGTAATATCGACAACGTTGTTGATGGAAGCGATCCCGATCGTTTGCAGGCGATCCTGCAACCACTTGGGACTGGGACCGATCTTCACGCCTTTGATGACTCGGGCGGTGTAACGTGGACACAGTTCCGTGTCGATCTTCACTTTGATTGCGTCAGCAACTTTCGCGCTGCCTTCGGCGGGCTTGGGGTCACTCTGCTTCAGCGGTTGCTGCCAAAGGACAGCGATTTCCCGAGCCACACCAATGTGGCCCAAGCAGTCGCCTCGGTTACTGGTGACTTCGAGGTCAATGCACTGGTCATCGCTGACCACTTTGGTGCCCTCGTGATTCAGCCCCGACATGGCGAGCTTCAATGCGACTTCTTCGTGCGTCGCAGATACGGTGACATAGTCCTTCAGCCAATTCCAGGAAACGAGCATAGTATTCGATCAGCGTGTTTGAGTGTGAGTAAGGTCCATCGTGGAAAATCCAGCGAAGGTGTTTAGAACTGCTGCAGGAAGCGAACGTCGTTGTCGTAAAACTCACGGATGTCCGTAATGTTATGTCGACGCATGCAAAGCCGTTCGACGCCCAGCCCAAAGGCGAATCCAGTCACCTCATCGGGATCGTAACCGACGGCTCGTAGGACATTGGGATCGACCATGCCGGCTCCACCGAATTCAATCCAGGTGTCATTCAGTGAATGGAAAGAAGGAAGGTCGGAAGCGGATACTGACGTCGCCACCAAGGTAGGAACTGGCGAACATACGCAAAACACTCTTCAAGTCGGCCATCGTGACGCTTTCGTCGATCAACAAGCCTTCCATCTGATGGAACATCGGATAGTGCGTCGCATCTGCCGTGTCGGGGCGGTAAACACGGCCGAGAGAGATTATCCGGATTGGCGGTTTGGTGTTTTCCATCACGCGAATCTGCACGGTACTCGTCTGACTTCGCAGGAGCAATGTGTCTGCTTTGTCCGATGTGACTCCCGCCGTCGACAGGTAGAAGTTATCCAACGGATCCCGAGCCGGATGCTGCATCGGAATGTTCAGTGCGTTGAAGTTGTGATGCTCATCTTCTATTTCCGGTCCATCCGAGGCGGTAAAGCCCAGGCGCCCCATGATATCCTTGAGCTCTTCAATCGTCTGGGTAATCGGATGCAGTCGACCTAAGCGAAAGCTCGTCCCGGGCAGCGTGTGATCGAACGTGCTTGTGCCCGATTTTTTCGAGCCACCAGCGAGTCGTGATTTGGCGTTATCGAATGCAGCCTGAACGGCCTGCTTCACTTCGTTGAAGCGTTTACCAGCCGCTGGCTTGTCGGGCCCGTCGACTTTGCCCATCCCTTTCTGCGCAAGCTTCATGCGTCCCGACTTCTGACCGAGAAAAGCCACACGTTGGGATTCCAATTCATCAGCGTCCGCAGCGCTATCGAAGGCAGTGGTTGCCTCCGACGCCAGTGCATCGAGATCAGTAAGGAATTCTGCCAGAGCCATAAGTCGTCAATTCCCAATGAGTGTGAGTCCACAAAAAAATGGCCGCCGGAATTTCGCGGCGACCAATTAAGTTTGACGGGGCGGTTTGACCGGGGTCGGTCAGGCTGCCAGTGCCTGCTTGGCCGCATCGACAATGGTGTCAAAGGCCGTGGCGTCGTGGATCGCGATTTCGGAAAGCATTTTGCGATCCAGCTCAATGTTGGCCTTTTTCAAGCCGTTGATAAACTGGCTGTAACGGATATCACGGGATCGGCAAGCCGCCGAAATACGTGTGATCCACAAGCGACGAAACTGACGCTTTTTGACTCGACGATCACGATAAGCAAATGCTCCGGCTCGGAGCAATGTTTCCTTGACCGATCGTAACAGATTACCGCGGCCACCAACGTAGCCTTTGGCCTTTTTGAATAGCCGTCGTTTGGCTTGTGTGCGAGCTGCACCCTTAGTTGTACGCATCGTTATTCCTTCTTACCGACCTGTCAGGCCCTTCTCATCGAGAAGCGTTCGTCTGCCTGCACGCCGAATTGTCAAAATGAACTACTCAAGACCAGTAATGAGTCTTAGTAGCTGTAACCATTCAGAGCCCGTTGAATCGAGGGCTCCATGCACGTAGCAAGGCTGGTTGTGCCACGCAGGTTTCGACGTCGCTTCTTCGTCAAACGGAAAGCCAAGTGACTTGTCCCCGATTGGCGGTGCATCGCCTTACCCTTCGCACTCAATCGGAACCGCTTTTTGGTCCCTTTGTGCGTCTTCATTTTAGGCATGATATTCTCCGATCACTTCCCCCTGAGGACCACGTGTCCCAGGCTGGAATCCCGAATTGTAGAGTTCGCTGACGTCCGCGCAAAGGGGTATCGGTTCAATTGCCCCTATTGAAACACTACAATTCACGGGCTTTCTAGCAATAATGCCGGCACCGAGGAATACATGACGGATTCTCCTACCATCGCACTACTTACGGCCGGGGCAGGGGGGATGTATTGCGGCAGTTGCATTCACGATAACGCGCTGGCTGCAGCCCTCCAGCAGCAATCGGTGGATGCCATCCTTATCCCGACTTATACCCCCATCCAGACTGACGAAACAAGCGTCAGCATCGATCAGGTGTTTTTCGGTGGCATCAACGTCTTTTTGCAGCAAAAACTCCCCTGGATGCGGTATTTCCCCGCATGGATGGACCGTTGGCTGGATAACCCGACCCTTCTGAAGTGGGTAACCAGCCGCAGCATGGAAACCGATGCCAGCAAACTCGGCGACCTGACGCTCTCGATGCTTCGGGGCGATCTTGGTAGACAGCGCAAGGAAGTCGATCGTTTGGCCAATTGGCTGTCCACCGAGTTGAACCCCGAATTGCTGGTGTTCAGCAACATCCTGATAGCCGGCTCGGCTCCAGCACTTCGAAAAAAGCTGGGCTGTCCGATCCTCATCACGCTTCAGGGAGACGACGTCTTTCTCAAAGACTTATCCGACGATGTACGAAAACAGGCGGTGAAGGAGATCGGCAGGATTGGCGAACACGTTGACGGCTTTCTCACGCACAGTCGATTCTACGCGGATTTCATGTCCGACTTTCTCAATCTACCGCGCGAAAAGTTCCAGACAGTTCCGCTGGGATTGGACACGACGCAGTACGACAAAATCGACGACGTCAATGCCCACCAATCCCTCGCAGACCGTCCGCCCACGATTGGGTACCTCGCCAGGATGGCTCCCGAAAAAGGGCTGCACATACTCTGCCAAGCCTTCGATGAACTGAAGACTCGCGACCAGACAAAAACGGCTCGGTTGCACGTCGCTGGCTGGTTAGGCAACGCGCAGTCATACGTGGACGAATGCCTCAAACCGCTGACTCGGAAATACGGCGAAGACTGCGTTCAATTCCAGCCGGATATCGAGCGCCAGGCAAAACTGGAATTCCTGCGGGGCATCGACGTTTTTTCCGTTCCCTGCACGTGGAAAGAACCCAAA
>CAYYHV010000087.1:12311-20725 GCA_964471695.1 uncultured Pirellulaceae bacterium
TCATCGAAGCCTTGGCTGCAGGAGTTCCCGTAGTGCAACCAGATCACGGGGCTTTCCCTGAACTGCTGGACTCGACCGGCGGCGGAAGACTGTTCCCGCCGGGTGATAACTTGGCGTTATGCGATCAACTACATGACCTGCTAACGAACGAGCCGATGCGGCGAGAACTTGCAAACAGCGGTCGCGAGAACGTGCTGGCGAAACATAGCAGCGCCGCTGCGGCGCAAGCCACGTTTCAAGTCTACTCTCAATATCTTTGATCGCACAGCGAAGCGACACGAATGAAACTTCGGCATGTCGCATCCAGAATGGATGCCGCCAACGGCGGCACCTGCTTGACGAGTTCGTCCCGTGATCCCGCAATTATTTGGGCGAGACGATACAGACGATACGTCGGCCTTGTTGAGTCGGAGGAGTCTCGATCTTGCCGACCTCTTCCGTCAACCGCTCGACAACTTCTTCCATGACTTTACGACCTTCCGCAACGTGAGCGATCTCACGGCCTCGGAAGACCACGGAAACTTGAACCTTGTCCTTGTGACCAAGAAACTGCAGTCCTTGTTTGACCTTGAAATCAATATCGTGCTGCCCCGTTTTGGGACGCAGTCGAAGCTCTTTGGTTTTCGTCTGGTGAGACTTACCACCAGAGTGCTTCTTACCCTGTTGATACTTAAATTTGCCGTAATCCATAATCCGGCAAACTGGTGGCTTTTCATTGGGTGCCACTTCCACGAGATCCAAGCCGGCCTCGCGCGCGTGATTCATCGCGTCTTCTGTAGAGATTACGCCCAACTGGTTGCCTTCGTGGTCAACACAACGGACTTGTGGAACGCGGATTTGATCGTTTATCCGAGTACTCGTTCGATCGACTGCCATTAATACCTTCTGGTTAGTTCTTTGGTTTGGGTACGCATCGATAAGAATACGATATTAAGACCGTATAGGCGTCCCCAGATGCGTTAATTTACGCGCATTTCGCCCGAGTATCAAATTCACGGCAATCTGCGTCGACTGGACTCATGGTTTTTCGGTTAATTCCCGCTATTTGTTCGCATTCTCAGGCATCGAACGGTAGCTGGACGGTTGATCTAACACTGGAGTTATCGCCGCAAAATTCAGCTTTCCTCCAACATTAATATTCGTCTCCGCCCGAACTCTCTCCAAAACCAGCGCTATCGGAGAACGATTGGCGAACTGTGCGCTTCTCAACCTCGTCGTGCCATTTGGTGATGGCATCCTCAATGGACATTCCGCCAAGATCCCCTTCGATGCGATCCCGGACCGAAACAGTTCCCTGTTCCGCATCGCGAGGGCCAACGATAACCATATAGGGAATCAGCGACAGTTGAGCGTCGCGAATCTTGGCTCCCAGCTTCTCGGCCCGATAGTCGGTGGTGATGCGGAACCCTTCATCGGTAAGCTTCGCCTCGATCTGGCGAGCATAGTCTTCCGCTTTTTCGCTAACCGTGAGGACTCGCAGCTGCTCTGGAGCGAGCCACAGTGGAAAGGCTCCACCGAAGTGCTCTATCAGCACACCGGTAAACCGCTCCATCGACCCCAATGGGGCTCGGTGAATCATCACAGGCACGTGCGATTTATTGTCGGCACCTACGTACTCCAGTCCAAATCGCTGCGGCAGGTTGTAATCCAACTGCACGGTTCCAAGCTGCCATTCCCGACCGATGCAATCGTTCACCACAAAATCCGCTTTGGGACCATAGAACGCGGCTTCCCCCGCTTCGGGTTTCGCTTCAATCTCAAGTTCTTCGCAAACTTGAACAAGTGCAGCTTCGGCTTTGTCCCACAACTCAGGACTACCAACGTACTTTGCACTGTCCGGATCACGGAATCCCAAGCGGACTCGGTAGTTGCTCAAACCGAGTGTCTTGAGAATGTACTGAGTCATCTCCACGCACGACTTAAATTCGTCGGCAACCTGATCATCGGTACAGAAAATATGAGCATCGTCCTGAGTGAATCCACGCACTCGTGTCATCCCATTTAGCTCGCCCGATTTCTCGTAACGATAGACCGTTCCGAACTCAGCCAGTCGCACTGGCAAATCACGGTAGCTCCTAGGCTTTGACTTGTAAATCATTATGTGATGCGGACAATTCATCGGCTTGATCAGATACCTTTCATGCTGGCCGCTCCACTTTCGTAGCGCCGCCAACTTGGTTTCTGTTTCAGCCGAGGTATCGTAGGCACCGTCAAAACCGGCCAGTCGAGCCGCTGAGACCAACTTCATTTCGCCTTCATCGGTCAGATCGTGCTCAATGGATTTATCTTCAACGTCGAGCTTACGAATCAGGTAATCGATAATCGAACCAGCATCGTGTTCGAAAATGGGCGGGAATTGCGAGTCGCGATAGTAGGGGAAATGGCCGGAAGTTTCGTACATTTCGACGCGGCCAATGTTGGGAGTCCGAACGCCGTCATAGAAGCGCTTGCGCAGCTCCCCTTGAACGAACTCTTCCAGCAATTCACGCAGCCGCGCACCTCGCGGCAACCAAAGAATCAGTCCCGAACCCACCAATGGATTAATCGAGAACAACTCGAGTTGCTTCCCGAGGACTCGGTGATCTCGTCGCTTGGCTTCTTCGATACGCTCTAGATGGGATTTGAGTTCCTTCTTGTCGAAGAATGCCGTCCCGTAGAGTCGCTGAAGCTGCTTGTTATTGGCGTCGCCTTTCCAGTACGCTCCAGCCACGGAAAGCAGTTTGAACGCGCCCACGGATTTTGGCGAAACCACATGAGGGCCGCGACACAAGTCAATAAACTCGCCCTGCTGATAGAAGGACAGGTTGGGGTGCTCAGCTAATCCAGTCTCGATATGTTCGACTTTGAAATCCTGCTTAAGGTCGCGGCAAACATCCAGCGCCTTTTCCCGCGTCTGTTCGATCCTTTCAAACGGCTCGTCCAGCTCGATGATTTTTTTCATCTCGGCTTCGATCGCTGGAAAATCCTCTTCCGTGAGCGATCTCTCCAACTCAAAATCGTAGTAATATCCGCTATCGGTTGTGGGACCAAATGCGAGCTGGACTCCATCAAACAATCGCATCACAGCCCGAGCCATGATGTGCGCGCAGGAGTGCCGCATGACTCCCAGTGCTTCTGGATTCTTCTTGGTGAAGAGCTTCAGCTCGACCTTGCCGCTGGTGGGCATTGTGTCGCCTAGCCCAACCATGACACCGTCGACTTCGGCGCAAACCGCGGCTTTGGCCAGTCCCGGTCCGATATCGGCGGCTACATCACCAGGAGTTGTCGGGCCTTCAAACGTCTTTTCGGATCCGTCGGGTAATTGAACTGTGAGCATCGTTTGAATGATTAACCAAAGATTGAGTATTTGTATGGGACAGTCGGCAGAAAGGCAGGGTTCGCCCTGTGGAGCGGCCGCCAGTTGCCGATACTTCCCGAACCTGACGCCGGAAATCGCATCTTTATGATCGTAAGTATAGAAAACAAGCGACTTTGGGAGAAACCCGTCTCGCCCCCCTCTCTAGTCGGCCAACGACAGCCGCCGACACGAGCGATATGGCTCGAGCTATCCGCTTAGAACCGTTTCGGAGGCTGAATCCTGTTGACCCGGCGAGATAACTGGTTACCTTTGCACCAATAATTCGCGCGATTTCGGTTCGTTAAACTCCTTTTGTCACAGAGCCGATACCCAATTTGGTATCGAGCCGATATAATTTCGATCCACGTCGAAAGCGCGACTTTCGGTACGTTAGGGCGTATAGCTCAGTTGGTTTAGAGTGCTTGCTTGACATGCAAGAGGTCACAGGTTCAAGTCCTGTTACGCCCACTTCCTCCCGCAGTTCGACGGTTTTTGAAACGAACGAATTGCGATTGGCTGGCGATTGAGTCGGCTTCTTCCTCACCTTCACGATTCCTGTGAACGAGAAGGTCACACACATTGGTTTGTTTAACCTGGAGAATTATTGTGCGCGCCGTCTCGATTCTGGTTCTCACGCTGACCATTCTGGTGTCGAATTCAAAAGCCGCCGCCGGTGACTATGACGATTACATGGGGAAGGAAGTGGTCGTCAAAGATTGGGGCGCCGAATTCCGGTTGCCTGAGGGAATTGTTGGCACCGCCGAACTCGGCAATGTTTATCGAATCGACAAAGTTAACGGAACCTGGTTGTGGGTAACCAGCGCTGGTGGCTGGATCAGCATCAACAAGGTCGTGCTGAAAGACGAAGCCGAGGATTTCTTCACCAAACGCGTCAAGAAAGATCCCAACCCCAAGACGTACTTCGAGCGCGGCATGGCTCGATTGCGAATGGGCGATCACAAACTGGCGATGGTTGATTTCGATCAAGCCATCACTGACAAAAAGTCACCGCAGTACTTCAATGCTCGCGGAATCGCATGGCTGGAGCAAGGCAAACCGGAAAAGGCGATCAGCGACCACAATGAAGCCCTCAAGTACAACCCCAAGCTGTCTGCTGGTTACTACAACCGAGGCAACGCACGCATGGCACTGAAGCAATACGCCAAAGCCATAGCCGACTACAATTTGTCTCTACGAATCAATCCTAAGAACGGCCGTGGATATGTGAATCGTGGCTTGTGTTGGCACAAACGCCGCAACTACAAAAAGGCCGTCGAGGATTTCGACAAGGCCTGCGAGCTGAACCCACGTTGGCCATTGGCCTACAACAACCGGGCTGACTCTTACAATCGTATTGGCGAATACGACAAAGCACTGGCGGATTGCGACAAAGCCTTGAAGTACGATCCCAAGCTTTCCTGGGCCATGGTCAATCGCGGCAACGCATGGCTTGGCAAGAAGGAATTCGCAAAAGCCATGGCAGACTACAATGCTGCCATCGAGTCGGATGAGAAGTTCGCTCCGGCTTACAACAACCGAGGCAACGCTTATGCTTCGACCGGCGACTTTGCGAATGCGATCAAGGATTACCGCAAGTCAATCGAGCTCAATCCCGAATTTGCTCCAGCCTACAACGGCTGGGCGTGGCTAACAGCAACCTGTGCCGAAGAGAATCTACGCGACCCGGAACAGGCAATGAAGCTCGCCCTGACTGCGACTCACTACGACAACACGGAGTGGAATCACTGGGGCACTCTGGCAGCAGCCTACGCCATTTCGGAAAAGTGGGAAGAAGCCGTAAACGCTCAGGAGACATGCATCAAAATGCTGCCTCCAACGGTCAGTGATTCCGACAAGGGTGATTGCGAAGCCCGACTGATTTTGTACAAGAACAAGAAGACGTATATTGATTCCTAATCGGAATTCACAACGTTGCCCCAGTTCCTGGTTTAGCCGAAGAACCACGTCCATCGCGGTGGACGCGCGAATCCCCATGACGCGGCCAACGCATCGGCCGCGTCTTCTGGATCGGTAATCTCTCCCCACGGCCCATTGCGCAAGAACGCATGCGCCAGCTCATGAGCAATGATGTACAACGCGAAGGGTTCGCCGCTCTCGTTCAGGCGTTCTCGCAAGATCACACTGCGACTGGATTCGCCCTCAACGCCAGGTGCAGCCATCCAGATAGTCGTCCCTTTGCCGGGAACATAATTCTCTGGAGCCATTTGAAATCTCGAATCATCCAGCAAGTCGTCTCGGACGTTGGCTGGTAAAGCATCCAGGACTTGGGCGATTCGCCGCTGGAGTACGGGCAGGGCGTCAAAAGCCTGTAGGTGCTCTGCATACATAAGCCCGCCTTACCGATTTACGTCGCCGGCTTGAGCACGTGATTGACTTCTTCGAGTTGGTCAATGCGTTCAAATTGATTGGCGACCTCGGGAGTGTGCGTCACAATCATCAACGCGATGCCTTCCTCACGACAGGTCTCGCGTATCAAGTCCACAATCTGCTGCTGGTTTCCAGGGTCCACATTTGCTGTCGGCTCGTCCGCCAAAAGTAACCCCGGTTTATTCGCCAAGGCGCGAGCGACCGCCACGCGCTGTTGTTCTCCCACCGACAGCGCCGTCGGTTTGTGATCCGACCGATCCGACAGGCCTACGCGATCGAGCAGCGATACGGCTCGCTCGCGATCAAATCTGTCAGCAGCAAAGCTCATTCCCAAAATCACGTTCTCCAGCGCACTGAACCCTGGCAGAAGATTGAACGTTTGAAAGACATAGCCGATCTTTTCGGCGCGAAAACGATCCCGCCCTGCTTCAGGCAGGCGTGTGATGTCCAGCCCCGCGACCCTTACGATGCCTGCATCTGGCTTACTGATTCCCGAAATTACATGCAGCAGTGTTGATTTGCCACAGCCACTGCGTCCCATGAGCACCATCTGCTCGCCCTTATCGAGCTGAAACTCTGGGATGTCGAGAATCGGCAGCGATGAACCGTCGAGTTGGGTGTACGATTTTTTGACGTTTTCCAAGTGCAACATGACCGTCACCTTAGCGTGGTCGCATCATACGTTGCAACCGACGTTGATTATCCGCTTTCTTGAGTGCTTCCCGCTTGTCGTGAAGTTTCTTACCACGGCACAAACCAAGCAGCAATTTGGCTCGTCCCTTCTTAAAGTAAACCTTCAAGGGAACGAGCGTCAGACCCTTTTCGTGAGCCTGAAGGGCGAACTTGCTAATTTCGCGGCGATGAAGCAAAAGCTTTCGAGCCCGACGTGATTCATGATTCATACTGCCGGCCTGATTGTATAAGCCGATATCAGCGCCAAACAACCAGACTTCGCCACCACGAACACGTGCATGAGCTTCATCGAGCGACAGTTTACCGTCCCGCAGACTTTTGACCTCACTGCCGACTAAAGCAATTCCGCACTCGAGTGTCTCGAGTATTTCGAATTTGTGGCGAGCCCTGCGGTTCTCCGCAACGGGACGCTCGTTCGGGTCCTTTTCGGGATTTTTCTTTTTCTTGCTTTTGCTCATGGCAACCATCATTTCATCTCACACATTCAATACGGTTTGATGACAGTGTGAGTTCATCAAAGCCCCATGGTACATCGGTTGTCAGCAATGTTGCTAGCCACGGTCTCTCCACGAAATCACGGCTTTCGTCGAGTTATCCGCTCCACGGCGACGCTCGCAGCATAAATGTATTGCCCTGCGAACAGGCAACATCCAGAATACTTGGCCGCGAATTATCGAAGACCACGCACACGAGTCCCGGAAATCTTAATCCGATTACTGGCCCTCAATCGGACACCTTCCGCCACCTACAGGTTCACCGTTATGGAAATCCATCAGCTTGGAATCGTTAAATGGAAAACCTGCATGGAATTGCAGAGCCGAATTGCTCGTGACGTTGCCGCACGAAACGATGCAAAATCAACCGTCCTGCTCGTTGAGCACCCGAATGTGATCACCGTTGGGCAAGCTGGCTCGCGAGCCGACATTCACATATCGCAGGAACAGCTCGACCGGGAAAACGTCGCAGTCCACTGGGTAAATCGCGACGGCGGAACAATTTACCACTCGCCGGGACAACTGGCGATTTATCCCATCATGTCGTTGTCCGATCGAAATTGGACAAGCAGCGAATATACGATGCGTTTGCTAAGTGCCATTGAATCGACTTTAAAGTCACTTGGAGTCAACGCGCGTGGAGCCATGACCAAAGGCAATGCGTTCGCGGTGTGGGGGCGAAAAGGCCCAATCGCGATGGGTGGTATCCAGATTGATGAAGACGTCGTCACCCAAGGCGCATTCATCAACGTTCATCCACCTTATCAGGTTTTAAAGCGGGTTCACGGCATTCGTCGCTTACCCGCGGATAACAAAAATGAATGGACCCACAACGAAAAACAATGCATGACAAGTTTGGTAGCCGAGCAGGGCCGTCCTGCTAAAATGAATCGCGTTCGATCCTTCCTGTTGCCGGCTCTGGCAAAAGCCATGGATCATTCAGAATTCCATCCTACGTTTGGCCATCCTTGGTTAAACGCAACGGAGCAACGCGATGCACGACTCGACGTTTCCTGAGCTACCCATCATTGGGCAAACTTCTGTTCCGGCTTCCGATTCCAATAAGGACTCGCGACGACGGCTGCCTGAATGGCTGCGAAGACAAGTCCCGACAGGTAATGCCAACCATTTCACGAAGAACCTGCTCGAGGAGCTTAACCTCGAAACGGTTTGCGACAATGCACGCTGCCCTAACCGAATGGAATGTTACTCTCAAAAGACAGCGACGTTCATGATCCTCGGAAACGTCTGTACGCGTCCGTGTGGATTCTGCAGCGTGGATCGAGGTCATCCGGAAGCACCCGAATCGGACGAACCGGCGCGAGTCGCGGAAGCCGCTCGTCGCTTGGGATTGAAACACGTCGTCATCACCTCGGTGACTCGTGACGACATGCCTGATGGGGGCGCTGAGCATTTCTACGAATGCGTACTGGCGACTCGCGAAGCCACCGGGGCGACGATTGAAGTTTTGACGCCCGATTTTGTCCAATGCAAACCGGCAC
>CAYYHV010000088.1:0-3496 GCA_964471695.1 uncultured Pirellulaceae bacterium
CGGTGGGGCAATCCGATCTGAAGAATCGCTGACCTTGCGAGACAGCATTCTTACCGGCAATAGCAGCAACAATAGCGGTGGCGCACTCCATGCCATCTCGAATGGCAGCTCAGAGACGCTTATTGACAAAGTTCAGTTCATCAACAACACGGCGATTGCCGGCGGAGCCATCGACGCTACTCGTTATGGCATGACGATCGTCGACAGCCACTTCGAAAACAACTCGTCAAACTACGGCGGAGCCATCCGGGGGTTCAACAGCAACCTCGCCATCTCCGAATCAACTTTCTCAGGCAACGTTTCACTAACAGCCGGTGGCGCTATCGCCATGTTATCCGGTACCGTGTCGGTGACGGGTTCGACGTTTGACGACAACTCTGCCGGTATCAACTACGATGGCGGAGCGATTTACTCCCAAAACAGTTCTCAAGTCACCATTTCCGAATCTTCCTTCACCAATAACTCCGCGTCCGATGACGGGGGAGCCGTCGCTTTCGAAGGCTCCAATGCCGATATCGTTGCCAGTCTCTTTTCCAATAATTCGGCCGAAGAAGGTGGCGGAATCTTCTCCAATAATGCTTCCCTGTCCCTGCGTGACTCTACCCTTGCCAACAATCAGGCCTTTCTCGGCGGCGGCTTGAGAAGTCGTGGATCAACGACGATCGTTCAGACCACAATATCCGGAAACACGGCCGACGGACCGGGTGGTGGCATCTACTCGCTCAATGGCCCACTCAAGTTGCTGCACTCCACGGTTACAAATAATGTCGCCGACGCTAACAGCACTGGTACAGGGCGCGGCGGCGGCATCTATCGAGTCTTCGATTCGCCGGTTCTCGATCACACCATCGTAGCCGGCAACTTCGACAATTCGGGTACCGCGCCGGATCTCGGTGATGGTCCAGTCGGCGGTGGCGCATTCGACGTCCAATTCAGCCTCATAGGCGAGTCGACGGGCGCAACAGTTACCGATCTTGGTGGTTCGCTCATCGGCAATGCTGCCTCACCCATAGCGCCGGGACTTGGACCACTCGCTGACAACGGCGGTGACCTTCCCACCCACGCTCCTGGACTCACCAGCCCAGTACTCGACGCAGGCTCAAATGCCTTCAACGCCAACAGCTTCACCCCACCACTAAGCTCTGACCAGCGAGGATTCCCTCGCGTCGCCGACGCAGACGGCACAGGGACCGCAAGGATCGATATTGGCGCGACGGAGTTGCCAACGGCACCATCACTCCCCCTCACCGTCGACAACCCGATGGATGAAAACGATGGGGACTATTCCCAAGGCGATTTGTCCCTCCGCGAGGCCGTGCTACTCGCGAATCAGTCGGAGAGTGTCAACCTGGTTCGATTTGCTGCCAGCATGCGAGGCGAAACGATTGAATTGACCGATGGCGAAATATCAATCACCGATCAGCTCATGCTGACTTCGCCGAGCACGAGTGACTACCCTATCGTAGACGCCATTGGTTTGTCTCGCATTTTCAACATCGATGATGGCAACAACCAGCTTGATTCCCCGGTGACCATCGAGCGGATTGCCATGAAAAATGGCTCCACTAACACTTCAGGGGGCGGCATCTCGACCGCCGAGTCACTGACGACTCGCTACGTGATCATGACTGATAATGTCGCCAGCAATTCTGGCGGAGCGATTTACGGTTACCCCACGGCAACCTTGACGATCAATCAATCGACTCTGGAAAGCAATCAAGCCGACTTTGGTGGAGCCATCCGAGGAACGGGCATTTCCGTCGTTGACTCGACGTTAGCATATAACTCCGCAGACTACGGTGGCGCTATTCGGACTTCCGGCGCCACCCGGGTCGAATCGAGTACGTTGCACAATAATTCTACGAACAATCACGGCGCCGGCATCGACAACGCGGCTGGTCAACTCGCCGTTTTTAATAGCACAATCAGCCATAACGCCTCCCACTGGGGCGGAGCCGCAATCTGGTCTCATGGTGGCCAACATACCTTGTCAATCGAACACAGCACTATTGTTGCCAACACGTCCGACGCCAACAATTCGGGCTTCGGCCCCGGCGGTGGCATTCTTATGGACAATAACAGAACAGCGACTATTACAAACACTATCCTCGCGGATAACGTCGACAATTCAGGAAGTGCCAACAATATCATCGGCCGAGCCAATGTAGCCTATTCGTTTATCGGCGACGGATCAGGCGGCAATTTGACTGACAACGGCGGAAACCAGATTGGTACCAGCGGCTCTCCCCTGAATCCGCAGCTTGGGCCGCTCGTAGACAATGGTGGACCAACACTCACGCATCACCCAGCCTTTGGCAGTCCCGTAATCGATGCTGGCGATCCACTTGCGAATTCTGGTGGCTCGCCAACATTCGACCAACGCAACAGACTCCGCTTTACCGATGGAGACGCCGACGGACTTGCGACGATCGACATCGGCGCAGTCGAATCGTTAGCGATACCCGCGTCGCCTCTCGTTGTTGATCTGGTCGCCGATGAGAATGACGGACGAATCGACGCGGGCGACTTGTCGCTTCGCGAAGCCATTGAGATAGCTAACTTCATCCCAGGTGCAGACACTATCACGTTCAGTGCCGCGCTGTCCGGCGAAACCCTTACACCGGATGACATCGCCATCACGGATTCCCTAACCATCGTGGGGCTGGGCCAAGATCAACTTACTCTCGATGGACAAGCCGTTTCCCGCATCTTCAGGATCGACGACGGGGATTCGCAAATCGACTCGCCGGTTCTGATTACCGACATGACCATTGCGAATGCAACCTCCTTGGTCGCCGGCGGCGCCATATCTTCCGACGAACCACTCACGGTTCGTAACATGAAGTTTGATGGCAATGCGTCCGATACTTCCGGGGGCGCCATCTACAGTTCGATCGGACCGCTGATTGTTGAAGATTCGACTTTCGTCAGCAACCATGCAAATTTTGGGGGAGCCATCCTGGCCAAAGACCTGAGCGTCGCGGCCTCGACCTTTGAGGCGAACTCAGCCGACTATGGCGGAGCCCTACGCGTCTCCGGAGTCACCCAGATCGTTGACAGCCTCTTTTTCGATAACTTTACGGTGCACCATGGTGCCGCCATCGACAATTCATCCGGCAACGTCACCGTTTCCAACTCCACGATCAGTGGGAACCGAGCCAATTGGGGTGGAGCCGCCATTTGGTCCCACGGCGGAACGCACGAACTTGCGATCTATCACAGCACGATCGTAAACAACGAATCGGATGCCAACCTGAGCGGCTTTGGGCCCGGCGGTGGTATCCTCATGGACAATGGACGAACAGCGACTCTGCACCACACGATCGTTGCCGACAACATCGACAACTCAGGTGACGCTCCCAACATTGACGGACGAGTCGTCGCCTCGTATACGATGATTGGCGACAATACAGGAGCCACGATCACCCTCGATACAGGCAACCAGATTGGCACTGCGGCGTCTCCCATTGATCCGCAACTTGAGCCGCTGTCAGAT
>CAYYHV010000088.1:3506-8058 GCA_964471695.1 uncultured Pirellulaceae bacterium
CGGCCGGCCCCCCGGCGTGGGGGGGGGGCAAGGCCACGACGCCGCAGTTCGACCAACGCGGCTCCGGGTTTGATCGAATCCTTAACGGGAACCGAGGTGGTTCGGCAACGATCGACATCGGGGCTTTCGAATCCCCCGCCATCGTTGACTTCCCCGCGGTGGCTTTTGCCGCGGCTCGCTCCGACGGCCAAATCGAGCTGTTCCGCTCCAACGGCATGAGTGGCTCCGGGACGGGAATCCTCAAAAACATCGGGGGGAATCAAAGTTCCCATCCGCACGAACTGACGATCGTGGGTGACGACCTGTTCTTTGCGGCGACAGGCGCTGATAGCGAAGTTGAATTGTTTCGGACTCGAGCCAACGGTTCTACGACTCGAGTCAAGGACCTTGCCGGAAGCGTCAGTTCGAATCCGCATGAATTGATTCAGTTTGACGACATGCTCTATTTTGTTGCGACAGGTCCCGATGGAAATACAGAACTCTACAAGTCTGATGGGACCAACAGCGGTACCGTTCGTGTTAAGAATTTGTCGGGAGCCACCAGCTCTGACCCGACCAATCTGACGGTCATGAATGATTTGCTTTACTTTGCCGCAACGAGTGAGACGGGGCAACGCGAACTGTACGTGAGTGATGGCACGGGGCCAGGGACGCAACGAGTCCGCAACCTCTACGGCGAATCCCAAAGCTCCGACCCGAGCGATCTCACCGTTGTAAACGACACACTCTACTTCGTGGCGACGACTCCCGACGGCCAACGCGAGCTTCACATGAGCGACGGTACCAACCTGGGAACGACGATCGTTGAAGACCTATCTGGCGCGACGAGTAGTACCCCCGAATCTCTCATCGAGTTTGGCGACGAATTGTACTTTGTTGCCCACACAGAAGACGGCAACTCCGAACTCCACAAAAGTGACGGCACCATCGCCGGCACGGGATTGGTCCGTGATTTGTACGGACCGAACGTCGACGCATCCCCACGAGAACTCACGGTTCTCGGCAGCGAACTGGCCTTCGTCGCAACAACCGCCGATGGCCAGGCAGAACTTCACATTTCCGACGGAACGCCGGCGGGGACCCATCTGCTAACCGACTTGCATGGCAACACCAACTCAAGTCCCTCGGAACTTACGGTCGTCGATACCCATCTCTACTTTTCGGCGTTGGGCAACGATGGCGAACGCGAGCTTTACCACAGTGACGGAACGGCGAATGGCACCAGTCGCCTCAAAGACATTGGCGGTACCACAAGCTCCGATCCTCACGAGCTCACGGGCATCGACGACACCCTCTACTTCGCGGCGACCCTGGCGAACGGTGATACCGAGCTGTTCCTAAGCGACGGGACTGCGGCTGGTACCAAGTTGGTCAAAAACCTCGGCAGCGATCCCAAGCCGCACGAAATCGTCAAGTTCGACATTCATCTTGGTTCGGAGTCGCCAACCAAAAATTATCCGGAAGGTGGCTTACCATTCCCTTTTTCCAATTCGCAAACACGACGGCTGGGAAGAAGAGCCACCCTTCATGCCACGGACCGCATATTTGAGAGGATTGATGGCGACGACGCTGCCTTATTCACCATCTAGTTGTTCACCCGGCATAAAGGAAGGGTCGGCTGCAACTGCAACCGACCCTTTTTCACGTATATCGAAGAATAACACTCTGTTCGTTGCGACTACTTCTTGCGTTTGTAGTCGATCACGAACGTTTTCGTCCACTTTCCGTCTTCTCCCTGCGCGTACATTTCAAACTTCTTCGCGTCCTTGCCAATCATTCTTGTCACGGACTTTACCTTTTCCACTTTTCCCGTTTCGGGGTTCGCCGATTTGCCGAACAGCGTCATAACACCATCTTTATCGGCGTCTCCTTCAAACATGGTCATCTGTGTAGTCGAGTTGTCGACCCAAATACCAACGTGCTTCTTCTTTTTCGTGTCGTAGCCGAAAACCCCATGCCCCTTGAAGGGCCCTGAGTCAAACTTGCTCATCAACCACAGACCACCGGGCATCAGCTCGTTCACTTCGGTTCCCTCCATTGCCGGCATCTCTGGACCAACCAGCAACTTCATGGAGGTCGACCAAGTCCCGACTTCCTGTTTCATACTTTCATGGTGCTTCGTCGGTGTCGGCGATTCCTGCGCAAACAAACACGAAGCAAAGACTACGTAAAGTGATGTCGCAAAACTTAAAAGCCGCATGGTTGGACTCCTGAATCTGAGTATGGGTCTGATCTTCTGCACGCCCAAACAATTGTGCAAGAACTTTGAGAGATTACCAAGCGGGCATCCAATCTTCGGCTTTTGCAGCCGACGAATGCAGCTGCCACAAGAATTGTTCAGGCTCCGCATAACGCCCGAGGCTTGCGAAACATGGTGAGCCGCGAGCAGCGAGCCGCTCACAAATCCCCTAGTTATTCGGTACTATCGCTTGAAACTCATCAGACGCCCGCAGCCCAATCAGGTCCGATTCGGTCATCACAATGTTCGCCAACGATGGGTTTGCCTCGAGAAATCTCCTCAACAAGCTCACCGCACGTTGTTTCGCGGCTTGGGCTGAATCGTCCCTCCCTTGGCTTTTGAGGAAATCGAATCGCCGGGCTTCGACACGAGCCACAAAAACATCCATCGCCAGCGGCATCGGGTCGATAAGTCCGGTACGACTTTGGATGTACTCAATCAATTCTGAAAATGTCTCGAAATTCAGGTCAGAATTGACATTCGCAATTTGCAATTGAGCCTCCGGCGTTAGCCCATTCGTTTCTGATTTGCTTGCATCCATCCCAGCGACGATCAGCAGAGCCATGACTTCAGCAGAACTCGACAATTTCATATCCGGCGCATTCAATCCAGCCAACGCACCAACGCTGTCTCGCGAGACGATTACCAATGGGATCTGACTTGTCATCGCCGGGTTGGTCATGGGCTCGCCGAACTTGTCGCCAAGATAATCGAGGACTAATTGATTGTCTTCAAAGGCCTCAACGAAACGCCCCAACCGAGCCAGGCTCTCAGCCTTTTCGAAATGCGCCTGAATCAATACACCTCGCGTCCCCTTGTTTGGCCCGTCTTGCATACACTTGTCGTAAACGGAAATGGCATTCTCCAGTGCCTTGATCGCCAAATCATGCCGACCGAGATTCCGAAACGGAGCCGCCATTAGTGTAAAAGTGTTGCCAACGTCTAGTTGTCCTTGCATGTTCTGGGGATCCGCGTCGGCTTTTTCCTTGAGAATTTCCAAGGCGACTTTGAACATGCTCAACGAGTCTTCGTTGCGCGAAAGCGTAGCATAGAGTACGCCCGTCATGCGATGCGTGATCGCCGAGTCCCGCAGCAAGTCATCATTTCCAGGGTCCATCGCAACCGACGTGTCAATGTGCGATTTGGCAATCTGGAAATGCTCTAAACAGGATTCCGTATCGCCCGAATCCAGATACGATCGTCCAATGCGACTGTGAATGCCATTGGCAATTCGATGCGACCGAGGAATATCCGGGTTTCGCTCCAAAAGCATCTTCAAATCATCAAGCGTCCCTAAACCGATCTCCACGACTTCGATCGGTGCCTGGGTCTGCCAAGCGACGTCCATCTCACGAGTCTTTGCGACCAGCAGCTCGCGAAGCATGTCGTCATCCTTCTTTTCCGCCTCATACAGTCCTTCAATAATTTCGCCCGCCTCGACTTGATACGTCTTCGCCCGTTGGTATTGGCCCATTCGTACATGGTGGGAACCCAGTGCGTTCAGCGCTTCGGACAGTTCTCTACGAGGCCAGTCTTCGTCAGGTGATTTTTCGTCTACCAATCGCCTTGCCACACGAATTGCCGTTTCGAATTCGGCGACGGCTTTGTCATTTTCGCCACGCAACGAATACAACTCCCCCAATCGCTGGCGTGCGTGCATCGTCGTGCGGTCCACTCGACTGTCGCCTTCCAACTTGGAAATGGACTCCAACCCCTTTACCGCCGCGTTGATGACTTTTTCTCTGGTATCGACTGAAGCCGCGTCATCCGTCAGCTCGTCGTACAACGAATCAACGAGATCGTTAAACGCATTCAGCGCAGCCGACCGGTCTTGGACGGCAAGTTCCTCTGCTTTAACAACGCGTTCCTGCTCATCAAGGATAGAACGATTCGCAGTCGAGAGACTGAGCGCCGCCAGCGTCGACCCAATGCCTAAGGCGAGCAAAAGCAGGATAGAAGTCGCCGTCATCGCGGCAATCATTCGATTTCGGCCGCACCATCGAACGACTTTACCGAACTGCGACACCGGTCGCGCCAGAATCGGTTCACCGCGTAAGTAACGATCCAAATCCTCGGCGAGTGCTTCTGCCGATGCGTATCGGAGTGCGGCGTTCTTCTCCATGGCTTTCAAGCAAATCGTATCGACATCCGCCGAGACCGCGTCGTTCAACCGCATCGGCGACAAAGGCTCGGCGTCTTGAATCTGCGTCAGGATAGCCTGTGGAGTCCCTTGAAACGGCGGTTGTCCCGTCAGACAATGATAAAGCGTCGCGCCCATCGAGTAGACATCCGATTGAGGACTCACACGACTGG
>CAYYHV010000088.1:8068-20698 GCA_964471695.1 uncultured Pirellulaceae bacterium
ACTGGAGTCCGTCGCCTGCTCGGGGCTCATGTAAGCCAGCGTGCCCAGCAAGTCAGCGTTGGCGGTCAGCGTAAAACTATCGGCTTCATTCCGAGCGACTCCAAAATCGCTTACCTTTGCCTGCCCACGTTCCGAGTCGATCAGAATGTTACCCGGTTTGACATCACGATGAATCAAACCGGCTTCGTGCACTGCCGCGATGCCCCGCGTCGCATCCACTGTCCAGCGAATCATGCGATTGAGATCAACATTCCGGTGTCCCATTCGGTACTCGTCGTCAATTCGATCTTGCAACGAACCGCCACCGACATACTCCATGACCAGATAAGGAATGCCCTTGTCCGTCTCGCCCGACGAAAGGACTCGAGTCACCGTCGGAGCCTCGACTTTGGCCGCCAGCTTCACCTCTCGAAAGAATCGCTCACGTGTCCCGGCATCCATATGCTGCGAACGCAACAACTTCAACGCCACCGATCGTTCTGTACGAGCATCCCAAGCCAGATAGACTTCGCCGTAGGCTCCGCGATTCAGAAATCGTTCGATTTGGAATCCGTTGATTGATTTCGGAATCCCTTCGACATCTCGATCGTGGTCGGTAAGCGGACTACGTTCAATTTCCGTTTCGACATCGTGTGCAGCGATGGGTTCGGTACCATCGCCAATCGGTGGGGGCGGGGCTTCTGCCGGTGTCTCCTGCACTTTTTCAATAAGACCGCCACGCACCTTCAACCATTCTTCCTCCGAGTCCTCCGAAACACTTCGGACCAATTGCGGCTTGTACTCCGACAGATTCGGCTCTTCGGTCAGCTGATCCAGTCGCTGTCGGCATTTTGGACACTGCTGCACATGAGCATCCAAGAGATGATTTGAATTCCCCTCGGTACGATCGCGCAACCAATGGGACAACTCTGACAAATCTGGACAATTCATATTTCGTTGACTCGTCATCTTTACTTCGCAACTACGGAATCTACCAACCTTAGTTTAGTCAAACTTCGACACGTTCGTGGTCCCGAACTTTAATCGATCCGACGGACTGGGCTAATCCAGAAGTCAGAAAAATCAACCCCTCAATGGCGATTTAAGGAAACTTTGCTGAAGACAAATAAAATCTTCGAATCTCAATTTTCCAGCGCAATGTCATCCTCAATGCCGGGTAGTCACATTTGGCGGCGTGCGCGCCAACATGACACACAAGAAATACAACCCAGATGCGACAACTCTATTACAAGATGGGCAAACTGTGATTCGCAATCGACTACGCCGGGCAAGAAGAAAATCAAGGCATTATGCGATCGAAACTCTACGTCGGCTTTTCAGACTGACGCGATACCGCCGAGTGTTTCGACGAGCGTCTTCGTTGCGGACTAGCTTCTCGAAATGGCGGATGCGAATCTCTCGTCAGTTTGGTGCGAATAATGCGCTCCGACAGCCGAGCCTTTTTTCTCCACAGGCGCTGTTGGGGCTTCAGTCAGCGGGCGGTGTTTCTACAGCACTCAGTGGACTGGATTTTAACGTCGAGCCGCTGGAAAAACGCGAATTGCTGCATGGGGGGAGTCATCAATCTCCGGAGGCAATGAATGACCATTTTGTATACACCCAGCAACAGTCGTCTTACTCACTCGACGTGCTTTCCAATGACGTGGATCCCAATGGGGACAGCCTTGTCATCGTCGACGTTAGCCAGCCTAAATACGGTACTGTCTAAATCGACGGCGAACATATTGCCTACACACCCAATCCAGGAGTCGTCGCGGCAGACGATGCTTTTACCTATCTGATAAGCGACGGTACCCGACACGATGTGGCGAGTGTCACGGTTTCCGTTGAACACGAATGCATCGACTTGCCGGACCCGACTCCCGTCGAGATCACCATCCACCGTGGAACGTCCGCCTTTGACAACGAAGCCTTCGTCTACTCGATCGACGAAGATGGTTCGATATCAAATATCCAGGAACTTGGCAGCGAAGAGTCTGCAAATGGAGTCGTGAAATACCATGTTGCCCCTGCCGGCACAACATTCGGCATCGGAATTCGCAACGATCTGGGCGAAGTCTTTTACAGTTCCGGTTACGGCGACAACCAGCATCTGAATCCAGACGGAATCGTTCATACGACGGCCATCAGCCAAAACGCCGACGACACCGTGACCTTTGGCTTCGAGGACTTGTTCGGGGGCGGTGACCTCGACTTTGACGACATCATTGTTAATGTCCATCTCCGTGACTCTGGGGCAACGATGGACAACGCCCACTTTCCATACGTTGGAGATCAACCGGATACCGAGCGAGCGCTGTTGGCCAACGGAAGCTTCGAACGTGGTGTGAATACCGATGGCTACGAATGGTACGACCCTTCGGACATCCCTGGGTGGGCGACGAGTTCCACGGACGGAAACGGCACGTTGGAGATCGTTCAGTGGCCCGAAGCGGCTGCGGATGGCAACTCGTTCATCGAACTGGATCGGTACGGCCAGGGTGTGAATCGCATCCACCAATACGTACCGCTTAGCGCCGGCGAGACTTACCTGCTCTCCTTTGACCTGAGTAGCAAACGTCACAGTGACTATGCAGAAGTCGACGTTCGAATCGACGGTCAGTCGCTAGGCATGTTCTCCAGCCACAATCAGTGGAATCGACACATTGCCGAGATAACGGCCACTGAATCCGGGCTGATACCTGTCGAGTTTATCCAAACAGGTGGCACAGACCAGGCTGCAAGGCTTGACAATATCCAGTTGTATTCGGTCGGTGCGAACCTGGTTGCCAACCCGAATTTTTCCAGTCCCCACGGACACGGCTACTACGAGGAAGATCACGTTCCGAATTGGGATGTACCAGGAACCGAGCATGGCCGCATCAAGATCGTACGAACCACTGCCCACGGTCAAGCTACCCAATACGCGCGGCTGGATTATCGCACCAACGCGACGACCGACCACATTATTGAGCAGACGATCGACACCACAAGAGGGCAAGAGTACGTCTTGCGATTCGACTCGAAGAGTCACAACTATCAAGAGACGTTTAACGTTGTGTGGGAAGGCAACGTTGTCGCCACCATCGAACCGCACACGAATGTCTGGACGTCCGAGTCGCTGGTTCTCGTCGCCTCATCCAACACCGGCTCGAGTACATTGCGTTTTGAGCAAGTCCTGACTTCCGATCACTATCGCGGCGACGTTCTGCTCGACAACATCGGACTCCATGAACTCGATTGCATGGAGAATCTTCCGCCGACCCTCGATGCAATTTCCGACCAAACCACGGACGAAGGAGTCGCCTTTACGCTGGTAGCGACAGCTACCGATCCGGACCTGCCGGCGGATTCATTAACATTCAGCCTCGATGGTACGCCTCCCACGGGATTGATGATTGATCCAGTCACTGGCGAAATCAACTGGACCCCGACGGAAGAACAAGGGCCCGGCACCTATGACATAACCGTCGTTGTCACGGACAGTGCAGGGGAATTCGATTCGACATCGTTCCAGATCGAGGTACTCGAACGTAACCTGGCCCCGACACTTGCCCCCATCGCAGACCAAACCGTCAACGAAGGCGTCGAATTCTCGCTGATAGCCACCGCAACCGATCCAGACTTGCCCGCCAACGATCTCACGTTCAGCCTCGATGGCACGCCTCCCGCGGGATTGACAATTGATCCCGCCACTGGCGAAATCAATTGGACTCCGACCGAAGAACAAGGCCCCGGCACCTTTGAAGTCACTGTCGTCGTCACCGATAGCGCTGGCGCATCCGACTCAGTGTCATTCCAGATCGAGGTACTCGAACAAAACGTTGCCCCGGTCCTTGATCCTATCGCGGACGTTACGATTGACGAAGAGACCTTTCTCAACATCCTCGCTACCGGATCCGACTCCGACCTCCCCGAAAACGATCTACGTTACCGCCTTGTTTCTGCACCCGAGGGTGCCACAATTACTGGTCGACGCGGCCGCATTCGTTGGACGCCAACCGAAGCCGATGGGCCAGGCACCTTCGAATTTCGCGTCCAGCTGAGCGATGGCGAACTCACCGACGAGAAGACTTTCTTCGTTACAGTCAACGAAGTCAATCAGGCTCCCACGTTGACTCCAATCGCTGACGCCACTATCGACGAAGGCACTACGCTATCTGTGACGGCAACTGCAACGGACGTCGACTTGCCAGCGAATATGCTGACTTATAGCCTCGTAACGGCACCCACAGGAGCCACCATCGATGCGACAACGGGGCAGATTTCCTGGGGCACGACCGCTGACGATGGCGCTGCGTCGTATCGCTTTACCGTCCAAGTCTCCGATGGCGAACTCACCGATCAGACTTCGTTCAATGTTGCGGTCAACGATCTGAATACACCGCCGGTTCTGGACCCGATCGACGACAAGTCAGTTGACGAAACGGCTCGACTGAATTTCCTCGCCACCGCCAGTGATGCCAACCCAGGCGACCAGTTAAAGTTCCGTTTGGTCAGCGGACCCGCTGGAGCCACCATCACCCAAAACCGCGGACGCATTCGCTGGACGCCATCCGAGACCGATGGACCGGGTTCGTTTGAGTTTGTCGTAGAAGTCACCGATGGCACAGCCACGGACCAGCAAACGTTTACCGTCAACGTCAACGAAGTCAACCAGGCTCCGGTGCTCCAGTCGCTCGCCGATATCTCGATTGATGAAAACGAATCCATCAACGTTACCGCGATGGCAACCGACGCTGATCTGCCCGCCAATACGCTCACCTACAACCTCGCTACGGCTCCAACCGGCGCCATGATCGACCCGACGACTGGTCAAATCGAATGGGACGCAACGACCGGCCCAGGCACGTTCGATTTTATCGTCGAAGTCAGCGACGGCGACTTGACCGACCAACAGTCGTTCCAAGTCGAAGTGCTCAGTACCAACCAGCGTCCCGACCTCGCGCCCATTGCGGATCGTACGATTGATGAGCTGACGCAACTGAACTTCCTCACAGAAGCCACCGACCCGGACCCCGCGGACGCCCTACAATTCAGCTTGGTATCTGCACCGACAGGAGCCACCATCACCGGCGCAATGGGTCGCATCCGATGGACTCCGACCGAAGCCGACGGACCCGGAGTATTTGAGTTTGTCGTTTCCGTGACCGACGGTGAACTGACGGACGAGGAGACTTTCACAGTCACAGTCGACGAAGTCAATCTGGCTCCAGTGCTGGCTCCCATCGCCGACATCACGATCGACGCCGGCCAAGACATCTCGCTAACGGCGATGGCCACCGACGGTGACTTACCCGCCAACACGTTGATGTACAGTTTCGTCATCGCGCCGCCGGGAGCAACCATCGATGCGATAACCGGCGAAATTGCATGGACATCCGTCGACGGTGGCGCCTACGACTTCATCGTTCAAGTCACCGACAACGGCGGTATGTTTGACACGGAAGATTTCACGGTCAACGTGAACCAGATCGAAGATTGTCTGTTCGAGCCCGGTGACTGGACGTTCGGAGAATCGGGCGGACTCAACGGCATGGCTGGCAGTGGTGTCGCACAAGGATGTACTGTTGTCCTCGAAGAAGGCAACTCCTTCGAAGTCCTCGCCAGCATCAGTTTTGACGTGCCGCAGAACACCAGTCACTTTGTCTTCGAATATAGCGGCCTGAATTTTGATGGAGCCGACGCGGGCTCGATCAGCGATGCCTTCGAAGCCGCACTCGTGGACGCCAATGGCAACTCACTCGTTCACACGATTGGCGAGAATCGCGACGCATTCTTCAATACGTCTGAGTCGCCTATCGAATCGGCGGGTGCCAACACCGTCGTCAATGGCAATACGATTTCGGTCGATCTCACGCACTTGACGCCAGGCACCACTGCCACGTTACGCTTGCGACTGGTGAACAATGACAACGACACCAATACTCGAGTCACCGTCAAACCGATTGCCTTTGAGTTGGGTTCCCTCGGCACACCTCTGGGCGTCACCTCTCCAGCCAACACGGAAATCCTCGAAGTCATCGACTTCAGCGCTTTGACCGACGTCACAGGCAGTCTCCAAGCCAACTTCCAAACGACTTCGTTCAACGCTCAATCCGACCGACTGTTCTCCGACATTACCTTCACCAACAACGCCAATCACCCGATCGACGGTCCCTTCATTCTCGTCGTCAGCGACATCACCGACCCGACCGTTGTGGCCGCAGGTACCGATGGCGTCACACCGGATGGCGATCGTTATTATCAGATCAACGACTTGTCCGACTTGAATACGATTGCGCCTGGTACTGAAACGTTGGCTCAGACGATCGAGTTCCTCAACCCCAACGGTGACCAATTCGATTTCAAACTTACCGTGCTGGCCCAACCCAATGTGGCTCCACAATTCGTATCAACGCCAGCCACTGAAGGTACCGTTGATACGCCGTATGTTTACGACAGTGACGCGACGGATGCCGACAACGACACGTTGACTTATACCCTGATGTCGGGGCCCTCAGGTTTGGAAGTCGACCCAACTTCGGGAGTCCTCACTTGGACTCCCACCAGCAACGATGTTGGCACGTACTCGGTGATGGTCGAAGTCGAAGACGGTCGTGGCGGCCGTGATCAGCAGCGTTACACCATCGACGTCGTAGAAGAGCGTCCCAATCGACCACCAGTCATCATTTCAACGCCTGTCGTTGAAACGTACTTGAGTGGAACCAACCAGAGTATCGCGACGCCGACGACCATCGGCGTCTGGTCGCCAACGCGTGGCGGTGTCGAAACGAACTACATCAGCGGAACTGCACTGGACGACCTTCGCACGGACTTGGCCACCAGTTTCCCCAATGGCAACTTCCTGGGTAGCGATGCACTCACGGACGAATTCCTTGGAAAAATTGATGTCCTCGCGATCCATGCGATCGCAGATGCTGAAACTGCAGTTCAAGTGATTTCATTGAGTGCCGCCGAGCAATCAGCGTTGTTCAGCTTTGTGGAAAATGGCGGCTCAGCCTTGATACTCGCTGAGAACACGGGCGATTTTGGCGCGATCAGCGATTCGTTGCTCGCGCCTTTCGGAATGGATACTGTAGGGACGACCTTTGGAGTAAATCGAGCAACGCCCACCAATACTCAGCACCCGATCTTCAACGGTCCATTCGGCAGAGCTTCCGGTTATGACATGTGGTTCCCATCCTACTTTAGCGACTTGGGGGATTACGGCACTGCACTAGCCCTCAACTCGTCAGGCAACCCGGTCGCTGCCGCTATCGAACCGGGAGCCATCGCGCCGGGCAGTGGAGCTGTTCTTGCGTTTACCGATACCTTAAGCGGATATCCACTAGCCGGCGGTGATCAGACGGAACGCCAAGTCGTTTTCAAGAATGCACTGGCTTACCTCGGTGGAGACAACTTCACGCGAGCCGCTCGTGGAATCACCTTAGCCGAGTTTATTGAATTAACTCCTACCGACATTGGGTCGATTTCGAATACCAATTTCAGCACCTTGCCGTCGGACGATGCGGCCCTCTTTGGACTCGATTTCGACAATGTTCAAGTCGTGAACTTTGATGAGGACCCCCTCGGCAACCCGATTCCAAGTGGGTCATTCATTACCACCCAGTATGAAAGTATCGGATTGGTGCTGAATAACTTCCAGGTTTACGGGGGAGTCTTCGGCGGCCCAGCCTCCGCGCCAAACGCCACCTTCACACCGGCGAATCCTGGCGAGGCGTTGGTGTTTGACTTTGTCGTTCCCGTCGCCGCGGCCGGATTCATCAACACTTCGCCAGACCAGGACGCCATCGAGTTTCTTGACAGCGAAGGCAGAGTCATTTTCGCAACGACCGACCAAGCCGGAATGCCGGTCGATTTCAATGTCGATCGCTTTTTGGGTGTCGTCGCTGATCCAGCCCGTCCCATTGCTTCGATTCGCGTGGCCAACAACACAGGCAATCTCGAACTGGACGAGTTGATATTTGCTCCGGCCGATGCGAGCTACCAATACCAGGTAGAAGCTGTTGATGCGGATTTTGATCCGATACGCTACGTTCTCGATGAATCGCCTCAGGGAATGACGATCAACTCGTCGACTGGTCAAATCTACTGGAATCCCAAATCAGTCGATGTCGGCACGCATACCGTTCGTGTCATTGCTGACGACGGGCGTGGAGGAACTGCCACACAAGAATACGAACTACGCGTCCTCGCCGACCCAACCAATACGGCTCCCGTGATCGTCTCTGATCCCGTTGAAGATTTCTTCATCCCCGGCTTCTCCAATCCAGCCTCGGGGGACGTCACACCGCAACGTATTTCCCTCGATCTCGGCAATGGCGAGACCTTCGACGGCACGGTATCCATCGTCTTGCCCGAAACGGCTGGACGTTATGCGGACATTGTACTCGCAGTCGACGAGTCCGGGTCGATGAGTGGCGATCAGGCTTGGGTCGCGGAAATGATTCCGCTGTTGGACACAGCCCTCGTGAACGCGGGTATTGGAGCCGACCCAGCGAATCCGAACCGCTTCGGCATCATTGGCTTTGGAGGAGGGCGCGACGGTATCACCGTGGGGCACTTCCTTAACGCTGAAAAGCGCTCAAAGTACACGCTCTACGGACCGGGCAGAGCAGTCGTCATGGAAGGATTCTTGAATGATGTCATACCCGATGAACTCCTCAATCTTCAGTTGCCCGCCGACGGTCAATACGTACTCGTCGTCGAACCCCAGGACCCGAACGATCTCGATGGTGGCATCGACATTGGCTTCTTCGGAAACAACGTAGAAGCTACGCGAGTCGAATCGCTGGAGCTCAACACCTACACCGAGGGAGTCCTGTTCCCTGGACAACCCGTGGAGTACACATTCAACATTGCCCAACCAACCACCATCTACTTCGACTCGCTCGCCAAGGACGCCAGAATCCAGCGAACCCTGATCGGCCCGAACGGTGAAGTCATTGGCGGCTCGAATCAGAATTTTGACCTCGGGCACGACGCTGACAATTTCTTGTGGACAGTCGCGCCTGGTGATTACACGTTGCTCATTGACTCGAGCAGCGATGTGGGAGCCGACTATCAATTTCAGATGCTCGACTTGAGTGATGCACCCCAGATTACGTCCGGCCAGTCGGTGTCGGGGGAATTCGAACTGAAAAAGGAAACCTTCGCTTACCGCTTTGACGGGGAAGCCGGCAAACTCGTTCAGTTCCTCAACTCAACGGCGGGCGTTCATTCGGGAAGCCAATGGCGAATTGTAGATTCATCCAACACTCTAATCGCCCGCAACAATATCGGCACCAATCAGACTCCAATCGAGTTGAAAGAAACGGGTGAGCACTACCTTTTGATGGAATCCGCATTCTCCCCCAAAGAGGGAACTGCGCAGCTACGAACCGATTCGACGTTCCAGTTCACACTCGACGTCCTCGATCCCATCCCGCCAACGCCTGTAGTTTTTGGACAAACGATTACCGTCGACCATGAATACATCGGCGCATTTGTCGACTATACGTTTGACCTGAGCGAACGGGCATTGCTCTACGTCGATGCTTTGGGGAACTCCGGCCGGACCTGGACTTTATCGGGACCGACCGGCACAGTGGTAAATGCGAGACGGTTTGATCAGACCGATTCGTTCAACATCGTTTCGCCCGCACTCGATCTCGTCCCAGGAACCTACTCACTCCGCGTGGATGGGAACGGACAGATCGGGGAATTTGACTTCCGCGTTCTTGACCTCGCCGATGCTACCAACATCACACCAGGCATAGCGTTCGATGGCGAATTAACGGTTCCAAGCCAAACAAACATGTATCGCTTTGACGGGCTGGCCGGAGAAACGTTCTACTTCGACGTAATCGCAACCAGTGATATCAACAACAGCGAATACAAACTGATTGATCCCTTCGGCCAAGTCGTATTCGAATCCACTCGCATGAACGACAGGTCCGCCACGACGCTACCGGCGGATGGAACTTACACGTTACTCGTAGAAGGTTGGCGTGCCAACGTCGATCAGGACACGTACACCTTTAATGTAGTGCCAGTAGCCACGAATACTGTGCCACTGACATTGGGTGCGCCGACGAATGGAACGCTGTCCACGCCCGGTGAACGCATCGACCACACCTTCACAATTACCGACGATTATACGTTGGTTCACTTCGACTCTTTGGCAAACCGATCAGATGTACTCTGGACGCTCGAAGGCCCGTTAGGAGTCGTCTATGAAAATCGACCATTCCACAGCTCGGATGCGAATGTCACGTCCAATACGTCCCTTCCCGCGACGGCATTCGAACTGATGCAAGGTGATTACCAATTCACAGTCTTCGGATCGGGTGACGCAATCGGTGACTTTGCATTCAATCTGATAAGTCTCTCCGACCCGAGTCAATCGACGCTGATCGACAACCCCGTTTCGGGTTCACCCACGACGATTTCGAACGCAGTTCAGTCAAACCCGCTGCAGAGTCAGGCTTATCGTTTTGATGCCGTCGCAGGCGACGCGTTCTCGTTCGACGTAACGACCGTCGGCTCAATCGGCAGCGACTACCGACTTCTCGATCCATTCGGACGTTCCGTCTTTTTCGGAGGATCAATGGGGGATCAGCCGACAACGGTGGTCGAACATTCGGGAACCTACTACTTGCTCGTGCAGGGGCGCATCAACAACGCCGACAACGATGAGTACTCGATCGTCATTACGCACGAAGGGAATACCCCACCCACGCCACTGTCGGGCACCGCGTATACCTTGGGAACACTTCAGACCGGTGACCTTTCCGTAGATGGTCAAGTCGATTCATACCTCGTAACATTAACCGAACCGACGGTCCTTTACATTGATGCCTTAACGAACAACAGTTCCATTCGACATCGTTTCAGCGGGCCGAGAGGCGTTGAGTTCGACAACGTACAGACCTATCGCTCAGATTCATTCGACTACAACGGCGACTTCACATTGTGGCGTCCCGGCACCTATCAGCTGGACTTCTACGCGAGTAGTGGAGCGCCAGGTGCCTATGCATTCAACATGAGTGCGTTGGACTCAGGCATTGCCATTACCCCAGGCATCGCGTTCAGCGGAGAACTTACGACTCCCAACGAAACGGACATCTACAACTTTGATGCTCAAGCTGGTGATCAATTCTACTTTGACGTCGAAGCCGCGAGTGACACGAACAATACAGAGTACAAACTGATTGATCCCTTCGGTCGACGTGTCTTCACGTCCAATCGGCTGAATGATCGTGATGTCACTGAAGTGACGCAAACGGGTACGTACTCGCTCCTCGTTGAAGGATGGCGAGGCAATACTGGTACCGACACGTACACCATGAATGTGCACAAAGTCGTTGACACCACGACAGCACTGACTCTGGGAGAGGTTACGCAGGGTGAGTTAAGTACACCCGGAGAGAGAGCCCATTTCACTTTCTCAACCAGCGATTGGACCTTGTTGCACTTCGACTCGTTCGTCAATGACTCAGCACTAACGTGGACTTTGACGGGCCCAGCCGGAACGGAGATCAACGCACGACGGTTTAACGCAAGTGACTCGATCAGCATTACCAACCCAGTCATCGAAGTACCGCCCGGCGAATACACTTTGACCATTGATGGCACGGGCGTTCTGCCGCGAACATTCCAGTTCGCATTATTAGACCTCAGCGAAGCCCAAACGATGACTCCCGGCACCGTAGTCGCCGACGCGTTGGATGCGAATTTGGCGGAAGATGCAACGTGGACGAATGGCGTCGCACTGAGCGGGTCCGCCACCAACGGCGCAATCGACTTGAGCCGCCCCACCGATGGCATTCGACTGCCGCACCAGGCGCTCGATGGATTGTCCGACTTCACCGTAGAGTTTTGGTACAAGACGGAAAAACCGGGCTTCCAGACCTTCCTGAGTGCCGCGAATGCCTCGACAGACAATGAACTACTGATGTATCTCGATTCGGACACCGAGTTCGTGCTCGACGGTGTCGGCACATGGAACATCGCGTCCGTCGCCGACAACCAGTGGCATCACTACGCCGTCGTTCATGAAGATGGAATCGGCACGACCTTCTATCTCGACGGCGCCTCGCAAGGCGTCGAAACGGCGACACTGGGCACCCTGAGCATTGACCCCAATGGTCTTGTATTCGGACAAGAGCAGGATGCGTTTAATGCTTCGTGGGACTCCTCGCAGAGCGCGGATGGCCAGCTCGACGAGCTGCGCATATGGAGCAGCATTCGCTCGGCAAGTGATGTCGTCGACAACCAAGACCAGGTGGTCGCAGGCACAACGGCTGGCTTGAATGCCTACTATCGCTTTGATGACGCGAGCGGCAATTCCGTCGCTGATCAGTCAGCTAACGCCTTGAATGCAACCTTCGAATCCTTTGCGATGTCGAACGCATCGAAAATGTACAGTTTCGATGCCAACACGGGTGACCGAATCTTCATCGACTTCCTCAACTACAGCAATTTCCGTACGCTGCCGTATTATCGTCTGGTCACCCCCTATGGCCAGCAAATATCGCGACCAGCCGCATCTGTCGACCTTGGTCCCATCACGCTGGAGGCTACGGGAACCTATACGCTCTTCGTTGAAGGCAACGTCTCGGACACTGGACTGAACGGTGAGTATTCCTTCGAGGTCGTTCCTCTCGG
>CAYYHV010000089.1:0-10334 GCA_964471695.1 uncultured Pirellulaceae bacterium
GCGCACGATGATTGGTCGATACCACTTGAACGCGTGGGGGATATCACAGGAAATCTCTCTTACGGCTGGGAACTTTTCTCTTCTTGCTTGACTCGCTACTTTGCAACGGCGACCATCATGTCTCAGAATGCATGATTCTTATTCTCTCAAGACCGAGGTGAGCGATGTTTCGTCGAGTAATGCGACTTGCAGTTTGGAGTTCGATCTGGCTGCTGTGCGCCACCAGGCTCTTCGGCAGCGATCGCCCCAATATCGTTTTTGTTTTCTCGGATGATCACGCGGTACAAGCGATTAGTGCCTACGGATCAAAGATCAATAAGACTCCGAATATTGATCGTATTGCGCGAGACGGTTGTGTGTTCACCAATTCGTTTTGCGCCAATTCCATTTGTGGTCCATCCCGCGCTTGCATCTTGACGGGCAAGCATAGCCACCTGAATGGCTTTTTGCGCAACGGAAACCGGTTCGACGGAAATCAGTTGACCTTCCCACCGCTGCTTCAGCAAGCCGGATATCAAACCGCCATGATTGGGAAGTGGCATCTCTCGAGTGATCCTGTGGGATTCGACTATTGGGAGGTTTTGCCGGGACAGGGAAGTTACTACAACCCGGGCTTTGACCAGATGGACGGAAGTCGAAAAAAATATGAAGGGTACTGCACCGATTTGATCACGGACAAGGCGTTGGATTGGTTGAAGCAACGGGACGCCGACAAGCCCTTCATGTTGATGTGTCAGCACAAGGCGCCGCATCGTGCGTGGGCGCCTCACCCTCGTCACTTTGATCTATTTCCTGAAGATGTGCCCGAGCCCAACTCGCTCTTCGACGACTATGCAGGACGATCTGAGCTGCTCAAAGAAAATGAGATGTCGATTCGCAAGCATTTTCACTGGGGGCATGATATGAAGCTTCCGGGGAAGAATCAGTTTCCTAAGTACTTCGAGGGTAGGCACGCCAACGGTGAATACCGTCGTATGACAGATGAACAAAAAAAGACTTGGGATGCCAAGTATGGCCCTGAGAATCAGGCGTTGATCGCGCGTTTGAAAGCCAACGAAATGACAGAAGAGCAAGTCGTCCGGTGGAAGTATCAACGCTATATCAAAGACTATCTCAAATGCGTTGCGGCTGTGGACGACGGCGTCGGCCGAATTCTGGACTATCTGGACGAGAACGGATTGTCAGAAAACACGATCGTGATCTACTCGTCAGACCAAGGATTCTATCTTGGCGAACATGGCTGGTACGACAAACGCTGGATGTTTGAGGAATCGCTAAAGATGCCTTTCGTGATTCGCTGGCCTGGCGTCGTGAAGGCTGGTACGACCAGTAAGGCGCTGATTCAGAATATCGACTATGGACCAACTTTTTTGGATGTCGCCGGAGTCGAGGTTCCGGAGGAGATGCAGGGACGTAGCATGACGAGACTCCTTGCCAGCGTTGAGGAACCCAAGGATTGGCGTGATGCGATCTACTATGCTTATTACGAGAACGTTGCCGTTCACAATGTGCCTTTACACGATGGTGTGAGGACTGAGCGATACAAGCTCATGTTTTTCCCGCGCACGAAGGAGTGGCAGCTATTTGACTTGCAAGAGGATCCGGAGGAAATGAACAGTCGTCATGATGATTCTACATACCGCCGCATTCTGGATGGACTAAAGAAACGGTACCACGACCTGCGAGAATACTATGAAGTGAATTCGGCAACGATCCCCGCCACACGTGGGTACGAGACCTGGTGGAAAGATCGAGACATCAAGGTCAAGCAACGGGCGAAGCAGGGAGATGTTGATCTCGCGTTCCTTGGCGACTCGATCACGCAAGGATGGGAGGGAACGGGAAAGTCGGTTTGGGATGAATTCTATGCCCATCGAAAACCGATTAATCTTGGCTTTAGTGGCGACCGTACCGAGCACGTACTTTGGCGCTTAAACTACGGAAATGTGCAGGGCATCCAGCCCAAGGTGATCGTCGTCTCGATCGGAACCAACAATACTGGGCATAAGATGCAGGAGCCAGCACAAGTCGCTGAAGGAATCGAAAAAATACTCTCTGTGCTTGAAGACAAATGCCCAAAAGCCAAAATACTGTTACTGGGAGTTTTCCCACGTGGGTTGGAAAAGTTTGACGAAGGACGGCTGAATAATGCCGCCATTAACCAAATTATCCGACGCTTCGATGACGGTGAGCGAATCCGTTATCGTGACATTGGTCATGTTTTCCTCGAAGCAGATGGGACCATCTCGCAGGAGATCATGCCAGACTTTTTGCATCTGACCCCTAAGGGTTATCGTCTGTGGGCGGAAGCAATCGAACCGGACCTTAAAGAACTAGGACTATAAATGGCTATCTATTTGCGCCAAATTCTCGTTTACCTGCTGTTAGCATCATGTGTCACGTCGCTTTTTGCTGAAGAGTCTCCCTCAAAACTGGAAGAGACGCCGTTGGACGTCGATGTCGTGCGGGCATTTCCCAAGCTAAAGCCGCGTCGCCCAGTTGTTATTACCAACGCTGGCGATGGCTCGAACCGGTTATTTATTTGTACGCAGCAGGGAGTCGTGCATTGGATCAAAAACGATCAAGCGATCGAGCAGACGCAAGAGTTTCTCGATATTGAAAAGCGTGTTGCTTACAAAGACGAACAAAACGAAGAAGGGCTGTTGGGACTGGCGTTTCATCCAGACTACAAGAACAACGGCGAATTGTTCGTTTATTACACGTCCAAGGAAGACCCTAACACGTCGATTATTTCGCGTTTCCGAGTCACCAAGGATGATCCCAACAAGGCAAATCCGGATTCCGAAGAGGAGATCTGGCGTCTTAAGCAACCTTATTGGAATCACAATGGCGGGACCATCGCCTTTGGGCCGGATGGTCATCTTTATATCGGACTTGGCGATGGTGGTGCGGGCAACGACCCACACGGTAATGGTCAAAATCTCGGTACCTGGTTCGGATCGATCTTGCGAATCGATGTCGACAACAAGGATGAAGGACTTGGCTATGCAATCCCCAAGGACAACCCATTTGTAGATCGCGAAGGTGCCAAGCCTGAAACATGGGCTTACGGTGTACGCAACATCTGGCGGCTATCGTTTGATCGTAAAACTGGTGATTTATGGGCTGCTGATGTTGGGCAGGACAAGTGGGAAGAGATCAACATTATCAAGAAGGGTGGCAACTATGGATGGAATCTACGTGAAGGGTTCCACAAGTTTGTGCCTCGCAAAGGTAAAGCACCTGCTGATTCTGTCGAGTCGATGCCGGATGATCTAGTGGACCCTGTCTGGGAATACGATCACAGTGTTGGTCGGTCCATTACTGGTGGCCACGTTTATCGCGGCAAGCAGGTGCCGGAACTCCAAGGCAAGTATCTCTACGCGGACTATGTGTTGAACAAAGTTTGGGCGTTGGAGTATGACCGTGGAAAGAAGGAAGTGACGAGCGTACATCGCTTCAAGAAAGTTCAGGATGTTCCTGTGATCACTTTTGGCGAAGACGAGCAGGGTGAAATCTATTTTAGTGACGCCTTTGGACGCATGTTCATGTTCAAATCCGCGAAGTAACGCGCGTGCGTCAACCCATTGCTCGCGTCACGTTGACTTCACGAGATCGCCTGGCAATTGCCACAGGTCGGCAAGGAAACTTGTCGACCTTATTCTTTGTACGAAGGATTGCGTTGTTCGGCTATACCACAACGGTCTTGCCACCTTGCTCGGTTGACAGTCCGAAGACAACATAGTGAACCGTATCGTCGCCTACGTTCTTCATGGAGTGGATTTCGTTAGGGGCAATGATGGCAGTGTCTCCAGGTCCGATCACCACGGATTCGTCGCCGGCGGTCATCTCAGCTTGCCCCGAAGCGATAACGAATACCTCCTGCATGTCTTCGTGGTAATGAGCCGCGAATGATTTGCCAACGGGAAGCTCAGCCCAGTTGACCATTTGGACATAGCCGCGAAGCAACTCCGATTTCGTAGCAATCACCCGCTTCAAAACGCCTGGGTCGTTTGGGTTTTCGTGGGATGCCGGTTCGAGTGCAAGGTCTTTGCCAATAACAATCTGCATGGTAGTGGTTCTGCATGATCCATATGGGTTTGCGAAACGCAAAATCATACCACGATTGGCAACTTCCTTCACCGCATAGCAACCGTACGCGTTGGGTGAGATTGGATGGCGACTTTTGGGTAGAGCGAGTCGACCCATTCTTGCCTCCCATCGGAAATCTGGGTAACAGTTCCTTGCTCAGAGCTGTTGAAGTACTCGGGTTGGCTGGTCCAGGGAACCGACTCGGCCACAAGCATACCCGCGGCAAATACCAGAACTAACGCAAATTCTTTCTTCATGATTTGTCCTCCGCAACTAAGGCGACGTTTGCGAAGGGACATTCATTACAGAAATCAATAGAATTCAAAAATTCTCAGGAATCGCCCTATTCTGCGTCGTTTTCATTCGGCTGGGCTTCCACGGCCTCGATTTCTTCCACTTCAAAGAAACCGTCCGAGTCCTTGTCGAAAGCCTGGAACTTTGATGCGTCGCCCAGAAACTCCGTCGCGTCGACTTCGCCGTCTTGGTTTCGATCCATTTGCGTAAACCAAGCGGGCGCTTTCGAAGATTCCTTTGGCCGATTCGTGTTGTTAGCGTTTACTGCACCTTGGAGGTTCAGTCGGTTTTGCTGATACGGTTGGCGGCCACTTAATGAAACCGTCAACGTGGCCGGCAGCTCAGTCGAGCTGAGTCGCCCATCGCGATTTTTGTCGAGATCATCGAGGCGTTGGCCGGCCGTCAAAATTTCTCTCGCTTCGAGCTGACCCGTGCGATTAACATCGAGCACAGCGAAAACGGGATCGTCATTGGGGCGTACGGATACGACCAGTCCTGATTTTTCGTACGAATCGATAAACTCGAACAGCCGTCCCAGCTCTTCTTTGCTGACTTTGGAATCGTCATCTCGATCGACCTCTTCAAAATTCGCGACTTGTCCCAGTCCTGAAGTTTGTAGTTCTTGCATATTGAGATACTGATTCTTGTCCCGATCCATGGCAGCGAACGCCTTGTCGAAATCGCCGTAGTTGGAAGATCGCGAGGCCACAGAGGTGACTTCGAGCAGCAATGCACGGTAACCAATATTCAACCGCGACGTGGCTGCCGGTTGGTACATGGCAGCAAGGCTGTATTCCTCCTCCGTCTCGTTCGGGTTTTCCACCGAATCCTCAGCGGAACTTTCGGGCTGGAGTTCGGGCAGTGCATCTTGGGCGACCCGATTGGATTGGCGATCTGCCGCAATGGTGATGTGGGCGGCGATATCCATTAGCCCCGCCAATTCCAAGGTGGACAATTCGTCATCTCCATCGGAATCTAGATTGGAAAAAATATGACCTGATTCGCCAAAGTCTTCCTCAGTGAGTGGGTTGCCGTAGGCATAAATCTCTTCCATGTCGACTCGGAGTTGTCCCCAATCCAGATCATCATGAATAATACGAACGGGTTCCGGGCCGCGCCGACGTTGGTATTGCATCATTGCCTGATTCGGATTCGCCATCCCGGCTGCGGCTGTGGCACCTGCGAAATCGACGGCAAACAATCGGCGATCCTCGTCGGCGTCTCGCATCATCAATCGTTCGCCGGCATTCTGTTTATCTTCGTTGGAGAGAATGCCGTCGCCATTCTTGTCCAGCCATTTTCGAATCCCAGATTGAGCGACCCGCTTGAAAGGGTCGAAGGCTTCGGCTTCGACGACAAGTTCACCAACATTGCGTTGATTGCGACCAAGAAATCGTGTGAACTCTTCCGGTTCAACAACATCATTGCTGTTGGCATCGTACGAGCGAATAATGGTTTTGGCTTGATCCCCTTCAAGGTTCAAGTTGCCGAAGGCAAGTCGCAAGAGGGTTTGGTCTTCAATGAGTTCATCCCACGTCGTTTTGCCATCGTCGTCGGCATCAATCAGCTCGACGACTTTCGCCGTATTCTCATGCCACGATTCGACAAGGGACTCTGAACCCTGAGTGAGCAACAACTCGATGACGATGGGGCCCGTCGGAGGCAATAAGAGTAATCGTTCTCGTGACGGCTCGGCAGCCACGATAGGCGCTTCGACTGAAGACGCTTTGGTGGCTACGTCTGAGTCAGCAACTTCAGAGCCAGGTACCTCTTCGCCGGCGCCATCCTTCGAAGTCGAGTCTGCAAGTTTCGAACCCTCTTCGGCTTCGTCACCCGATTCGTTGCCGGGTGATGCGGTGTCAGTCGTCTTGCTTACCTCTTGTTCAACAGAGGGCTCGTCCGAGCCGCCTTCTTGCTCAGCCGACGTACCCAGATCAGGGGCAGACGGAGTGTTTGCCGGTTGCGAAGAACCCGGTACGTCGGCGGTGTCGGTTGGTGACGGGGCGGGGACGGTTGCCACATCGGCAGAATTTGTCGTACAGCCGACCAGAAGGAAGGAGAGCAGGGCGATGATTGAGAGGAGACGAATCATTCGAAACTCGTTTGCTACTCAGGTGAAGAACCGAAAGGTGAACGCGTATAACATGTTTCGCTTCGTTTTAATGATTGAAGCGAAATTCAGCGCTGTTGAGCAACGCCCAAAGTAAATCCGCTTGATCTGCCGCGTCGAGTTTTTCTGTACCGTCCGCGGCGAAAATGCTGCTCTCTTTTTCCGTTGGCTTGCGCGAGACGGTTGCCAGAAACAGTGTTTCGATGCGATCGTTACTGGTAAAAAACGGAGCCGCCAACGCGCCTAACAATCCAACACTTGGGTTCGTCGTACCGGCAGCGAGGTCTCGGCCGTTCATAAGTTGAAGCGTCTGTTGAATCCCAGCAGCGTACTCCGTCGCATCCTTGGTCTTGGTGTCGAGTTGAGCCACAAAGCTTGTTCGCTGCGGAAGGGAAACGACGTTCGAGGATTGAATATTGGGATTTATATTCAACGCCTGCTGGAGAGAATCAAAAAGTTGCTCAGCCGTGAGTGATTTGGCTTGCATCTGCGCGAACATTTCACTTCGCTTCACGCCTTCTTCCTTGGAAGGACTCGTGCTCGTCAAGGCGTAGGCTTTGGTATACGAAACTGCGCGATAAAGTTCGCGTAGGTTGTATCCTGAGTCGACGAAGAACTGCGACAATTCACTCAGCACTTCGGCGTGAATGGGTTCGTTCTCTGGGATTAAATTGTCGACTGGGTTCACTAGACCGCGTCCAAACATCAGCGACCAAACGCGATTCACCGTGGCTTTAGCCAGGAAAGGGTTATTTGGCGAAGACATCCAAATTGAAAGTTGTAGGCGCCGCGTCCCATCAAGGCTGGACTCGGGTTCTTCGCCTTTGGGAAATTTTGGAGCAACGACTTCGTCTTCATCGGGGATCTTGACTTCGCCAGACTGGCTGTCCGAAATTGCAAAACCGCTGCCTTGTTGGTTGCCACGTACCTGAGCGAAAAAAGCCGCATAGCCCCAAAATTCGTGCTGAGTCCAATCGTCGAATGGATGGTCGTGACACTGGGCACACTCAAGCTGGAGTCCGAGGAATATACGAGCCGTGCTGGCCGCGAGTTTTTCGGGTTCTGCCCCGAGTGTTTGGTAGAACAGCGCCGGTCCGCTTTCGCTACTTCCCGTGGCCGTCAAAAAGTCGCCGACCAGTCGATCGTAGCGCAGGTTTTGTGCGAATCGTCCTCGCAACCATTCTTGCATTCCTGCGGCACTGCCATTCATGTTGGTAGCAAACCCGTCGGGTAACATAATTCGCCGCCATGTATTGGCGAGATGAGTTGGGTGCCGTGCAGAAGCCAGCAATCGGTCAACCAGTTGCTTGCGTTTATCCGTGTCTTGGCTTGCGAGGAAACTTCGAGCCGCTGAAACTGGAGGCGTGACTCCCGTCAGATCAAGGTAGGCGCGTCGAAGAAACTCACTGTCGCCAGAATTGCTCGCCGCGACGATATTCGACTCCTCCCAAAGTTCACCTAACAAGGCGTTAATTCGAGATGCCATTTTCGTGGCGTTTTCGTGCGGCGACGATTCTTCATCGGCCAAGCAAGGAATCGGAGCAATCACGGTGACAGTGACGACCAGGGCGAACAAGTGAATGATTGGCAAAGTCCACTTTGAGGATAGCACGTCATTCTCCTACGGTTGGGGCAATCTGTCGGGGCGTACCAGCGAAGCCGATATTTTATCACCACACGTTGCTGATTGCAGATATCGACCAAAAACACGCCAAATACCCTGTTTTTGTTCTTCGTCGACGCGACCGGAACCTTGGTATTTGGTGAATGGTTAAAGATCCGGGACGGGGCCGCCGATTTTGATAGACGAGTCGCGATGATTTTTTTGCTACTGCGCGGCCCTTCCTGATTGAATGGAGCATGTCCCATGGAAACCGCATTTGAACACGCTGGCTCAATGTCTGAGTTCCCCGTTGCGACTCAACAGTGGGTCAACGATATCCTGGTTTGGATTGGATTTGGCACGCTGGTTGGTTTGCTCGCCAAAGCCATCATGCCTGGCCGAGATCCTGGCGGTGCCATTACGACTCTGTTGATGGGAATTGGCGGAGTCATCATTGGATGCGGTGCGTGGTCCCTCTTCTCAACAGGCCCGAGGATTACGCCCGTAAGTCCCATCGGTATGTTAGTAGCGACGGCCGGAGCCTTCGCACTGCTTTTCTTTTATCGTCTGTTGGGCGGTTACTGGTATGACGAAGATGCTGCGGGAGTCGTTGAGCGAAAGCATCGTCGCCGTAGAGATCGCCGTCGCCGTTATGCAGACGCCTACGAATAATCGACAGTTGCTTCGCGTTGCGACGCTACCAGTCGGGCGATGATTCCGCAGAGCTCTTCCTTTTTGTACGGTTTGACGCAATAAGCATCGACGCTGTAAGGTGCGTCTACACTGTCGCTGAAATCATCAACGTAACCCGAGCAGACCACAATGCGAAGTGAAGGGTGTAGCTCTTTACATTTGCGAAGCAGCGTATCGCCGGGCGTTGTCCGAGCGGATCGATCTGAGATCATAACGTCGACGCCGGCCGGATTGCCTTGCATGTTGCCCAACGCATCACGTCGATTGGTAAAGTGAATGACTTGATGCCCTTCAAGCGTCAAAAGCTCATCCAACCCGGAAGCGATGACCTGATCATCATCAATGATTAGTACGTTCGCGTTCGTCGACCGCGGTACATCTTGTCGATTGCTTTCTGCATTCGGTATCGACTCCTGCGCCGCGTCGCAGGCCGGAAAGAGGATAGTCATTGTTGTTCCCTGTTCGGGAACGCTGCTTACGCTGATGTGAGCATTGTGATTGCGAGTGATGCCGAAAACCGTCCATAGCCCCAGTCCCGTCCCCTCTTCCGCCGGCTTTGTCGTAAAATAAGGGTCGTGGACTCGAGAGATCATTTCAGGAGGGATACCGTAGCCTTGGTCGGATACCTTGAGCTCAACGTAGTTGCCGACACGTGCGCCCGGCTCGAGGGTGCACGCTACTTTCTTGATCGATATGACAATCTGGCCGCCAGTTGAACGCATCGCATGGTCGGCATTGCTGCATAGATTAAGTACGACTTGATGGAGTTGGCTCGCTTCGCCAACAATGATTCCTCGGTCGTTCGTCGTCTCAAGAACTAGCTCGACGGATGGTGAAAGCGAAGTCTTGAGAAGCGGAATCGCTTGTTCCACGACAGCCACGAGTCAGACTTGGGTCGGTGGCTGGTCTTCAGGGCGCCCACAAATCAGGAGCTGTTCGACAACTCCTTTGGCCGCGTCGACGGCTGAATCAATTTGTTCGACATGCTCGAGCGAGTTGCCTCTCGCTATCAATTCATGTCTCAGTAGTTCAGATCGGATCTGGATCGCCCACAAGATGTTATTGAAATCATGAGCAACCCCTGCCGACAGCTGACCAATCGCCTCCATTTTCTGAGACTGTCTCAGCCGATTCTCCAACTCCATTTGACTGTCCATAGTCGCTTTGCGTTGGATTAACTCTTTCGAACAGGACGATGCAAGTTTCGTCAATGCTGCCAAGTCAGCATCCGTCCAGTTCCTTGGCGAGTCACTAATAACACAGAACGCTCCCAGTACTACGTTGTCTTTTAGAAGTGGGACTCCCAGATATGCCGCTACGTTAAGGTCGTCAATTGCAAGATTGTCGTAGACAAGCGGATGGTGCTTTGCGTCATTGACGATGAGCGGCTGGTTTCGTCTCACGACGTGTTGGCAAAACGAATGCGATAACGGGGTTTCACGCCGGCTGGCCCATGGCTCCGGTAAACCAGTCGAACTTACGAAAAACTGTCGAGAATCTGTTACCAGCGTGATGAGCGAGACGGGGGTTTCCAGCAACATA
>CAYYHV010000089.1:10434-11715 GCA_964471695.1 uncultured Pirellulaceae bacterium
CTGTCGAGAATCTGTTACCAGCGTGATGAGCGAGACGGGGGTTTCCAGCAACATATTTGCCAGCTCAGTCAGCATCTGAAAATTGCGTTCTGGCGGCGAGTTGAGGATGTTCAGATCTTCAAGAATCGCGAGCCGACTTTGCGAGTCGAGGGGCTCAGGCAGATCGCATAACATCGTTGCATTGAGATGCTGGGACTCATGGTCTTCGCGTGGATTGCGGTTTGTCATGTTGACCCGAACGTTTGAGAAAAGAAAAGGGCTATGGCTTTCGCCGTGCGATGTCGCAACCTCACTGGACCTTATGACTTTGCTTACGAATCGTGAATAGCAGACGCCATATCCAATCGAAGCACTGACAGACGTTGTGACGCAATCAATTTGGTTGGACGACAGCCGTAATGTGCATTTAACAAGTATCAGTAACTATTAAGTCAGGAGCGGCTACATTTGCAAGCGTGTTCTTGCTTACGGCTCTTGAGCGTGACCAAGATGCTTCCGGAGTGACAGCAATCCTGGAGTCGTTGCTTGGTCGCAGGCTCTTGTGCGAGCGGCTCCTCGTAAAGTTGGTGAACTGGAATGTCATGCAATTATTGACTCTCAGTGCCATATCTTCTGTCATCGTCAGCCTTGATTGATTAAGCTTTCGAGAGGAAAAGATAAGTGTCAATCCAGGGTGATGGTTTTATGTCGAATGTCTATCAAGTCTCTCATCCACTGATCAAACACCATATGGTGCGATTGCGAGACGAGCGGACACAACCGGAGGAGTTTAGAACGCTCATTGGGCGGCTTTCCGTTTTGCTGGCCTACGAAGCAACCAGTGATCTTGAAGTTCGAGATGAATCATTCAAGACGCCTATTTGCGAAGCCAAGGGGCACGTTTTGGATCAGCGAATCGGGTTGGTGCCTATCCTACGAGCAGGCTTGGGGATGGTCGATCCGGTGTTGAACTTGATTCCTCAAGCTGAAGTTTGGCACCTGGGGCTATATCGCGACGAGGCAACAGCGACTCCCGTCGAATACTATTCGAAGATCCCCAAAGCCGTTCCATTGGATGTCGCACTGATTGTCGATCCCATGTTAGCGACGGGAGGATCGGCACGAGCCGCGTTAGAGGCTTTACAAAGCCGCAACGTTCCTAAGCTAAAACTGCTTTCTGTGATTGCTTCGCAGGACGGCATTGATGCTGTGACGTCCGAGTATCCCGATACGCAGATTTACGTCTGCGCGATCGATGCGGAATTGAATACCGGCGCGATCACGGACGTCCAAGCCAAAGTG
>CAYYHV010000089.1:11725-20365 GCA_964471695.1 uncultured Pirellulaceae bacterium
GGTCTGGGTGATGCTGGCGATCGAATATTCAATACGCTGTGATGCCTTAGGATATCCGAAGTTAGGGCCGACTGAGACAACGTATCTGCAATCTACGCTTCGGGTTGTTCCCCCTTCGGTTTGACGAGGCAATGAAATCCAACACAAGGTTGTTCGGGTTCACGGTCTTCTGCCGCCTGCATCAGTAAGCGTTGTACTTCCGACATCATTTTCGGATCGAGCGCAGCTGATACGACGCGTTGCTGCCCATCGGGGCCAACGACGACCGTCGTCAGTACGGCTACGGTTCCGTCATGACGCAACGCATTGATGATGTTTTCACCAACTTGCGCTTCCGGAGTCTTAATGGTCGTCACAAAATGCTGAAGCTGCCTTGGGTCGACGCGCTCGACGACCTCGGGAGTCTCACCGGGCGAAACAGGCTGGGATTCAGAATTAGGTCTTGGGTCTGGTTGATTCATGCTTCTCTCAATAAAAAAATCTTATCAAGAAAACATATCAGGAAGCCCGCTGGCAAACCACTGGATACCCTTTTGGCGTCGCTTGAAGCGGAATAGGGCAGGCGCAAAAAAAAACGAACCCGACCGCCATAGGCAATCGGGTTCGAGGATACTCGCATTTGGATCGGAAAGGATCTCGTACGAGCTGGTGGCTGCCCATGGGACAACCCGCCGGTTGTCGAGTTAGGCGGAGCCACCTCGGCTAATACAGAAATAGTTCACTGAAACACCTCCTTTCCACTAAATCGAACCGCTTTCAGCCGGCCGTAAGATGGCCTACTAGCGATTGCTCTAGTCCTTCGCGTTGCGTTAACGCGACCTAACATTATTAATGGCAGAACTCACCGATTTCGCAAGTGCGATTCCGTAAATAAACTGCCAATCTTTCAGACACCTTTTTGTTTGAGGGGTTCGCAAGGTATTCAAGAATAATTTTCGTGACCCAATTGAAGGGTGGCATTGCTGGCTTGTTGAGGTTGCGCTATTCGGCGATAGGCCGCCAAGCTGTTCGCCGCTATCAACTTTTGATTCATGCTGACCCAAGTCTGCACCTAGTTGTTTTGTGCCATCGTGGGCAGTTCGTAACAAGCCGCTTGTTCGGCATTGCGAATGTAAAGTCGGTTGCCAACGATGACTGGGTGATTCCAAAGTTTACCTTCGACAGCCTGGAACTTTGCCAATTCCTGATGGGAATCGGGAGTCGCCGACAACAGAATCGCTTCTCCTTTTTCACTCGCCACGACTAGCAACCCTTGATCCTCAAGCAAAACCACTTGCCCTTTGCCGTAGCGACCGCCTTTCCATTTGCGTTTCCCCGTCGCTGTTTCAACGCAGGTAAAGATTAGGCCATCAAAACCGTAGATGTGATCTTGATACGTAACGATGTCATTGAAATCCGGTTTGAGTTTCATGGAGGTCCATTCTTCTGCAGCCTGAATTCCATCGTCCGCTTTGAAGAATCGAAGGCTGCGGGTGCCCGTGCCATTTCCCGTGGGAATCAGTATGAGTTCTTTGTTGATCATTTGTGGTTGGAGCGACCGATAGCCATCATGCTTCCAATCGTAATCCATGCGCTCCTCACCGCTTGTTGGGTCAAGGAATGTAGCTCCCGTGTTGGAAAGAAGAACCAGCAGTGTCTCGTCGAGTATCGAGCAGATTTGAGGTGAGGCATAGGAGAATTCGCCGGTCGCCGCTGACCAAACGAGTTCTCCGGATAATTTGTCGAACGCGAGTATCCCCTTGTCGCCGCTCCCACCAGCGTAAACCACGACGAGGTCGTCCACGATCAGCGGTGAAGAAGAGAATCCCCACATCGGAGCCTTGCATTCGGCAACCTCGCGTACATCCTGCTTCCAAACGACTTCGCCATTTTTCGGGTCAAGACACTGCAGCCATCCTTCTGCTCCCATGGCATACAGCTTGCCGTCGGAAAGCGTCGGCGTCGAGCGAGGCCCAGGACCGCCGAGTGGATCATCAAATCGTGATTCCACGTCCGTGATCCACACCTCTTTTCCAGTCGAAGCGACGTAGCACGAAACACATTCTTGGGCTCCCCGTTGCTCCTGCGTAAACAGCAAGTCGCCTGCCACAACAAAGGACGACCAGCCAGGCCCAACCGGGATTTTCCAAAGCTCTTTGGGCGGGGTCTTCGTCCAGTCGGTAGAGAGGTTGCTTCCGGATTGTCGTCCGGTGCGATCGGATCCGCGAAAGCCCGGCCATTCAGGGTTTGCCAGACTCTTGGCCATTGTCTCAGAAGAGATCTCTTGGAGCCCCGTCGACTGGCGATTGGCTTGCGAAGTCAACAGGGCCTCCTCCGCAGTTGGTGTCCAGCGCCAAGCGAAGACTGGCGTAAAGTCTCCCCACATTTCGACGTACCGTAGCAGTCCGGAAAATCCGAATCCCAACAGAGCTGCAATCAGCGCGATCGTCGTTCTGCGGAACGACAATAGGTTGCGACATAAGATCGCTGTGATGGCGAAAAGAGTTATTCCGAGCGGCACCGTCAGAATGATTGCCGCCGGCCCACGCATGGATGGGTGCAACAGCAACATGATGCCGACGATCCCGAGCGCAATTCCGAAAAAACCCGTGATACGTTCCCACATGCTGGCGCGGCTGAGCAATACCCACCACCCAACAATCCCGAGGCTGCAGAGCATGGGGCCAAAGGCGGAGGCCATCCACAATCCATTGGGGCCATTCTCCCAAATGCTCGGAAGAAAACGGGCAATCACAATTCCTGCCAACAAAACAATTGCTGGCCAGACAAGCAATGTTCGGTACGCAACAATCGGATAGGATTCCGTTTTGACTTGTGGGGCTGTGTCTGATTCGTTCATCGTTATTTCATTGTCGGGGTTGTTGGGAATTTCACGTCGGCCCGCTGTTCGCTCGACTCATGTTGTACCTTCGTTGGCCGCTGTCAGTTATGGCACTGCATCTTTAAAGTTTAACGATCAGGCAAAATTTGACTGGAACTTTACCGCCAAAACAGTCGATGTATGCGATGTCCCACCGATCAATAACAGCGCGAGCTAGCATCTGAGTTATCAAAAATATGTTGTCCTACGTACCCGAAAATACGAAAGCAGACTGGCGCGTTCGCCTGCTTTTTGCGACCATCGGGATCATGCTGCTCGCAGGCTGCGGCACGATTAAAGGACGTGCGGCCACGGATCAGCTACTGCTTTCCGACGCCGTCGATCGGACGATTTCGCAAGTTGATTTCAAGGAGCTGTCGGGGGCGAAGGTCTATCTCGATTCAAGTTATATCAAAGGGATACGCACTGGCAGTTTCGTAAACTGTGACTACATCGTCAGCTCGCTGCGCGAGTTGTTGATCCGTGATGGCTGTCATTTGCAGGACGCATCCAAAGATGCTGAGTACGTTATCGAAGTCCGCGTTGGGGCGCTCGGAACGGATAATCACGAAATCAACTATGGCGTACCCGGAAACGCGGCAATTAACCAAACCGCCAGCATCATTTCCAGTGCTCCGATTCCCACCATCCCTGAAATTTCGTTAGCCAAACGCGATGATACGCGAGCCGCGGCAAAGATATCTCTGTACGCCTATCGTCGTGAAACGAAACAACCCGTCTGGCAGACGGGGACGATTGTCGGCCACAGTCATGCCAAGAGTACCTGGGTGCTGGGAGCCGGACCATTCAATCAGGGTTCTATCTACGAACAATCAGATTTGCGAACTTCGCCCGTGGAAATGCCGCATATTCCTCACATACCACGAGTTGAAGAGCTGTCCCAAAGCCCAATCAAGTTTGGTCGCATACGCCAGCTGATGAAGCCCAAATCAGAGTGGGCTACCAGCCAACCTGCCGGAGAGGCAGGGCCGGATCGTTTTTCTCGCGCAGCGATTCAGCGTGAAGAGTTGAATCGAGTCGCCAATGAGAAACTCGACGGCGACGAAGCGTCAGACAACGTTGCGTTGGTTACCGCCGAGGCGCCGGTTGTCGAGGCATCAACGCCCGGGAAATCAGGGTGAGGTACCGGCGATATATTCGTCCAATCCCGCTTCGGTAGCGTCATCAGATTCTAACCGAGTCCAATCGGCGACTTGTTCGCAAGACGGACACTCAGGGAACATGCCGCTGGATTCAATCTCCGGGTCTTTGGCGACCTCGGCGATGTCGCTCCAGATCAGTTCACATTCGTCACACATGGCTGCGACAGTCTCACACAGATCGCACTGATAGATACGCAACAGTCCGTTGCCGCATCGCGTACATTGGCTGATGTACGGCGATTCGTCCGCCGCGACTGGTTTCTTGTTTTCTTCGCTCGACATAACGATCAAATCCGTCCGTAATGTGTCGGCCTGATTGCCAACGGAGTGCGCCTAAAAAGCCTATTTGGGGAACGCCGTAATGATATTCTTGGTTCCCGTTTCAAAGACAATGAAGATCTTCTTCAGCGGTGGGTTGCCTTTGGATTTTCCCAGCGCTCCGCCCATAAATCCGACCCGGTATCCCATGGAAACGGTGTACGTACTCTGACGGCCTTCTTTTGTTGGTTTATATTTCTTCTTTTGTGCCATCTGCCAAGCCGCGTCGATCAATCCAAAAGCTTCCGCCTCGCCGCCGTCAAAAACACCATGAGGCCCGGCACGTCGTGGTTGGTCTTTGGCGTGTCGTAAAACGTGTTCTCGGCGAGTCAGCCCTTGCGGATCGCGGCCGGTATAACGCAGTCCCACGGGGCTGATCCAAAGCGTCTGATTAACTTTCTTCAAAGTCGCCGTCGGCAGCTTTTTTTGTCCAGCAAGCTTCGCGTCAACAATCCGAATCAGTTTGGGATCGGTAAGCTGCATCTGCAACTTGCCTTTGAAGATTTCCACCTTACCGGTGACTTCAACGTTCTTGCCCTTAAACAGTTTCGCTGGGCCACCACTCTCGAACTTTTTAGCATTTTCCGCAGCCGCGGTAACGGTCAGCTCGCTTCCATAAAATCGCAAGAAGTGACGTCCGCTTTTCGAGGTATTGGTATCGTTGACTTTGCCCGATACCGTAACCGTTTTGCCGGCCCGTTCTCGCAACTTGACCACATTGTTCGCCGGAATGACTTCCGTCTTCGGAGCCGGCGTCGTGGGTTTGGTCGGCGTGAGATTGACCGTCGGTTTTGCCTGCGTCTTTGGTTTTTCCAAAGTCGCAGTGCCTTGACCAGCTGACTGGCCAACGGAGAACAGGCAGAGGGCCAAACAGCCGACTGCCGCAATTCGCTTGATCCGCGTAAACATACGTAGTTTGCAATCCTTGTTTCGCGAGTAGATTCCGCCTGCCGGTCAGGCGGTCGTTGGTTACGCCTCAGCCTTGTCGGCGAAGACCTTGTATTTGCCCGGCACAGGTACTGGGTAAGTCATGTCTTCATTCGGCGATACCGGTGGCGCGTCGTCAAAGCTCGAATACTGATCAATCGGGGAAACGGTTCTGCCGCGGCTGAGTGCATCTTTCATGGAGATGCTTTTGCCGGAATAAGTCGCCATGCGCCCGAGAATCGAAGTCATTGTGCTCATCGCACCATATTCGCCCTCGTTCGGGATGATGCCTTTGCGGATGTCCGCGAACAAGTCGTGATGTTCCTGTTGGTGACCACCGCCGCCGCCTTTGCCATACTGCCAGAGCTGGTCGCCGTTCGCATCGTTGATTGTCGCGCCGCCGATGTTCGATGTTCCCTTGGTGCCGTGGGCAAACTCGGAAACGCTATTCCAGCAATTTTGGATATGGCGACACTGGCTGAACATCTTCGTGCCATCTTCGTATGTGAATTCGACGAAATGGTGATCAAAGATTTGCCCGTGTTCTTTGCTCGTTCGGACTTCGCGACCGCCCTGACCGTTGGCGGCAACCGGGAAGCCTTCCTTCAGCCAATTCATGACATCGAGGTTGTGAATATGTTGTTCACAGATGTGGTCACCGCATAGCCAGTTGAAGTAGTACCAGTTGCGCATCTGGTATTCCATTTCCGTCTGGCCTTCTTTGCGAGGACGAGTCCAGACGCCCCCACCATTCCAGTAGACTCGGCCCAGCATGATATCGCCAATCATGCCGTCCTGCAGTCGCTTGATGGTTTCTTTGTAGCGATCCTCGTGACGTCGTTGCAGTCCGACAGCAAGCGCCAGATTCTTCTGCTTTGCCATCCGAGTCGCTTCGAGGACTCGTTGCACACCAGCCGCATCGACCGCGACGGGTTTCTCCATGAAGACGTTTTTGCCGGCGTTAATCGCGGCTTCGACATGCAGCGGACGGAAGCCCGGAGGAGTCGCCAAAATGACGAGATCACAATCCGTTTCGAGGACCTTCTTGTAGGCGTCAAAACCCGAGAACTGACGCTCTTCGGGAACATCCAGTTTGTCACCATGCTCACGCGACAGTCCACGGAGCGACGATTTGACTTTGTCTTCAAAGGCATCCGCCATCGCAATCAGCTTGGTTTTGCCGGCAGTGTTCATCGCCTGGTTGGCAGCACCCGTTCCACGACCACCACACCCGACTAATCCAATCTTGATTGTGTCATCGCCAAATGCTGCGTGAGCATGTTGAGGTACAACCAACTGGCTGGCGACAGCCGAGCCAGCAACAATGAGCGACGAGTCCTTCATGAAGTTTCGGCGTGTGGACTTTTTCGATTTGCTTTTCTTTTCCATCAGAATGCTCTCCCGCGTCGTGAGGTAGGTTGTATCGTAGGTAAGGTGCTGAACACGCCCATTAAAATTCTTGATAGGAATCGACTGACTGAATGACGAACGTCCGAGCCATCCGATTAGTCTTCCTCTTGCTGTTCGCACAAATTGTGAACGGTGGGTGCGACGCTCCAAAATCGTTGCAACGATTTCGCTATGAGCAACCGCATCTTGGGACGCACGTCCGGCTCGTATTTTACGCTCCCACCGAGGCGGTCGCAAACCGAGCAGCCACGCTGGTTTACGAAAAAGTTGCCAGGTTAGATGCCGTTTTTAGTAATTATCGGCTTGATAGTGAGCTCATGCGGCTATGTTCGGACTCGTCGTGGGGGAGTAGCGAAGCCAAGCCGCTGATTGTTAGTGAAGAATTGTGGACAGTTCTGAAGACGGCTGATCAAGTCAGTCGTCGATCGGACGGCGCCTTTGACGTCACGATTGGTCCGCTCAGTCGCCTGTGGAAACGGGCCATCAAAAACAAACAGCTTCCGGATGCCGAACGCATACGCGAGGCTAAGAGCTCGCGCGTCGGATATCAGTTTATTGAGTTTCACGAAGATCGACGCGCCGTACGACTGCTCCGCAAAGATATGCGCATCGACCTTGGCGGAATCGCCAAGGGGTACATCGCCGACCAGTTGCTTGAAGAGCTAAAGAGGTTGGGAATTCAAAGTGCCTTGATTGATATCGGCGGTGATCTGGCGCTGGGGGCGGCTCCGCCTGACAAAGCCGGTTGGACGGTGGCGATTCGATCCGGCGGCTCGGCCGTTCAGGGAGTGACTGCTGAAAATTCGCCGGAGAACGAAACACGTTTGCAACCGGAATTGGGAAAGTCACTCGTGCTGTCGAATTGTGGAGTCGCGACTTCTGGCGACTCGTTCCAACAGGTCGTCGTCGACGGAAAGGTCTATTCGCATATCGTTGATGGCCGCACCGGGATGGGCATTACGAACCGAGTCACGGTAACCACCATCGCCAAAAACGCGATGGTTGCGGATGCGATGGCTTCTGCGTTAAGCATTCTTGCGCCTGCAGAGCGAAACGGGCTGCTTCGGCATTTCCCGGCCACTGGGGCTCGAGCCGTCGAATTGGGCGAATCTGGACCTGTGGCTCGAGTCATCATGTATGGCGACACCAGCCGATTTGGGGATGCAGCGGTCGAAAACAATGCGGCTGATCAGCGACCAGCCAGTATGGACGCTGAATAGTGCTTCTAACTGCCGAGTTGACGTGCCTTGCGTAGGTGAAGGGAATTCATCAGAATTACGATCATGGTTTACGGTAGAAGTGCCGATATTAGACCATCGACCGGATAGGTGGCTGAGTGGTCGAAAGCGCGGGTTTGCTAAATCCGTGACCCGGCAACGGGTCCGCAGGTTCGAATCCTGTCCTATCCGCTTCTTGCTTAAACGCCCGCCGCCGAAGCTTAATCGCAAGCATTCCGCGGCGGGCTTTTTCTTTGTCCCAGTTTAGTGGGACAGCATTGGGACAGGACCTCGACCTCCATTCAGGCGGTTAAAAACAAAATCAACGACCATGTCGTTGTAATACTATTATAGCGAACCCTCATTGAAGAATCGGATGTTGCTAATCTTCTCTACGGCTTCCTCGTTGCGAAGGTGGCGGTAAAGTTCCGTCATCTTTGTTTCGCGATGTCCAAGCCACTCACGGATCTCGCCTTCAGATGCACCTCCCAAGAAGCATTGACTGCAGAAGTAATGCCGGAAAGAACGAAATGTCCCACTGTCGAATCCAATTTCTCCTAGTGGGGTAGGGAAGCGGACCGACAACGGTGAAATCACATCGCGTTTGAAAATTGCCAGTGCATTGTTCTCACGAAGTCTCCCGCCACGGGCGGCACGGAATACGGGTCGATGCACATCATGGTCCATTCTCGCCAACTCGGCTTTCAGTTCCGGATGAATTGGGATCTTACGACCTCGTTTTCCT
>CAYYHV010000090.1:0-3605 GCA_964471695.1 uncultured Pirellulaceae bacterium
GTCCGCACCAGATGTATTCAATCACAATACAGAAACCGTGCCTCGGTTGTACGGACGAGTCCGCGGGCCTCGTTCCGATTATCGCTGGACCCTTGACATGCTACAGCGAGTCAAAACGCTGAAACCCAACATCAAAACGAAGAGTGGCTTGATGCTTGGACTGGGCGAAGAACGTGAAGAACTGCTCGAAGTCCTGGCTGACTTGCTGGACGCCGGCTGTGACTTCCTCACCCTCGGACAATATCTCCAACCAGCCGTCGACAAGTATCTTCCTGTCGTCCGCTACGTTCCGCCCGATGAATTCGCCGAACTTGGACAAATTGCCAAGGACATGGGATTCCTCAAAGTCGCCAGCGGTCCATTCGTTCGCAGTAGCTATCACGCTCGCGAAATGGCAGAAATGTTTTAGGCTGGCCGAGCGGCAGCCGCCAACGGCTTGCCCAGTGATGTTGACGAAGCGATAAATTAACGTCGGCGATTGTTTGGTTTTTGCTGATTCTTATCGAAGGCGCCAAGTCGCGCCTTGTCTTGATTCGTCATCTTTTGCATGGCGTCAACGCAGCCTAGCATGCGGCAATGATGCAACGAGGGTACGGGCAGCATTCAGCTGAACTGAAAACGCCCAACCGCAACCGCAACCGCTTCATTGGACGCCCCCAATCAGGCGTTCACAGCGAAAAAGGATAATGAATAACCACGCGTTGCTTTTTTCAAACGGACAATCTGGCAGCGGTTTAATTTACCAACAACATTTTTCCGCGAACACGAGCGACGAAGAAGAAATTTTGACTTAACTTTCAGTATACAAACCCCCTTTTAATACGGAGCTGTACATGAACGACTCAAGTGATCCAACTTCAAACTCGACCACGTTTAAGCTCACCAAGCAACGATCCGTCGAACCTTGGGTTCTCGGTGTCACCACATTCTTGATGACGCTAATGGTCCACATGGCGAACACCTAATGCTCGCCGACCGGGAAACCCAGTGTGCCTCGCAGCGAAATGGTTACGCTGCGATCTCCTCCCAGGTTTTTCTGATTAACTGAAGCTTGCGTTCCACGGTCCGAGTCGAGCAATCAAGCTGTTGGGCGATTTCTGCGGTTGATCGCCCTTCCAATCTCGACACAACGACTTCGCGCAACGTAGGGTCCAATGACTCAAGCTCTTTGTTAAAAGCGTTCTGCTGGTCGAGCTGCTCGACCAGCATATCTGGCGAAATCGCGCTGCCAGCGAACCCGTCCAATCCCAGATTCGACGAGTCATCCAATCCGCCAAGCTGACCTTCGCCAACCTCTGGGCCACGCTTCTTTGCGCTCATCGTCCGGATGTGCCTGATCGACTTCCGAACCGTAATCGTGAAGAGCAATCGCCAAAGCGACTCGCGATCATCCAGCTCGGGGAATCGCCCATCCCGAGCCCGCTGCATGAAGCTGTTCATAGCGCTAAGCGCAACATCTTCCTCGTCACCACCTTTCTGCGGTCCCATTCCGAGCTTCTTTTTCGCAAGCCCCTTAAGCCGCTCGAAGCAAGTTTCCCAGACGACATTCGCCGCTTCCTCGTCTCCCTGCTTCAGACGATCGATCCACAAGGAAAAGTCTTCCGGTTCTTGCATTGAAATTGCCTTGAATTGAAGGGACTGCCGCTCATGTGACACCCGATTCTACCCGAAGAAACACCTGCAAGGGACCCAGCAGCAGCCGCATCGGGGCTTCGATATATTCGGGGGTATCAAAAGGAAGCAGCTTTCCGCTCAATTCGACACTGGATTTCTCCGTTTTTCGAGTGATACGCACCTTCTTATTCGTTTCCAGCTCGAGAATTACATGCTTACGCCCCACCGTCGCTTGGTCGCGTGCGGCAACAATGATTCTCACCGATCCATCATCGAGCTCCCGAGATTTGATAGGCGGCGGATCCGCCGATCGCTGCCTTCCAACAATGACTCGACGATTGATCGGAAACACATGCTCAGCTCTGGCACCTACTTGGATAACAACCGGGTACTCTTGCCACAACACATGACGCAACCGCGACTCCAATTGCTCCAAGTCCGGAAACCGCCGCACATAGCTTGCCACAGGGGCTTCATCGGAAAAGTGCAGCCCCACTTTGAATTCGTGGATAACCAGCTGCCGATCGATTTCATCATTGTGCCAGTCCACACCCGAGTCGCCGATCAAAGCAACATACGACTCCGAAGTCCGGAATGACTGCTGTACGCGTCGACTGGCCTCCATGTCGATCGCAGCCAACTGAACGAACAATTGGCCTCGAAAACCAATCGGAACTCGCTCAAGAAGTTGGCGTATGCGTGCAATGCCGCAACCCTGCGATTCGAATTCATCACAGATTTGATCAATTTGCTGCAAGACCTCCAGGGGAGGCGAAACCAACCAATCGTCACTGCTCGAGGTTCCGGACAAGGCTTGCCACTACCAATTTAAACCGAAGTGTTCTCCACCCGACTTCTTGTTCGTGCCACCCTTGAGTTGTCCCTCATGCGATTTGGTGACTTTTTCTCGAGGTTGGTCATCTTCGACGGCGCTTGCCTTCTTTGATGACGCTTTCTCAGGCGGGGCCTGCGTCTGCTTCATCGAGAGACTCATTCTCTGCGAATCCGGGTCAATCGAAAGAATCTTGACGGATACTTCAGCGCCTTCCGAAACCACATTAGCGACACGAACGACGCGATGATGGGCGAGTTCAGAAATGTGAACCAATCCTTCAACGCCGGCAGCCAATCGAACGAAAGCTCCGAAATCCATAATCTTCGAAACGGTGCCAGTCACGATGGCCCCGGGAGCAAACGTCTTTGCAGCATCTTCCCATGGGTCCGAAATCAAATCGCGATACGACAAGCCGATCTTTCCAGTCTCTGGATCGATCTTCTCAACCTTGACTTGGACTTTTTGACCTTCTTCCAGAACTTCCTTGGGATGCGTAACACGGTCCCAACTCAGCTTGCTGATGTGGATCAGTCCATCAACGCCGCCGATATCGACGAAAGCGCCAAAGTCACGAAGACTACGAACGATGCCTTCATGCGTCTGCCCAACCTCAAGCGACTTCATCAGCTTTTCTTTGGACTCTGCCTTTTCACGCTCGAGAACTGCTCGACGACTGAGTACCAGGTTTCCACGCTCAGGATTCGCCTCAGTAACGATGCACGTAAACTTCTCACCGAGGAACTGCTCAAGGTCTTCGACCCGATACAGCGAAATCTGACTGACAGGCATGAAGCCACGAATCTTGTTGACTTCACATTCCAAGCCGCCGGTGTTGTGCCCAGTGACCACGGCTTCGACCGTCATGCCTTCGTCTAAATCGCTCCAGTCCTGAACGCTCATCGACGCGCCAGGCACACGAACCTCGAAGATGCCCTGATCCGCATTGAATTTGCTGACCACGACATCTACTGTCGAACCAATCTCCGGGTTCTCGTCAAACTGCCGCAACGAAGCCATGCCTTCGTAGTGTCCCTGCAGCGAAAAGAAGACTTCTTCTCGCGAGACTTTCATGACGGTGGCTTGGTAACGACCGTCAATCTCCGGTTCTTTCTTTCCCGTCCCGTCATCGCCCATCAACGAATTCATCGACATATCA
>CAYYHV010000090.1:3644-7566 GCA_964471695.1 uncultured Pirellulaceae bacterium
CTTGATGGGCGTTCTGGCCTCGGCAGCCGCCGGGGACGCAGTCGACTCAGCAGCGGATTCCGAATTCTGCGCTTCGGATGCTTGCGCTTCGGAAGTTTGCGCTGAATCCGCAGCGGGAGTCAGAGAAGGCGCAGCAGCTTCCGCTTCAGTCGCTGACGCTTCGGCTTGGGCAGCCGCCTCGGCCGCCGCAGCTCGTTCGCGAGTCGGCAATTTGGGTTCAGGCGGTAGTGGTACCGTGCCCTTTTCCTCTGGGCGACCTACACCCTCATGTCCCGACCGCTGTGAACCAATCTTGAGGACGCGACGCTGTTTCTCATCGCCACCCGACTCGCTACTCATATCTAGACCTCTGCATGCATCGAACCCCTCGATTTATGATCGAGGAAGGAGGCTCCGGACGAACTGTCCTGCCAAATTTCCTACCAGCAGTGTAACACCGTCCCAGCAAGTGTAATAGCGTTACTCGGGCGTCCCAGCAGACGGCGAAGACTGGTATAAATGGAAAACCCCCGACGTTAAAGGAACTTCATGAACGACTTTTCACCCAATGACTATGGCCCTGAATTTTCGGCCCTGATCGTCCCGGATCGGCTGAATGACCTTGGAGACTGCGGCGGAAACCGCGAAGCATGGGAAGCATTGTCGGCTTTGACCGTCCCGGGAGCTTTCGAACCACGCCAAGTCATCGACCGGGAAATGGCCAAATGTTGCATCTCCGGCATCTGGCTACACCACGATTTTCTCGATGAATCGCATACCCTCAGTCAGGATATTCACACGACCAGTGGCAGCTACTGGCACGGCATTATGCACCGGCGCGAGGGCGATTTCTCTAACGCAAAGTACTGGTTTCGAAATGCGGGGGACCACCCTGCTTTTGAAAATATCCAGGGCCAGTTGAGCGAAACGTTGGCCACGTCGTCACATTCTGCGATTTCGCAGTTCGTCAACAACACCCACTGGGATGCAGCCGGATTTGTGGATCTTTGTCGCCAAGCCATCAGGGGAGACGACGATCTCGTCGACGGATGTCAGCAAATTGCACGAACCGAATGGCAGTGTTTGTTCGATTTTTGCTACCATCAATCTGTATCGTAAACAGTCGACAAAGAGAATCATGGCGTTTCAATTCACCTGTCCCCAAGGACACTTGCTTCAAGCCGAACCTCAACATGTCGGGCAACAATCGCAATGCCCGGCTTGCGGCACAATGATGCTCATTCCCCAACCGCCGCCGGAAGCGATTCCTATCGATCCGAACGTCCCCAACACGGCGAGTTCTATTCTCCCTAATCTAACGACGCCGCCGGTGACGCCACCAGAGCTGCCTCACATCCAAACGGATGCCCCACAGATTGAAACCGACAGCGCTGGCAAAGTCGAGGTCCAATCAGCCCCCGAATTGTTCCATATCGCATGCCCGAACGGTCATGAGCTTGAGACGCCTCGCGAGATGCTGGATCAATTTGCCATGTGCCCAACCTGCAACGCCCAGTTTCAGCTACTCGAAAAAGACTCCGTCGAGTATCAGCGTCGGCGTGAAATAGAGGATGAGGCGCGCGCCGCAAACCTTGAACGCAGTTGGCTGAACTGGGCAATCGCACTGGTGATACTTGTACTACTGGGACTGGGCGGTTTGATGTTGATGTCCGCACTCGGCGGTTAGAAAGCCCATCCCGTCGACATCCGACTAGACTGCTAACTTTTTGTACTCACCGTCCACCCAAAGCGGAACGTCACTGCGATAGTACTTGGAAAAACGACTCTCGCTGGGACCGCCTGGAATATTCGTCCAGGCTTCATTCGTATTCATGTCCGTAACAAAATGATACGACGGTGCAAAAGTCGATTCCCGTGTCGCCGTATGAAACACGTGCCCCTGGAATGGTGTCGCGTGGCACCCCGGCATCGGTTGACGGCGGCTGTCATATCCCAGCAACCTGCCAACTCGTCCACCCACGAAGCGATTCACAAAGTGGAAAAAATTAACGTCCGCCCAGGTACGAGTCGAATCGACAGTTACTTTTTCCGCCGCACTGCGGACTAACTCACCCTTGTCGCGGCCATGCCACCACCACGATTCATCGTGAGTCAACAAACGATCTGCAGCCGTCAATATCATACCGGAGAAGCCAGCCCGCGAGCACAGGTACAACATCCGACGCCAGCCGATACCGCGATCATTCCCGAAGACTTCGACGATCAAGTTCCGGTACAGATTCATGAATACTGGGGCCATTGTCGAGTCGATTGAGAATGTATGATCCCATTCTGACAACATCGTCTTGAGATTACTGTCCGGCAGATGGGGCAATACCATTTCCAATAGATCACGAGCCTGAAGACTGACGACGTCATACTGCAGCGCCTTCATGTCGTCGACCGTTACGACTGACAATTCGCTCAATCGTTCTCGAATTCTTCGTAAACGATAGTCGTGACACGGCTGCGTAACCAACATAGGCTGCCCAGGCTTATTTTGTTCCTCATTGGCCGTGGCGACAAAGCCTTCGGGCGGATCATATACGCTGGGCAAATGGTCTCGAGACAGCCAACCTTGCCAGTGATTCTCGGGCTCCCAAGCAGCCAAAGGAGCCAACCCCGCAGTCGGTGATGATCGTTTGGGAAAGGAGCCGCATCCCTGCATCCCAATGTGACCTTCTGAATCGGCCATGACAAAACACAACGTCGGTTGGGTACATTCCGCAACGACATCCATCGCCGCCGTCACGCTTTCGGCTTTGACCAAATCCAACCACGTGGCAATGGCCTTCCCGGAACTGACGTGTCGCCCCACCCAGGCGCTGGAAAGAAAGTAACCCGCTTCGTGCTCGGCGAGGTCCGTATCAATCGTGCCGACGGAATTCTCGTACACTGGCAGTAGCGACGGCTCTTCCTCGCCTTTGACGTCAATCGCTTCTTCGCGCAAATCGAAATCGTGCCATTCATCATTGCGGCGATACTGCCAACCCGAGTCCCCACCTGGTCGGCAATCCTCGACGAAAAAGTCGATGGTGTCGCCCTTCATGTAAGTTACACCCCAGCTCAAAGCTGGCGTTCGCGCCACGGAGAACAATGGCACACCGGGAAGCGTCGCGCCCATTACGTATTGGTGGTCATCCCACTTCAATACGGCTTCGTACCAGATTGCCGGCAAGCGATTGATCTCGAGATGCGGGTCCGAAGCCAACATCGCTCCGCCCGTTGCGCTCTTACCAGGCGACACCGCCCACGCATTGCTACCAGCCAGACGGGGCAAGTCGACAAGAACCTGCAGTGCGTCATCTGACAAGTTATTCGCCATGCGGACTTTGCGCAGCAAATCAAAGTCGACATTGTCTAATCGCGACCCCAACAACTCGTACAGCGCCGCCTCGTTGGCACCCGCATGGATCAGCTCAATGAGCAGTCGCTCGTTCTGTAGCTGACTGACGGCCAATCCACCGAAACTCAACAACCGCCCGACGAGTATCACAGCAGCCGTATCCCATCGTTGCGGCTGGAATCCTGTCGCCCACATCGGCAACGAACGAAATTTCGCTCCAATGCCGTCATTGACGCCAGTACAATAGACAAGAACCTGCCGAGCCGTCTCCTCGTCGAGCTTGGCGGCTTCTTCATCCAACCCCAAATGCAATCCGACTCGTCGAAAGAATCGGTCGGTTTCCAATAACTCGGTTTTATTGGCAATGCGTCCCGCTGCTTCCCCGGCAGCAACAACACGGGAAAACAACAGCTGTGTGCCACGGTCGGTGGCATGCATGTACCCCAAGCCATAGAGCGCATCCAGCCACGTGTCTGCGTTGATATGGGGAACCCCGGCTTCGTCCCGCTGGACGGTAAACTCGCGCTGCGCTTTCTTGGTTGAAACGTCGTTCATCAAGTTAGTGCTGGTGAGGGCCGTGGAATTCGCGAGCGTAAA
>CAYYHV010000090.1:7576-20077 GCA_964471695.1 uncultured Pirellulaceae bacterium
ACGCTTCGCGTCTACCATAGATTACCTCATCGTTTGCGTTTACCATCCGTTTCGAGCCCCTCTAACCCGACGTTTCGACTTGAACTTTTTTTGGTTCAAAGTCCCAACCCGAATGGCGGAGTTTGTGATCTGCCTGCGAACCTTCTTGAGGAACTCTCAAGAACGTCGCGGCATCAAAGGGATGGGCAACAATGATTAAGGATCACTTCCATGTCCCGTATGCGATTTAGTATCAAAGCCATCCTTGGCCTGATTTTTGCCGTGGCGATAGTATCCTCACGCTTTCAACCGCGAGAGATCAGTGCCGAGATTTCAGTCTCTCAGGAATCGCCGCACCATGCTCCACTCATCACGCTTACCAACACTGGTGACAACGACATTTGGTTCGAAGGCTATTCGGAAACGACGGCTCTTGGCGACGTGGTCTACTTCATCAACGATTCGTGGATTCCGCTACGTGTTGGGATTTGTGGAACGGGCCTGGAACGACGCAGGCTGAAACCAGCGGCTTCGGTACGAGTCGATGTCATCGCTGGTGTCACCGAGAATCAGGATGCCTGGCGATTCACTGTGGTCTGTTTCGATGGGGAAAACGCTGACTCACGCAGCAAAACTGTCCTAAGCCACGTCATTCAAAGACCTGCGACATAACCAGGTGTTTCGCCTGAATAAGCAGCCAAGCAAGATTCCTTTGACCGGATTTGGCCAACTTGATACGTTGCGGTCCTCACGCTGACTGCCTCGAATCACGACTCTCATCTAAAGCAGGAGCTGCACATGTCTCGTTCTATTTTCCTTGTTTGCCTCGCCTTCAGTGTACTCACTTCAACCCAATCGTTCGCCCAACCGGACATTTCGTTGGACTATGATCCCACGGATGGAATGTTGTATCTGACGGCACCCATCGACCCAGCCCGTGACTACCAACTGGTTGCGTTCTCTATCGAATCGTCGCAAACACCGGTTGTGGTGAATCTGGATGGGTTCATCAATGGTACCCTTTGGACCAATCAAGTCTTCAACGGTCGATTACAAATCCTAGGCACTCCGGGGCTCTCGGCACCCCAGGATTGTTTTCCGTTGGTTACCTACGATACAGGTCTCACGCTCGATGATTTTGGCACTTTCGAAGCCGCAATCGTTTTTGACAATGCTCCGGGCAGTTCCATTTTTGGCGACATCGGAATCAAGAATGTTCCAGAACCAGGCAGCCTCTGGGCGGCCCTGATCGGGTTATCGCTCGCTGCGGTTTACCGACGAAGGTAGAACGTACCACGCGATCATGTCATCAAAGAAACGACGCCGGCGAAATTCGTCGGCGTCTTTTTGTTTGTGGGAGATTCTCAGCTGGGCCGAAGCTCGTCGAGTTGCTGTTGCAATTCTTCCAAATCCAACTCGTATGGCGCCATCAGCAAGTCGTTATTGATGAGCTGCCAGCTCGTCGTGCTCCACGGCTTCAGTCGCTCCACTTCGTCTTCAAGCGCGACTAACCATTGCGGCACGTCCAAACCGGAACCTGCTGGTTCTCGCATCAAGTTATCCGTTTCGTACTCCAAAATCTCAAACGAATAATGCGAAACATCGTCCGGATTCTCGGCAAGCTGTTCGATCGCGGGTTGCACGAGGGCACGCATGCGGTCGATCGTCATCGGTCGAAGAAATTTTTCCCCGATGCGATCGGCGACGGATGCCATACGCATCGCGTACTTCGACTGGAGCTTGGCCAGCCGATTCAGGTAACGATCTGCCTCTTCACCGACTCGATCCGTCAACGCACGACGCCACAATTGAGCCGCTTCGTTTCGACGACGACGCACCAGAATCTCATGAGAAATAACAACGGGTTTCAGGTTCCACGCGACCCGGTCATAAGCCGACTGTAACCGCAGAAAATCCAGCAACATGTAGAGCATTTCGCCATGATCTGACTGAGTCGTCGTGCTGTTGTAGTCCCGGTACTCGTGGAAATTCTCCACGATTGCTTCCAGAATCAGTGTCAGATTGTCAGCCGCCTTGGTTCTCGGATACTCGTCATCCAGAGCCTCCATCAAACGGAACGGGGCTTCGACGCCTGATTCTTCAATCTGCGTGAGCCAATTGTCGACACCACAATGCAAAATGGCTCGAATATTTCCTAACCCCAGGAACCGCTGCGTAAACAAGTCGCTACCGTAGCTCTTGATGAAATCGACGAGTTCATCCCAAGGCTCGGTGCGTCGTACCCGTTCAAGCACCGAAAGCCTAAGCGTCCTACTGTGTTCCAACCAGCTCTGAAGAACCGATTCGTTGAGTTGCTCCAGACACGAAATCAGCGTCGCATCGCTGTCACGTTCCTCCTCCAGGCCTGCCGTCGTACGCACCAGACAATTGACCAGCTCCCGAAATCCCACATCGAATAGTTCGTCGAACTGGGTCACAGCTCCTTGTCCCGGCGGTACGTTGAATTCCATTTCACGCGCCGTATCAATCAGGTCCTGAGTATGCGCAAGCAATCCCATCCTTGGCAGGGCGACCAGCAAGTTCTCAATAATCCGTTGTCGGATGCGCACCATTGCAATCGCGTGAGCCGACCCGGACTTTGATAGCGGAACGTAAAGAATCTCACGATCGGGCAAATCTTCCAACAGTACGTCGCAAATATCGGCAGCCGTTTGACGATCACGACGAAACGCCGCAGCCAATAAGCCGGCGGCTTGCTGTATCTCCTCGGCGATCTCGGCTTGACTGGCAACCAGAAACGAAGTTTCGGTATCAGACGGCTCTTCGGTCTGACTCTCGTCATAACCTCCATCGGATTGAGCCAGTACAGCCGCCAAAAGCATGCGCTCAGCTTGGGAAGTCTCGACGATGGTCGCAATAATCTGCTCCATCAACGTCTCTTTGACCAGCCGATGTCGATCGTAATCCACCATCGACTCATGGTTTCCCGCGGGACGAGGTATCGACTCCTGCCCGATCTCGTCCAGCAAGCTAAACAACTGTTCTCGATTGTGCGTTGCACGACGATGCCATTGCTGAAGCGACTCGACGGTCGGCTCATCTTTCAAAGCCCCATTGGACGTGCCAATGGCCACACTAGCGGCTGACCAAAGCTTCGCAAGCCCATCGAGAAACGCCAGTCGATCGACGATGCGTTCCGATTCGCGTTCCAATTCTTCGTTGGTTTGCGGACCGGTGTCAAAGACAAAACCATCGACGCCGTCGTTCGTGCTATCCTGAAAAACGACGTCTTCGTACGCCGCTCGAAACAAATCGTCGCCACCATCTTCCTCGTTCGTCGGCTCCTCGGAATTCGATTTTTCTTGTCGCGTAGACAACCGGAAAGCGGGGATTTCCCAGTACTCTTCGGCGTTGGGTTCAAGAAAGTCGAAGAAACGCCGCAACAGCTTCCAAGCCTCAGCAACTTCTAACAGCCGATCGGCCGCCGGCTCACCTTCAACGTGCGCACCGAATCCAAGCCTCACGACGGAACGGACCCAGCGAACCGCAATGGCATGAAAAGATATCTGCCCCATCTCAAGCGGGACATGCGGCGCCTGGCTGAGCCAGTGAACCAGCAACGACATGGATGATATAAAGTCGTTCTTGTTCAGAAGTGTTTCGATAACCAGCGCATAGGCTTTTGGCGAATCAAAGTTTTCGACGTACGGCGCCCAGAAACGCACATCCCCCGTCGCGGCTCCGCCACGATGCCACTTGTTCAGCGCCTCGGCAACCTGTCGAGCCGCCTCATACTCCAACAGCGACGACGAACCACCTACCGAAGATACTTCGTGGGCCGCAAAACGATTCCACCAGTTGGCTGTTTCCTCGTAGCGGCGTTCTATCTTAGTCGCCATCTCCTGATCATCCATCGCCGCGGCTTCACTCCAGACGCGAGCAAAGAGATCGAAGACCTGATCCATCATGGCGACGAGTTCATCAATGCGAACATCGCGAACGCTATTCTCGAGCGCAGGAAAAAGACTGTAGTTACCATCGAATCCGAGAATATTCCACGGATCAACAATCGCCCCGCATTCAATGCCACGATGGAGCACGTCGGTGATTCGGTCGAGTTGCTGAAACGCCTTATTCCGATCGTGGCGACGTATGGCTTGGCGTCCAGCCGTTATTGCACAATCGATACGGCATCTCATACGAGCCGAAGCGACTTTGACTTCATCCACCTGCTTCTGTGCGGCTTCAACAAATCCCATTCGCGCAAAGACCTTGGCCAGCTTCACACGTTCCAACTGCGCTGCACGTTGTCGAGACAAATGCGTATTCAGCGATTGCCGAGCGCCACCAAATGGCTGCCGCAGTCGCTGGATTTCGGCGGTCAGTCGCTCACAATGCTCGCCTTCCATTCTCGCAACCAGTCGTTCGTAGAATTCATCGCGATAGCCGGCAATTTGCGTAATCAATGTCAGCAAGGTGGTATTCGAGTCATGCGCCTCAGGGCCACCGCCGCTGATCCCTGCGGCCATGAGAATCGTACCGGCGAGTACAGCCGCGGCTTCATAGAGTAACTCGTCTCGCGACAATTCCGCATTCCCCGTCTCTTCAACACGCGCCATCAAGGCTCGCAGGTTGACTTCGCGGACAATGAAGCGACGATAGTTGCCGCTATTATCAATCCGATGCGGGTCCCATTCGCCAAAGTGGTAGTTAGGACGACGATTCGCCGGATGATCAAAATCGTAGGACCTGGGATCTATCGCCAGCTCTTCCATCACCTCCGGGTCGAAATGTGATTCACGCAATAAATCTTCGTCCGTGTTTCGGAGCAGATCAATCGCGATCGTAAAAAGCTCCTGATACGGGCCGTGGCTAACACCTGCACCATGAATGTACAACGGAATCGGACAGACCCATTCTTTCGGCCGCGGCTCAATCTTCTGTGTCTCCAGACTCGGAACCGGACGATGCCCGATAAAACTATTGAGTTCCGAGATCACCCGGTCGGCGACTCGAGCCGCATCGTCCCACGGTTGCGGTTGCCGCAAGGCGGCTTCAAAAATGCGACCCAGCATAAAGGGCCCGAACAGTGCCGACTCGCTCTGATGAAATAACAAGTCGCGATGAAATACCAGATAGCCCGGAATGACTTGATCGCGAACCAGAGAAAGTACCTGCTGAGCCTGCTCAGGATTCTCAAACGTTGGATTCGATTTCGCGAGGCTGGCAAGCTTGTCTTCCAATAACCCAATGGCCAGCCGCCAAAGGGGCTCGTCACTCGGCTCGGATGCTACGTCCAACCAGATGTAAACCTGATCCAGCCCTTGTAGAAATTGGGAGTCCGTCGCACCTGAGGAGAAATTCAAATAGCCGACAATTTGCTCCAGCGTGGCTTGGCTATCTGAATCCAAATGCAGTTGCATGACACACTTTCGCTTTAAATGGCGCTGCACTCTTCGCCCAGCCAATTCACGATGGCGGACGCCCCAGCGATGGGTGTACAGCCCACCATCTTAAAAAATGCCCTCATTGTTGGTCTAGGTGGAGCAAATCGCCGCATGCACTTCCGGCACAGGCCATCCGGCCGGTACCCGGAAAATACCCCCGCAAACGGCAATTTCTCCTCAAATCGAAGCTTCCTCGATTATCATGGGATTTAGTAAATAGCCGCGTTTCCGCCCCTCACCCAACTTTCTTGGTGAATCATGCCAGCGTCGAATCCTTCCTACCGCTACATCCTCGCACTAATTCCGGCTCTGCTTTTGATGTCGCCAGCCGACACATTCGCAGAACGCTTTGCACCAGATGCGACGTATACCGACTGGAATACCGTAGGCTTAGAGCGAATCTGGCAAGCCCAGGTAGAGACAGGACGCGGCCAAAACGGAATGGCTCAGATCACAATCCATCCCAGCCGACGCCAATCGAACAAAGCTTTCGAAGTCGTATATCCCGGCGGAAGCAAACTTTTCACCGCCGATCAGCTTGACCGAGTTGGAAACCGATTGGGCGAAGCCGGCGCGGCTGCCGCAGCCGACGTGGAAATGCGAGTCCTCGCCACCCGAAATATCAAGGCGGAAGTCGTTACCCATGAAACTCCCAAAGTCATGGCTTACGTCCAATCCAATCGTGGACTGCTTTACGCCATCGATGGAGAAACCGGCGCTCAACGTTGGAAGTTCCCAACGGGCAATCCGAGATACCCCAACGTTCCAGTCGCAGCCAACGATAAATACGTGGCTGCCGTCAATGGCTCTACCTTGTACGTTGTAGACTTAAGTGATGGCAAGCTTCTCTTCCAGCGAGGACTCTCCGGAGCCCCCGGAGCGGGTTTGGCGATCACAGACGATCATGTCTTTGTCCCGCTGATGGGCAGCGCCATCGAAGCCTATCGGCTAGCCGAAAAAGAACGACGCCGTCCACCCATTCGTTTCTCAGCATCTGGCGACACTCGCTTCAAACCGGTAGCAACACCAAAATCCATTAGCTGGCCAACAGGACGAGGCTTGCTCTACGTTGTTGATGCGGACAAGAACAAAGTCCGCTTTCGTATGGAAGCGGGTTCCCCAATCATTGAACACTCATCCTACCTGGCTCCCAACCGTTTGTTCGCCGCCTCACAAGGCGGTTACCTTTTCTGCGTCGATGAAAAATCAGGGCGGATGCTGTGGCAGTATTCCGCTGGTGGGCCGATTGCTCACGCACCAGTCACTGTCGCTGGACAAGCCTACATCGTGACTGAAAACGGAATTTTGATGTCGGTCAACGCTGAATCTGGACTGCAGACTTGGGAAACAGGTGGCATTTCTCAGGTACTATCCGTCGGGAAAGATCGACTGGTATGCCGAGGCTCACGCAGTGATATTGTGATTGTCGACCTCGCTTCAGGGTCTCGCATGGCTTCGGTTCGGACGTCAAATGCAGACAAATATTCTACGAATCCGTATTCTGACCGAGTCTACGTGGCAACCAAAACCGGCCGCGTGATCTGCCTGCGACCTCAAGGTATGGAATGGCCCACTATTCACATTACGCCAATGACGAAAGAAGAATTGCTGGCGGAAGCTGAATCCGCAGCGGGCATTAAACCCAAAAAGCCCAAGACGACATCTGCCAAGCCAAAAGACGAAGACACTGCAGCCGATGATGAAGGCGATATCTTTGGGGAAGAGTCATCCATGGATGATGAAGCCGACATTTTCGGCGACAACGCGGATGAAGAAGGAGACGCGGGCGACGACATCTTTGGTGATGACGCCGCAGACGACATGGGCGACGACGGTGAGGAAGAGGATATCTTCGGAGGCGACGACGAAGATATCTTTGGCGACGACGGTTTTTAATTCGGCTTACAGCCAACGATCTCAACGAAAGCCGCACCGTGGATGCCTGGATGCCGCCCGCTAGGCTCGCCGATTCGGAGCCTTCGTTGATTTAATTCGGACTCGACCAGCAGGTGCCGCCTGCCCTGTGGTCAAGACTTCTTAGCTCGTGGCTATTTCGCCGTCAGATCAAAATTGGCTGCATCCGTACCACCGGATGGCACGGTAAACGTCAACTTCGATTGATAGTTGAACTTGTGAGGAATCTTCTCCACGCGTCCAGTATCTGTGTCGGAATTGCCGGCTGTTTCGGCTGAAAATGAATAAATGCGAACGCGATGTTCGCCAACGATGGCACCGTCATCATCATTCAGGGTCTTCAGAACGAATCGCCCCTCATTGTCACATTTCGCAGTCGATCCGGGACCAACGGTCTTGCTGTCGCCGACGGCAATGGGTTGCATGTTGATAATCCCGCCGGCCAGCGGAGCCCCTTCGAACGTGATCTTCCCACTCACGGGAGCCAGCTCGTAGGGACTCGAGTTGCAACCACTCAGAATCAATAGCAGCGCACCCAACGCGGCTATTCGCATTTTTCGTTTCAATTTCGAATCCTATTCAACTTCCTAGTCGACGATGGAACTGACTTCGCCATTGCGAATCGTCCCCGACGCCACAAACAAATCCATGTCAATACCCTGAGACACGGGACGAACGGAACCATCCACAAATACGAACTGTACGAGTCCATGGAAGCTACCCCAGCCACGTTTGCACGTGTGAGCACCACCACCGCCAATCGACTGGCACTTCTCATAATCGGGAATCAAAACCCGACTCTCAAAGAAAGCGCTGGATTGGTTGTACGACGTATAAGCATAGGCCCAGAATGTTCGGCGACGGTTCTGCGTTAGCGTGTGATATTCACCAACCAAAGCGGTCTTGGTGGTTCCATCTTTGACTTTACGAAGTTGGACTCTGCCGAGCTTGACGTCATCCCCCGGTTCGGTATTCACGACATGCATCGCGCCTTGCCATTCTTCTCGGAGGATGGTGTCACGACGCCAATGCTGACGCTTGGCAATCAGGGGATTATCCCAATAGCGATCGCCGTGATCTCCGAGAGAATGCCCCGACATCGCTCGGTAAGAACCAGGAGCCCAGTTGATACTGCTCCCTGGACCCGATTCGGGTCGCTCGAGCAGATCCGTTTTGATATCGGAAGGACAGACGTAAGCTTTCATGAACGTCTCACGTAACTGGGTGTTCCGAACGCTCCGACGATCTCCGAGTGCAGCCGTTGGATCCCAAATGTCATAAATGGCTTGCTCTTCCATAAACGGAAGAATATCCACCGACCAGGTCGAAAAGTACGGCCCGCTAATATTGACCGATGCCGACGTGCTTCCCGCCGGTAGCGTTTTGTTCGATGATTCGTAATTCAGCACCGCTAATCCGATTTGCTTCAGATTATTTGCACACTGAATTCGACGAGCAGCTTCGCGTGCTTGCTGAACCGCTGGTAATAACAACGCAACAAGAATTCCAATGATGGCGATGACGACCAGCAATTCCACCAGGGTAAAACCGGTCCTGCGTTTGGGCGACAAATGATACATCTATGAAATCTCCAAACTAGTCATCGTGACCTTGCCCAATCACGAAGTGGTATTCCTTCAACGAACAACCAACAGGAAGCTCCAATTTCAGAGCTCCCTGAATCTTCGTCTCCGGCACAAATAACTTACAATTATCGCGTGCGCCGTCGCAACAGTGCCATCGCTCCGCCTACCAAAATAAGCATGGCCAGACCCTGAGGTTCAGGGACTGCAGCCGCATCGGAAGACGTAAACTTATTCCCGTTCCAGATTCCGAAATCGGAAACGTCGGTCACGCCATCCGCATTGAAATCCGCCCGGCACCAAGCGCCCGTGGATGTAAACTTATGCGCATTCCAGCTTCCAAAATCGGATCCGTCCACGACTCCATCAAGAGTCGCATCCCCTGGCAGATATGGGTTTCCACTCGCCAGGTTGTTCGCACCAGCCTCAGCCAGCCATGCTTCAATATCATTCTGATCCAGCATGCCATCACCGGTGAGATCAAGTAGCGGATCACCAGTACCAGCAACGATAGCACCAACCAAAGCGTCGATGTCAGCACAGTCATAGGCGCCGTCGTCGTTGTAATCGCCGTCAGGGTCACCACCGCCGCCGACGATGCTGATTCCAGATTCGTCATACCCAAGGTAGCCTCTGACTTCGAAATTATCGACGTAAACACTGTCTCCATCGGCAAGAAAATCCCTATCACGCCAACCGAAACCAAACTCCAGGGGTAATCCAACTGCCGCCGTACAGTCGCCGAAGCCGTCTGCTGGGTCATCAACGTCGGGCAGAACATTGCATTGATCCCGAGTGCCATCGTTGTTGGCACCCAAGCCATCGCCGTCGATCCCGTCTTTCTCTGCACCGCTCGTCATATCCATATTCTGCTGAAGCGTAGCAACGTCGTTGTCATTTTGCGTATAGCGCTGTTCGCGACCACCCAAAGGAAGGGCCCAAGTCGGGGATAGCCAAAAAGCGGTTCGGGGAAAAGCCAGCTCGCCTGCGACCGAAGCGTAATCAAGGCTCCATTGATAGTCGTTGGTTCCCCAACCGGCGACATGCTCGTCGGGCACACGAGGATCACGTGGCGCGACAGAATTGCCCGGCCCGCTTGTATCGTTATTTGAAGTGTCACTCCAGAATACGAGAGGAACCTCCATCTTGTACTCGTTTCCGTCATCGCCCGATCCAAGTATCTCGACGCTGATTGGATCTGGCATGCCTAGCGTATCAGGAACACCATTATTCCAGTAAAGGGCGACATCTAAACCTTCCGTGCCGGGAGCACCATTCATCTGGTCGAAGGTGCCAACAAATCCTCCCGCGGACCCACCAGCCGCCGGATCGCGAACGCTTGCAAGAGGCATAGCCGTGTCGCTCCATGTGATCATGACTCCACCAAAATCGCTAACAGGCGGCGCCACAATTGTGCCACTCCCAGTCACACTGTCTGTCTGCATGTAACTGAACGTAGTGATGGGCAAGACTTGCCCCCAAGCCGTGACGGTCATCATTGAGAAGGTGACCAAGCAAAAAACGAGCTTCCTCATATCGGAGTCCTCCAGGAATACTGCCGAACGGCCACCCTTAGTCGCTAACGGTGGCCCAAGAATAACATCAATTTTTTTCTTTAAGGCGCCCTTCTCTGGCATGAAAGATAACACTACGAATGCACACATTCAACAGTTTGTATGACAAAAGTCGCAAAGAGAATTCGCTGATAAAATTGGCTCTATCAGTGTAAACTACGACTGTGAGAATCGCCCCAGCAAGATGCCGTGAATTTGTCGTATCAAAAACCCCATTTTAACAAGTCGCCGCGGAAAGCGAGTCAATGGAAAAACACAGAAAAAAACGGCTGGGACTCGAGGCTCTCGAGACTCGCATTCTGTTGGCAAACGACATAGTCATGTTTAACGACCAGTTGGCTGGGCCGCTCACAAACGTGAACGCAACCGACTACTCACTCGGTGGTGTGACATCAGGCGAACTTCTAGACATCGTTTCCGGGCAGACGACAGGAGTACAATTGTCTGTCACAGAGACGGGAGTCAATCTCGCCGGTTCGTCTCAGTTTCCATCCAGCAACACCGATGCCGATACACTCTTCGGTGGCATTATTGACTTCACTGCCGGCAATGGAGCCAGCCTTGAGATCAGCGGCACAGACGTTCATCGTCTGACGTACTCCAGCCTCAACACCAATCGACATTATGACTTTGCCGGCACCGCGCTGCGGGGTAACGACGCGTACACCGACCGCTGGAGCCTCGTCACGATCAACGGTGCCGATGCCTTCACACCCTTGCACAGCTCCGGCGAAGGCGTCGTAACTGCGGGTCTCAATCCCAATCAGGTCGCGATCTGGGTAGGAGCCAATCACAATCCCGGTCAGGGTTTCGTGGCTCGTTGGACCGATATTGATCCCGGAGCGGACGGTACCTTTGAAATCGCGACAACCCAATACACTGGCGCCATTCCCACGAGTGTCGATTCGGGCGGAGTTGCCAATGGCAGTAAAGGCTATGGGCTGACAGCGTCACGATTGGTCGAATTTGGGGGCTTGGCCGTTGATAGCTCGACGCCGGCTGATGGCGAAGTCGTCGTTACTTCGCCGAGCACCATCGAATTGAATTTCAGCCAGAATATTGATGGAAACAGCCTCGACGCAAATGACTTGACAATCGACGGGGTGGCTCCAGTCGCCGTCATTCCAGTCAATCAAAATTCGGCCCAATGGTTTCTCACTGACCCATTACCGGCAGGACCACATAACATAGAGTTATCACTCGGTTCCGTGCTGTCTTCAGATGGCGAGCCCTCGGAAGCCTACAACTCCACGTTTTCCATCGCAGAATCCCCCACAGTCGAGAATCTTAACGCTAATGGCGTCGCGGCAACTTCCGCCACCATCGGCGCGGACGTGGTCTCCAATGGGTTTGATGATCCTCAACTCGAGTTATTCTGGGGAGAGTCTGATGGTGGCACGGATCCTGCTAATTGGGACAACGTCCTGGACGGAGGAACTGTCGGTGTCGGCGATACTACCCAGACGCTGACGGGATTGGATCCGCAGACAACTTATTTCTTTCGCGCACGTGCCACGAATATTGCTGGTAGTGATTGGGCTTCGTCAACAAGCAGCTTTACGACAGATTCAGCAGCACTCGCTTCGATCGTGAACACCGCAGCAACCCAAGTCAGCGCGTTTACAGCTATCGCCAATGGCCAGATTCTAAGTACCGGTGGTGATACCCCTACGGTGCGAGTCTACTATGGCACAACGGACGCGGGTACCAATCCATTCGGATGGGACAACGTCATCAATATTGGCGAGCGACCGGCGTCCTTCAGCACGTTACTTGAGGGACTGGATCCGAATACGCAATATTTTTATCGAACCAGCGCCCAGAACCTGTCAGGGATTGCCTGGGCACCGACAACGATCTCTTTTTCGACGGGGTCCATTGCGCCACTGCTGATCAACGAGATTGGCGGCGGAGACTCCGACATTCTCGAAACGCGAATCCGCCTGGACAGCTCTACGGCTTTTCGTGGCGATACCGCGACTCCCGATTGGATTGAGATTCGCAACCCGAACGCCATCTCCATCAACTTGGCCGGCTATAGCT
>CAYYHV010000091.1:0-16631 GCA_964471695.1 uncultured Pirellulaceae bacterium
TCGTTTCCTTTAGAAGACTCTCGCTTCGCTCTGTAGCAGGCTCTGTAGCAGGCTTTTTAGCAGGCTCGGTGGAGCCTCGGCGGTCGCCAACCACGGGCGGCTGAGGATCCATCGAAATGCCTTGAAGGCCATTGCCTGCTGCTAGTTCCGTTGGAAGTGTTACTCCCTCTCTGCAACCAGGGCATTGCACAACTTGCCCTAGGGAAGCATCGGCAACTTGAAAAGCGACAGCGCAATGCGGGCAGGCAAATTGGTGACGAACCGTCTCCGTTTGCTTGAAACGAGGCACAATGAATCCGCCACTACAAATCGGGCAGCTCGCCTCAATTCCCACATTCGCAGATTCCACCTGAATGGCCGAATGGCAATGGGGACAAGCAACAGACATCAGCTCCATAAATCTCTCAACTTTCCCTTTTGTTTACGTCAAAACGCTCAAAAACAAGCAGCAAATGCGATTCAAGTGAAATCGCTAGGTTTCAACAAAAACAAGTCGCGATAAGAATTGAAATGTCCGCAAAAAATTCCGCCAATTAGTTGCCATGATGCCAACTCGATTCTACAATCGGCCACAGTAACACTTTGAAAGGAACGCTAGTTAACAAGAGCCGCCGCCAATGACCTCGTTGAGTTTGATATTATCGCTCCGAAACGTCCGCAATTTCCAGACGCCTACTCTTAGGTTCTTTGGAATGGCCGCTGCTCTATGCTTTCCTCGCTGCATCGACAGATCAAGTCGACTCCGCAGCTTTCTCTACAGTTTTCAATTGGCTGATCACCTTTCGCTGTCTACGCGTCTCATCGAGGCTCGTTGTCACGCCGGAGGATGCCAATGAGATGTTAACTGAAAACTTGTCTCAACAAATTTCGCATCAAGATGTTGTGTTGAACCACACAATCTGGGGCAAAGATGCAATTAGACTGTATTTACCAGAGTTTGCCGTGCCAAATCTGGATTTCGCAGCTCGCCGCTGGAGTCGGTAAGTAAGCGATCGTTTTTCAAAAAACACATCCACACCTTTTATTACTTGAGAAAGAACTAGTGATGAAGAAACTTATCAGTCTGTTCGTTGTACTTGGACTTGTATCGACGTCCGTCGGTCAGCAGCCTTGGATTAAGCCAACGCCCCTGAACAATTTCGGCCCAGCTCTTACCGACAGTATTTTCGGCATTTCGTCGACTTCGGAAGCTGACCCAACAGGCGACACGTACACAGTTGCACCTCTACTGCAATCGGGCGGCATCCCTGCGACAGGTGCCGGCTTCGCAAATGACTTAGGAGTCGTTGGAGTCACGTTTGACGGATTGGCTGAATCTGGCGGCGTAAACGTCTTCGGCAACGCGGGTGACACGTTCATCGTTGAAGAATCATTCACCCCTGCAGCTGGCCCCAATGGTCTGGACTTGATCCAAGTCGAAATTACCTCGGTCGACGCGAACGGCAATCCAACCCCTTGGGTTGCTGCAGGCGTTACTGGACCCAACGGACCATGGACCGAATGGCGTGTTGACGTTGCCTCAAACAGCGCGGGTGCCAGCGGCGGCGACGACCTTATTGATCTGTCGCCATTCAACCTTGAAGCAACCGGATTCTCGGCTTTCGCAAGTGACGGAACTTCCTACGGTACGTTCACGCCACTGACCGTAGACGCAAGCACCGCTGCAGGCGTCCAAGGCGTTGGTGTCATTGGACTAAACGGAGCAGATATCGCTGGCTTCGACCTTGCTCGCATTCAACTGTTCTGGGAAGTCAGCAAAGTGCCAGAACCTTCGACTGGCATCCTGAGCATGGTTGGTGTCCTCGCAATGATGATGTTCCGACGTCGTCGTTAATCGCGAGCCCCAAAGTTCACGATAAGCAACGAGCGGTGTGGCTTAGCCACGCCGCTTTTTTCATGCGCGACACCGAACTGAAAAGGGCCTTGCACGTACAATCCCTATGCGGCCACCCTCATTTCCCTACCGTCGCTGGCTTCGACGATTTGTCGCAATTGCCTCCGTAGCAACCGTTGTCGCGTCGTGGATTCTTGGTGGGCACCTTACTGCACCCGCAAATCGCTCCGTCGGGGATCCTCCAAAATGCCTTCCGATGGCCGAAACCGTCAGCATTCAGGATGCCCAATCAGGAAGACAGTTATCGGGCTGGTTCATTGATACCCCCGGCGCTCGTGCCACAGTTCTCTTACTTCATCCGATTCGCGCCGACCGAAGGTCAATGACGACACGAGCTGAGTTGCTCATCAACCATGGATACGCAATCCTGATTGATGATTGACCTCCAGGCACACGGCGAAAGTTTCGGGCAACATATCACCTTAGGGCATCTTGAGAAAAGCAACGTTCATACAGCCCTTACATTCATTCGCCGCCGCAAGCCGGGTGACCGGATTGGCGTGATTGGCTGGTCCCTTGGAGGAGCCGCAGCTTTGCTTGGCTCTCCGCTTGAAATCGACGCACTTGTCCTCGAATCCGTCTATCCAACCATTGAAGAAGCGATAAAGAATCGGCTGGAATTACGACTAGGGTCGTCAGGTCGCTGGATGGCCCCACTGCTTCTCTGGCAACTAAAACCAAGGCTTGGGATTAATCCTTCGCAACTCCGCCCCATCGATCGCCTTGAACAAGCCAACTGTCCAGTCCTCATAGCTGCCGGCAGCAACGACCGACACACGACGATTTCAGAATCTCGACGGATGCATAAGGCAGCCAGCCACCCTAAACAACTGGTTGAGTTCGCAGGTGCTACGCACGAAGATCTGGCAAACTACGATCCCTCGAAGTACACCTCAGAGATCGTCGGATTCCTCAACCAGCACGCCCCTCCCAGGTAAAATCCACCTTGCTGGTCGACAAGGTGCCAACTGGGCTTACTCCACGGTGACACTTTTTGCCAAGTTACGAGGCTTGTCAACATCACACCCACGTAGCACGGCAATGTGATACGACAGAAGTTGCAGTGGAATGATCGAGACAAACGGCTGAAGGAAGTTCTCGGACGGCGGCACGAAGATGACTTCATCCGCAATTCGCTCGACTTGCGTATCCCCTTCCTCGACAACAGCAATGACCGGCCCACCACGAGCTTTGACTTCTTCGATATTCGCCATAACTTTGTCGTAGACAAAGTCCTTGGGAATAAGAAATACGCTTGGCGTATTCTCATCTACCAAAGCGATCGGTCCGTGCTTCATCTCCGCGGCCGGATAACCTTCAGCGTGGATGTAGCTAATTTCCTTGAGTTTGAGTGCGCCTTCCAGAGCCGTTGGGAAGTTCAGTTGACGACCTAGATAGAGAAAATTGTTCTCGTGGCAATACTTGCCAGCAATCCGACGCACCTCATCGTTCGTCAGCAGCGCTTTCTCCATCAACTCTGGCAGCCGATGCAAGGCGTCGATAATCCGGCGTCCTTCTTCGTAGCTCAGGTGCTGCAATCGCCCAAAGTAAAGAGCCAACATCGTGAGCACAAGCAGTTGCGACGTGTACGCTTTCGTGGACGCTACACCGATCTCCTGCCCAGCGTGCAGATAGATCCCCCCGTCAGCCTCTTGGGCGATAGTGCTACCGACAACGTTACAGATCGCGAGAGTAGGATGGCCTTTCCGTTTCAGTTCACGGAGTGCAGCCAGCGTATCTGCAGTTTCACCACTCTGAGTTATGGCGAAAAGAATTGAATCGTTGGCAACCGGCGGATTACGATATCGAAGCTCGCTTGCGTACTCAACCTCGACAGGAATACGCGCCATCTCTTCAATCAGATACTCGCCAACAAGCGCGGCATGCCAACTCGTTCCACAGGCCGTCAGAATGATCCGATTCACCTGTCGCAGTTGCTGCGCAGTCAAGTTGAGACCGCCGAAAACAGCCGTTGCATTGTCTTCATCCAAACGACCTCTCATCGTATCAGCAAGCGACTTGGGTTGTTCGAAGATTTCCTTCAACATGAAGTGAGCGTAACCATGAAGATCCAAGTCGGCAGATTCGACTTGCAGCTTCTCTACATTGTGCGTGATGCTTCCCTCGTCACGATGTAGAACCCGCAACGTATTCGGAGTGACGATCGCCAATTGGTGATCAGCCAAGTACACGATCTTGTCCGTGAATCCAGCCAACGGTGAACCGTCGCTGGCGACAAAATGCTCACCATTGCCGATGCCCACAACCAACGGACTGCCCAAACGCGCGGCGATCATGACGTCCGGTTGATCGCGAAACAAGATGGCCAAACCATAAGTTCCACGAAGTTTCGTCAGCGCCTTCTGAACTCCAGAAACTAGCGGAACGACTGGATCATCACCCGCATACTGCTCCGTATGCTGGAGCACATAATAGTCGATTAGGTGAGCGATGACCTCGCTATCCGTTGCAGAATCGAACTTGTACCCACGCTCCAACAGGATATCTTTCAACGACGCGTAGTTTTCAATCACTCCGTTGTGAGCGATCGCCAAGACACCACTCGTACCGCCAAGGTGGGGATGTGCATTCTCCTGAGTCGCGGGACCATGCGTCGCCCATCTCGTGTGGCCGATTCCGACGTTTCCACGCATCGGCGTTTCGTTAAGCTTTTCAGCCAGCGACTCAATCCGACCGACGGTCTTGGTCAGTTCCATTTGGCCAGGAGCCGGCAAAGTAACGATTCCTGCGCTGTCATAACCTCGGTATTCTAAACGCCGCAAACCCTCAAGGAGAAAGTCCGTAGCATGTCCCGAACCAATATATCCAACGATTCCGCACATAGATTTTGCTTTCGATAAGTTCGACGCGGTCGCCCTGAAGTCACTCGCTTATGGCCTGCCCATAATTTTAGCGTTGATGGCAAAAAGAGGCAGCATCTCGTCAAAGTATCGACACAAATTGAACGTGTCTTGGAGAGCGTAGGAAAACTGAGAGTATTTTTTGTGTACGAAACGGCTGACAATTCAGTTCGTCACACTTGGGCAAGAAGCAATAAAATAGCGGGATTCGACTCAAGTTCGAACCCCGCCAAGCCCAGAGAATTCTTCAAATCATGGCTACCGCTGTAATGTCCCGCGCTGCGGCACCCCTATCTGGATGGTTCTCGTTTCCCGTCGCGACATTCCCACAGCCCGCATCTGCCCGTTGGTGTCCAGCACTGTTGGTCTGAAATTAACGGTGTCTTGCGGAGTCACCATCGTCGGCTGGTATCTATAGGTAGGGGTTGCCGACGGCATGTTTCCATACGAGCCGGGGAACCGTGTGCTTCGGCGCCGTACCGTGTTTCCATAAAAATGGCCGATTCGATTTGGCCGATCCATTATGTCCATTTTCTTAATTTCTTCGCCAATAGGGTTCCCCGGAAGATTGCTCAGAAGCTGAACACGTAGAGGCAATTGGGCAGACGCTCTATCTTGAGCAATCGACAGAACGGCCAAAACGCCAACGAAGAAACAGATTGCACGCGCCATGAATTTCACCTCTCTCCTAGCCAAATCTGGACGAGACACTCGACCTCGCCGAATCTGGGAAAACGTACACGCGCCGAAACCTTCATGCGCGACAGCTTGAAGTAAACTGAATGAGTTTTCCTCAAACGTTTTTCCCCAACTACTAGACTAATTGAAACCCTCGCATTGCCAAAATCTGGTTAATCTGCTTCCTTTTACCCAACCAGAAGGGGAATTGAATTCGTGACGACTTTGACTAAGAGCATGATCGTTATTCCAGCGAGACTCGACTCCAGTCGACTACCTGGCAAGTTGATGCTGCGTGAGACCGGGCGCACTCTTATTGAGCATACGTACATGGCGGCTTGTCGAGCAAAGCGACCGTCGTCAATCATTGTCGCTACAGATCACGATTCAATCGCCGCCGAAGTCGCCAGATTCGGTGGGCAGGCCATGATGACAGACCCCAACGCGGCTTCGGGAACAGACCGTGTCGCGGAAGTCGCCTGCCACTTTCCCGACGTCGAAATATTCGTGAACGTCCAAGGTGATGAACCGGAAATCGACGGAGTTTCGATTGATCGAGTCATTGACCTGCTCGCAGCGAATCACAACTCGTCCGTGGCAACTATGGCGACTCCGATCCGCACCGAACGCACACTCAATGATCCATCCTGCGTCAAAGTCGTAATGGACCAATCCAGTCGAGCGATGTATTTCAGCCGCAGCGCCGTTCCGCATCCTCGAGATGGAATCGGGCAACTCCTCGACGAATCCACCGAGCCAGTTTTCTTTCAGCATATGGGGCTCTACGCCTATCGCCGCGATTTTCTCCTGCAACTCGGGTCACTGCCTCGCTCCCCACTCGAAGAGATCGAAAAACTGGAACAGCTGCGATTTCTGAGTGCCGGCTGCACAATTGAGGTTGGCATTACCGACCATCCGGTTCAGGGAATCGATACGGCTGAAGATTACCAGGCCTTTGTACAGCGTCACGCAGGATGATACTGAGGCAAGACGCCTTTCCGCGGCCTAAACCCCTCTCAAGATCCGGCCAAACGCGGTAAAATGCAGAGGACAGGAATGCTCTGTTCCTTAGGCACGGAATCAAGGATAGCTCGGACATGGCGAAACACATTTTTGTAACTGGCGGAGTCGTTAGCTCTCTAGGTAAAGGGCTGACAAGTGCGTCGATCGGCATGTTACTCGAGCAGCGGGGATTGAGCGTCCGCATGCAAAAGCTTGATCCGTACATCAATGTCGATCCCGGCACGATGAGCCCCTATCAACATGGGGAAGTGTATGTCCTGGATGACGGCAGCGAGACGGACCTCGATCTCGGTCACTATGAGCGTTTTACCAACAGCCCCCTGACTCGAGATTCAAACTACACGACGGGCCAGATTTACCTTTCCGTCATTGAAAAAGAGCGGCGCGGTGAGTTCCTCGGCAAGACCGTTCAGGTGATCCCTCATATCACCAATGAGATCAAGGCCTGCATTCACAAGCTGGCTGACGAAGTCCGAGGTGAGGATAAAGTCGACGTCGTCATTACGGAGATTGGTGGAACGGTAGGCGACATCGAGAGCCAACCATTCCTCGAAGCGATCCGACAATTTGCTCAGGACACCGGCAAAGACAACTGCCTGTTTATCCACCTTACACTCGTCCCCTACCTAAAAGCCGCTGCGGAGTTAAAGACAAAACCGACCCAACATTCCGTGGGCCAAATGCGTCAGATCGGCATCCAGCCTGACATTCTCATTTGCCGCACCGAACGAAACATTTGCCGCGAAGATCGCGAGAAGATTGCACTGTTTTGCAACGTTCCAATTGAAGCGGTCATTGAGGAAAAGGACAAGGACTTCTCCATCTACGAGGTCCCACTGAGTTTGGTTGAGAACAATCTTGATCAGTTGATTGTAAAAAAACTGGGATTGAGCGCGGGCAGTCTGGAGCTTGACGACTGGCGCGACCTGCTACATCGCCTTCACAACCCCAAGCGAGAAATAAGTATCGCCGTCGTCGGCAAGTATGCCGAACATCGCGATGCGTACAAATCGATCTACGAGGCGATCGACCATGCCGGAATCCACCATCAGGTTCAAATCCGCGTCGGACGGATCCATAGCGAGGCGGTAGAACGCGAAGGCCCAGAGAGATTACTGGCCGGATTTGACGGTGTCCTCGTACCCGGCGGATTCGGAGAGCGAGGAATCGAAGGCAAAGTCGAAGCTATCCGCTGGGCCCGAGAACGCAAAGTTCCATTCTTGGGCATCTGCCTCGGAATGCAGTGTGCCGTCATCGAATTCGCTCGTAATGTCGCGGGGCTAGACGACGCCCACTCAACGGAATTCAACAAAGATACCGACCACCCCGTTATTTGCCTGCTCGATGAACAGAAGAATATCACTCAAAAGGGCGGAACCATGCGTCTGGGCGCCCAACCCGCTGCATTGGCGGAAAACAGCCTCGCAAGGAAACACTACGATAAAACAGAGATCTCTGAACGCCATCGACATCGATATGAATTCAACAACGCTTACCGACAACAGTTCGAAGCGCATGGACTGAATTTCAGCGGAACCAGCCCAGATGGCTCTCTCGTCGAAATCGTTGAAGTCTCTAACCACCCCTGGTTCATGGCCGTACAGTATCACCCCGAGTTCAAATCGAAGCCGACGCGCGCACAACCACTGTTCGCAGGTTTCGTAGGAGCTGCCATCGATAAGAATGCTGGTCGTAAAGACGCGGCGAACGAAGACGCCGACTCGACTGCCGCCGATAAACTGCCTGAAAGTTAGTCAACATGAATGAGTCACAGGAATCGTCACCCAAACTTCCACTCGCCAGCTTTGAGATTCTCGTCGGCACAATGATGTCGCAAGCTATGGCTTGCCTGGGACAGCTACCCGACCCGATGACGGGTGAAACGCAAATCAATCGCGAGTATGCCAAGTTTCAAATCGACTTGTTGAGCATGCTTGAGGAGAAAACTTCCGGCAATCTCAGCGACGATGAGAATACTCTCTTAAGCCAATCGCTTCACCAATTGCGAATGCTCTACACGTCGACGGATGGCTGAAGCCTCGCTCTCGACTCATATCTCTGAGTCCAAACGCTTTGAAAGAAAAAAACCATACCCGGTAGGAAAAGCGGGCCTCCATGCCGCGAAGGCCCATCCATGTTGACTTGCAACCCTACCGAGTCGTCGGACGGGAATATGGTGATCCACACCGGGTATGGTAATTCGTTTGCTCGATTTCGATCACGACGACAATTCGTCGAGTAAGTCACCGAATTCGGGAATTGTTTCGTTTAGGTGTTCAATCCATCGTTGTGGATGCCAAATCTCGACACACACGGCGGCACCAACCAAGGTGACCTCTTCGCCGGCCTCGACGCCAAGGAATTCTCGAAATCCTTCGGGAATCACTAATCGACCTCGTCCAGCAATCTGAACATCACGGTGTCGCGTCGAAAGCATTCGCCCCAGACGCTGCACATCCTGCATTCGCCCATCCAACCTGCCAGCTTGCCATTTGGATTTGACGACGCCAACAGCACCGTCCAATCGCTCCCGCCACTTTGCCGGACTCCACAAGCTCAATGAGCCAGGTCGCTCCTTGACGAGCACACCATCTGGATCGTCCCCCAGAAGCGGCGTAAGCAATTCCGGTGGAACCGACAAACGAAAACGTTCGTCGACTCCGCGGCAAAACTCACCAAGAATTAGGGGCCGACTTTCGGGCATGTTCAAAACCACCCGGCTTCTCCTGTCAGCAACCAATCCGTTCCTGGCCGATCTGATAGCCGCTCTTGGGCGCAAAACCCACAAAAACAACAACTGAGACACACAATTGGGCTCAAAACCCACTAAGTGATGATACAGCAGGTCAAGGTGAATGCAAGCACCTGAACAAAGAATCCGCAAAAAACAGAGGATTCGCCACGAATACGCACTCCCCACGTGTCGCAATCTCAAACGGCCGGATAATGTGTGGGCAGGAATCCCACACCCAGGACCCACTCGGCTCAACCCATGGATCATCCACGACTGTTTTACGCAGCGGCTTGCCAGACCGCTTTCGATGCTCCGGCAGATCGAAGCGAAATCAGCAAACGCACTACCCGTATGTGCGAAATGATCGAACAGACGATCGAAGCCTACGAACCCTTCTTTGATGTTCGCCTGTTCGCATTTCCCGAATTCGCGCACGCAGCGCCGATCTACGAATCTGTGCCAGAACTTCGAAAGCATCTTGCAGTCCGCCTGCCCAACGAGCACACCGAGCGATACATGTCGGTTGCCCGCGAGCACAAGTGCTACATCCAGACGGGAACATTTCTCGAAATTGATGACGCCTACCCGGATTTCATCTTCAACACGACTCTTCTCGTGGGCCCGGACGGCATCCTCTTGAAGTACCGCAAAGTGAATCCGTGGCTACCCTGGGAAATCCACACAAGCCCGCACGACATCCCGGACTACCCTCTCGACGCCTTTCCAGTCGCAAAAACGCCAATCGGAAATATAGGAGTCGCCATCTGCTACGACTGGCTATTCCCTGAAACAATCCGACAGCTCGCATTCAACGGCGCGGAAATCTTGATTCGCGTCTCAGCCTACATGGACCCTTGGGGTGCCACACCACCCATGGATTGGTGGACCCTATTCAATCGAACTCGAGCCATTGAGAACACCTGCTACGTCGTCGCCGCTAACCAGGCTGCCACCATGAGTCAGTTTCCGCCCTTCGCATGGCCTGGCGGCAGCATGATCGTCGACTTTGACGGCCGCATTCTCGCCCAAGCAGATCCTGGCAATGGAGAAAAAGTCGTGCTTGCCCCGATCAACGTGGCTCAACTACGTGACGAACGGAATCGTCGTATGGGGCATAATATGCGTTCCCACCTTCGATCAGAAATCCACACTTACCTCGACAAACCACATTTGCCCCGTGCTGAACCATCAGACCACCCGCTTACCAAGGATTCCATCGAACGTCGTTTGCGGGAAGGCCAGCAATAGCCAAAGAAGGTGACGCACGAGGCGATTGCCCGTCAGACCGGCGAAGTCCATTGCAGATTCTGTCTTGTGGCCAAATTGGTACCAATTCATGATGGTGGTTTCGCCATAGCAGCCAATTCATGAACGCAACGCCAGCATCTCCGCCGAACCCTTCTTCCCATCCGCAAAAGCGGCCAAGGCCCCCGGTCGGCCCACGCCTGAAGATCCTGCTGCTCATCGTATTTGGACTATTCGCGATTCTCGGAGTCAACGCAGTCTACCTGTTTGCGATTCGCATCCTGGAATGGCAGACCGGTCAGACCTACCAAAATTATTTCTACTTGCTGATGTTCCTGGGACATCTCATCCTGGGCGCCGTTCTTATCATCCCAACAATGCTCTTCATCGTATTTCACATTCGGAATACGTATCAGCGTCGAAATCGCCGGGCGGTCAAAGCCGGCTATGCGCTCTTTGCCGCAACGCTCGTGCTTTTGATATCGGGAATCCTGCTGACTCGAATCGAGGGCATCATTGAAGTCAACGATGCGATGACTCGTCAAATCGCTCTCTGGCTACACGTCCTCTCACCACTCTTTGTCGCATGGCTCTACGTGCTGCACCGATTGGCTGGACGCCGCATTCAATGGCGAGCCGGGCTGACGTGGGCCGCCGTTGCGGGACTGACCGCGGTGTTTCTCGTATTCCTGCAGATGCAAGACCCTCGCGCCTGGAATGTGGAAGGCCCTGAACAGGGCGTCAAGTATTTCTACCCATCCCTCGCCCGTACCTCAACGGGCAACTTCATCTCTTCGGACGTGCTGAACAATGACGATTATTGCATTGAGTGTCACAGCGAAGCGCACCGTTCTTGGGCGTCCAGTGCCCACCGCTTCAGCTCGTTCGGCAATCCCGCGTATCTATTAAGCGTTCAGAATACTCGCAGTGAAATGATGGATCGTCACGGGAACGTTCAGGGCGCCCGATTCTGCGCGGGATGCCATGATCCCGTTCCATTTTTCAGCGGGGCCTTCGACGACCCCAAATTCGACGACCCACACTACGACTTGGCTTCTGACAGCCAAGCACAGGCTGGAATCACTTGTACGGTTTGCCATGCCATATCGCACATCAACTCGCCTCGGGGCAACTCCGACTACACGATCGACGAACCCATCCATTATCCATTTGCTTTCAGCAATAACCCGTCTTTGAAATGGATCAATCGCCAGCTCGTCAAAGCCAAACCGCAGTTTCACAAGCAGACGTTCCTAAAACCGCTGCACAAGTCCGCGGAGTTTTGCGGCACCTGCCACAAAGTCAACTTGCCAGAGGAGTTGAACGACTACCGTTGGCTGCGAGGCCAGAACCACTACGACTCTTTCTGGCTGAGCGGAGTCTCTGGGCATTCTGTGTCGAGCTTTTACTACCCGCAAGTCGCTGAGAAAAACTGCAACCAGTGCCACATGCCGCAATTGGCCGTCGAACACTCAAAGGACCAACCCAACTTTGCTGCCCAACTTCGCGATCCCGCTCTAGGACTGTCGACGTACAGCCACATGTTTCCTGGTGCCAATACTGGGGTTCCGCACCTGTTAAGAGCAACATTCCCGGACGCAGATGCGGCGATCAAAGCCCACGAAAAATTGCTTAAAACGTCAGCCAGAGTCGAAATCTTTGGAATACGGGAAGAAGCCCGGATTGACGGTGAATTGCGACTCATCGATGGGGCTACACAACTTGAGGCAGGCAAGTCCTATCTCGTCGAAGTCGTAATCCGGACTTTGAAAATGGGACACCACTTCACTCAAGGAACGTCGGATTCCAACGAAGTCTGGTTGGATGTCGCGGCAGAAATTGGCACGACCGATGAAACGATTCCGCTGGGACGCAGCGGAGCACGTGATGAGACCTCGAACGAAGTCGATCGCTGGGCTTACTTCGTCAATTCGTTCGTTATCGATCGTAATGGTGATCGAATCAACCGGAGAAACGCCGAGGACATTTTCGTAGCACTCTACAATCACCAGATTCCGCCGGGGGCGGCAACCGTCGTCCACTATCGGTTGAATGTCCCACACGATGCTTCCGACAACATTCGACTGCGAGTCGCAATGAACTATCGCAAGTTTGACAGCGAATACGTTCAGCTGATCCGCGAATCAACTGGAGACAAAACGAAATTTAATGACTTGCCAATCGTAACGATGTGTGAAGACGAAGCCGTGCTTACCATCGAAAGCGAAGACATCGCTACGAACGACTCCACAAGCAAGATCGAGCTTTGGCAGCGGTGGAATGACTATGGCATCGGACTGTTGCGTGGGGGACAGTTGCGACAAGCAGAAGAGGCATTCAAGAAGGTCGAAGGGCTTGGCAACTACAACGGCGCCCTCAACCTTGCTCGTGTCTATATCGCAGAGGGGCGCATCACGGAAGAGGCTCCGGCAGCGCTTCGCCGAGCCCGAGACCAAGGAGCTCCCGAGTGGTCGATCCTATGGTTCTCAGGACTTGTCAACAAACAGCTTGGGGAGATCGACGCAGCAATCGGCAATTTCCAGCAGATCGTAGACGGGGGATTTGCCGCCGCAAAGGGCAGGGGATTCAACTTCGCCAACGACTATCGTTTGCTACGAGAATTAGCCGATACGATCTACATTAAGGCACTTCGAATGCGCGGCGAAGCTCAGCGTGAAAGCCGCTTCGCATTGCTGGCAAAGTCGCGTGACCTATTCCAACAGACACTTCAGCTTGACCCTGAAAATGCAGACGCCCACTACGGAATTCGGCGAGTCTACGACACGCTCGGTGAAACGGAGCTAGCCACCAAGCACAACGACCTTCATGCAAAATACAAGGTGGACGACAACGCTCGCGACGCAGCCATCGCAGCAGCCCGTAAGAAATACCCACATGCAAATCGCGCAGCGGAACGGGTCGTCATTTACGACCTGCATCGCAGCGAATCCGAGTGAGCAAGTCCAAGTCGCCGTTTCTTGCGCAATTCTTGCCAGATCATCTAGCGAAGCTCAGCCCAAACTCCTCGTCGTCGCGACAAGCCAATGCTCACCGGCCGGCCCGGATTCGGCTCGACGATATCCCGCATGCCTCGTAAAGTATCGGAGCCATGAATGAAGATTCTGAACAACTGCCGGATGCTGACGACGCAATTATTGGCCACGCCTTTCGCTGGTCCCTGGCTGCGATAATCCCAATCGCAATTCTGATAGGAATTGGGTTCTGGTACGTCAATCGAAAACCCATCATCGAAGAAGTCGTTGTCCCCAAGAACACAGAGGATATTCGCTCTCTGGATACCAACAAGCCAGAGATACCGACTTTCCAATTCACGGATATCACGACTGAATCCGGCATCGACTTTTTGCACAACAATGGTGCCAACGGAAACAAACTGCTACCAGAAACCATGGGTGGTGGAGTCGCAGTAATTGACTACGACATGGATGGACTGCCGGACCTCTTTTTCGTTGACAGCGGCAACTGGCCCGAAGACAGCGTCCAACCACCCGGCTCGCGATTGTATCGCAATACCGGCGGCAATCACTTCCAAGATGTCTCGCTCACCGCTGGCATCAAAGGCACCGTCAATGGCTACGGAATGGGATGTGCCGTTGGAGATTATGACAACGACGGAGACCCCGACCTCTTTGTCGCCACACTGGGGAAGAATCAGCTCCTCAGAAACAACGCCGGAACCTTTGAAGACGTCACCAAAATCAGCGGAGTCGCGGGGGCAGCCGATGCATGGAGCACATCCTGCGGCTTCTTCGATTTTGATCGTGATGGCGATCTGGATTTATTTGTTTGCAACTATGTCGCATGGACGCGTGAAACGGACTTTGAACTCAATTTTTCCCTGAACGGAACTGACCGAGCCTACGGCCCGCCGACAAATTACCGTGGAGCTTTCTCCTACCTCTATCGCAACAATGGGAAAGGCAAATTCGAAGAAATCGCCAACGACGCCGGCCTGCACGTCGTGAACCCGGACAGCAATACTCCTGTTTCGAAGTCACTCGCAGTCGTCTTCATCGACGCTGACCAGGACGGATTCGATGACATTCTGATCGCCAACGATACCGTCCAGAATCAGCTATTCCACAACCAAGGGGACGGAACATTCCAAGACATCGGTTCCATCTCTGGAATGGCATTCGATCGCGACGGCCAATCCACTGGAGCCATGGGAATCGACATTGGATTCCCCTACCAGACTCGAAGGATGGCAATCGGGATCGGTAATTTCGCCAATGAAATGACCTCCCTCTATGTTCAGCAGGACGCCCCGCTCGTCTACGTGGACGAGTCGTTGGCCGAAGGCGTTGGGGCCCCCAGCCGGGCTCGCCTGACATTCGGGTTACTCTTCGCCGACCTCGACCTCGACGGACGAGTAGATTTACTGCAGACCAATGGTCATCTTGAAAAAGAAATCAACGAGGTCCAGCCAAGTCAGACTTATCTCCAACCTGCCCAATTGTTCTGGAATCAAGGCGAAGAGTCAGGGCGATGTTTCGCCGTCGTCCCAAAAGACAAATCGGGCGCTCTTCGCAAACCCATTGCGGGCCGTGGAGCCACCTATGCCGACTTGGATCAGGACGGAGACCTCGACCTTGTTTTGACGCAAACAGGTTCGTCGCCCGTTGTCCTGAGGAATGACCGCGATAATACGAATCATTGGTTGCGGATTCATTTGACAGGAACGAAATCGAATCGAGACGCTTTAGGCAGTGAATTGGAAGTGCAGTACGGCGACAAGAGACGTTTCGCAGTCGTCTCCCCGACACGAAGCTACCTCTCGCAAACCGAACGCATCGTGACCTTTGGACTTGGCGACGCCCAACAAGTCGACAAGCTGATTATCAAGTGGCCGTCCGGAGTCATCACCGAGCAAACGGACATCCATGCGAATCAACTCTTGCAACTCACCGAACCCGATTCGCGTTAAAGTACGTCACAAAAAAAAGCGTCCTCGATCAAATCGAGGACGCTTGGTTTCTTTTAATCAGCTATCGCGAACTACAGTTCGTTGAAGTTAGCAAAGATGACGTCAACGTTCGCAGTCCGAGTGCGATCTTCCGACGAATCTTCCTGATCTTGAACGCTGTTAAAGTCGACGTTCACCTGCGACGTAACGTCTTGACTGTTTTGGCGAAGTCCCTCGAATTGAAGCGTACGACCGTTCGTAGTCTTCGTGAGGGCCGCGTCAAACTCAGTCTTGTACGTCAGCTTGTTAGCCATGTTGGCGACACGAGCTTGTGCAATGCCAACTGTGTCAGGAGTGTCAACCGAAGCGGCTACAGCAGCTGAATCAGCGGCGGTAAACTTCTGGGCATTCCAGATACCAAAGTCAGATACGTCGACTACGCCGTCTGCATTGGCATCGCCAGCACAGAAGCTTGAGTTCGTCGTAAACTTGGCGGCATTCCAGATACCGAAGTCAGATACGTCAACTACGCGATCGAGGTTGAAGTCAGCCTGCTGATAAGGCGTTGCGAACCCGTTGAAGGTCGCAGCGTCACTCAACCATTGCGTCTGGTCAAGTGCGTCAACAGCACCGTCACCATTCGCGTCGAACGTCAAGTTATTGGTACCTGCCACGATCTCGGCTTGCAGTGCGTCGATATCATCGCAATCGGCATCGCCGTCACCGTCAAAGTCAGGACTTCCACTTTGAACAACGACTGGAGCCAAGTACTCATGAGAACCGATGTCAGCAACACCACCAGCGGCGTTGGCAACACTATCCCAAGGACGTTCGCCACCACGTTGGTCAGCAGCACTTGTGCTGCTCGCATTTGCATCAATCGCTGGACTTCCAGGCATTGGTGCGTGCGTCATTGTCGGCCCACCGTTGTCGGCAAGAGGACTCAACATTGCATCAACTGGGGTACCGGCGTCACCGATCAACACTCCATCAGCAACAAAAGCCGATCCGGAATTGTTACCGATGATCGAATCGACAGCCGTGCTGGCTGGATTCGAGTTGTCGTAGACATCTCCACTACCACCGTTGTTTCCAGCAACGATCGAACCTGCCAGCGACAGTGCACCGTAGTAGCTGGAGTAGATACCACCAGCGTAGGCAGCTGACGTATTGGCTGTGATCGTCGAATTCTCGACTTCAGCGCTATAGGTCAAAGTTCCGCCATATCCGGTGAACGTGAACAGACCAAAACCTGCGCCATCAAGCGTG
>CAYYHV010000091.1:16641-20003 GCA_964471695.1 uncultured Pirellulaceae bacterium
TTGTTACCTGAAAGAGTACTTTCCTTCAGTGTCAACGTACTCTGCGTAACGTCGATGCCACCGCCTTCGACAGCATTGATAATGGCAGAACGCTCAACCGTCACGACGGATGGTCCGTCTTGGAACATCGTGTTCGCATCAACGTACTGGCTGGAACCGATCTGCCCGTAGGCACCCGAGTTACCGTCAAGTGTTGAGTCGATGATGTTAATGAACGTCTCACCTGTACCAGCGTCGTAGCATCCACCGCTGTTACAACCGTAACCGAAGCTACTGATAGCTCCGCCGTTGTCAGCCGCCGTGTTACCCGAAAACGTACTGTTGGAGATCGTCGTCGCACCACCACGGGCGATATGGATTGCTCCACCGTCGTCGTCCGCAGGGTTTCCACTTAGCGTGCTGCCGTCGATATTGCCGGTGAACCAAGTGATACCTGGATCACCAGAACCAGCTGTTCCAAGCGGAAGGCTTCCAATAGCACCACCACGGCCAGGAGCCGAGTTGTTGAGGAACTGAGTACCGTTGGTAATGTTAAAGTTTGCGACACTACCTGCGGAACCACCAACAAACGCGCCACCACCCCATGGAAGTCCACTAGCTGGGTCAACGGTGTTTCCTTGAACGGTTGCACCGTCAAGCGTCACGTCCGCACCAGGAGCAACACTGATTCCGCCACCGAACAACGTTGCGGTATTGTTTTCAAATGTCGAGCCAGTAACGGTGACCGTACCACCACTAAAGGCGTAGATACCACCACCACGTGTAGCGGTACCACCCGAGATAACCGATCCGTTGTTGACCTCAAGCGTGCTTCCACCGAATAGGATGTTACCGCCGATAGCTGCGGATGTGCTGCCATCAACTGTGGTACCATCAAGAATTACATTCGAGTAGCCAGCAGTCTGAATTCCACCACCTCGACCCGAATCAGCTGCACCGTTCGTTGCATTGTTATTCAGAATCATCGTGTTGGTGATTGTCGCTGAGTGATCATAACCAGCCTGGCCAGTGATGAACAATCCGCCGCCGTACCCGCCGTAGTCATAAAGCGTTCCAGCCGTATCGGCCGAGTTTCCGGAAACGGTCGAGTCAACAAGGTTGAATGTTCCGTCCGAAACGCGAACGCCAGCACCTGTCGAGATGTAGGCACCACTGTTTGTCGATCCACTGGTGTTTCCAGAGATCGTTGTGTTAGTGATCGTCGTCTCGTGAATGGTTCCAGCTGCATAAACACCACCACCGTTGAAGGCAGCCGAGTTGCTGGTGACCATCGAGTTGGTCATGTTCAGGATACCGTTACCGTTGGCGATACCAGCACCGAACTCACCTTCATTCCCAGTAATCGTGACGTTATCAACAGTGAGGATTTCGCCAGACTGAATTCCACCACCCGCGTAGCCTGCAGGAGCAGCACCACCCGTAACGGTCAGATTCGATAGGCTAACGGTTGTCGATTGAGCGTAACCATCGCCATCATTGACGTTGATCACTCGTGACAGTCCGCCTGCGTCGATCGTTTCACCAGAACCGACGAGAGTCGTTTCCTGGCCGAGCTCACCAATTGTGAGTTCACCCGTCGTCAAGCTGATCGTGCCACCGGCGACGGAAGCATCGAACATAATTGTGTCATCTTCGCCGTTGGTGTTTGACGTAGCGATGGCATCCCGCAACGTACCGGCACCTGCGTCGGCCAACGATGTAACCGTTAGTGTCGCGAGAACGCGACGATCTTCGAGTGGCTCACAACCGAGTCCGCGACGCGACGAAAGTCGCTTCGCGTTCTTACGAGCCTTTTTCTTCAACCAATTAGACTTACGCGACATAATTTTTGTTCTCCCCGAACCCCTGGGAATGGAAATATTGAAAAATACCGGTACAAACTGCCCTTGCTCTAGAATGAGCAAAACCGTCCGTAACAGTTGATGGTAGCTACGGGTTGTGCGAGTCGCAAGTATTTGGAGAGTTTAGATAGCCATTATGAGCCAAACTAAATCGAAGTTGGCAACGGGCACCATAGTACTGGCGCGCAACAGCCTTAGGGAATTCCCTAGCATCCCCCACCCTAAAGGCGATTGATGCCGCAAATCCGCCATTCGATACGTGAAGCCCACCTGCAGCCCAGATTATGGGTTCTGTTTTGGCTTGGCCAAAAGTTCGTTAGGAACTTCACGCAATGCTTCATCCGGAAGAACATAAGAAGTGGCGGTCACTTGTGGATCGTGATTGATGAGGTCTGGATATCTCATACCCGGTAACGCAGCGACTGCAAAGATCTCCTGAACTGCATCCTCAAATTTCAGGAATCCAATTATCTGACCATTCCTGATGTCAACAATCCAGATTCCACACGTTCGCTCTGCCTCAGTCAGACGCTGAGTAATCTCGATTCCGCTGAAAACGGCACTTTCACGGACTTGCGAGAGCCCGATGAATGCAAGGTTCCCCACAAAGTCCAATCCACGCGTGAAACCCGGCAACTCAACAATAGGTTCGTACTTGCCCTTAGCAAGATCAACATGGCCCAAGGTTCCAGCTCCGGATTCTAGTACCCAGAGCTTGTCCTGATACCAACGCGGCGAATGGGGCATCGACAATCCGCGTACAACGATCTCATTGGAATCCAAGTCCATCAGGATTCCGCCATCTTTCTTGTTTTCTCGCCACCCACCTGCGGTGTCCGTCTGCCCGAGTGCCGTCACCCATTTGGGTCGGCCATCTTGAATACCCAGCCCGTTCAAATGGCAGCGATCCGTTGGTTCGTACTGAGTCACAAACGGCGGACGCCACCTTGGAACGAAACTATGCTCGCGATCGCTCGTGCAAAGGCACGAAAACGAAGTGTTGATGAACCACAACTCATCGCCTTCATACGTCATCTCATGAATCTGAATATCACCCGTCATATGCCCTGATCGCGGCAGGAAACACGCGTCGATCTTGCCTTTTGGCTCCAATCGAGCCGATACGGCTGGTACGTTGCGGAATTCCCAGATTTCTTGCGATGTTCCCACTGCCAGCCGCCCATTGTCAAAGGCCATCCCCATCGGCTTCTTGAAATTTCGAAAGTGGGTATTCAAGGCATCACCGTCTGGTCGAAGAATGACCAGCTTTCCAGCCTGGTAAGTCGTCACCAGCAGCGACATTCCAAAATGACGCAGGATGTCGGGTAGATTCGAGGTATGGACACTTCGCAGCGGAGCCTGTGGGGCGGGTCCACCAGTGTTCGGTGTTTCGGGCGTCGGTTCCGGACTGAGATAGTCGCTCATTGGTTGAGAATTCCCTGCGCTGCGTATCGGCGTTTGTCGCCGTTCATTAGTTAACGGCCTCGATCCCTCTGCGGGCATCATCGGCTACCTACCGAG
>CAYYHV010000092.1:0-1359 GCA_964471695.1 uncultured Pirellulaceae bacterium
GGATTGAGCCGCCAATCGCAACGGAACGGTCATCAAGTCTTCACCGGAAACGTCGAACAGCATTTCTTCACTACTGCCGTTTCGGCCGGAACGCTTTTTTGCAGATCGTTTAGCCGGAGCCTTCTTTTTGCGCGCGGAAGGGCGGTCCGACTCTTGAGTCGACTTTTTCCTGACCTTCTTTTTGACCTTCCGCTTGATGACCTTCTTCTTGGTCTTCTTTTTTGTCGGGCGACGTTTTGCCACGCCAGGTTACCTCGATTTCGGTTCTCTCAGTCTTGAGCATGCGATACTGCAGGCTGCGCCAAACTGACTCGTGCAGGAGAAGGGCAGTTCGATTGAATCCTTCTATCGACTGGAATCGACACGAAGTCCACAACTCCTCGGCGCACGGCTGTTTCGTCGCAGAATTCTCAGATCGACGACGATCATCAGGGATCAGATCGTCGCTCCAAAATAGGAATCCGTTCGCAGGGTTTTGCCCAAACGGGCTGGTTGCGAATGGGTTCCATCCCACGAAAGCAGGCGTTTTCAGCCCTCTGGGGGCTTGGTAAAACTGGGGTGATTATAGCGATTCTCATTCATTGTTCACCCTCACTTGCCTTGCTTTAGGGCGAATCCGCTCAGAAGCCTGCAACAATGGTTCGGATCAAACCGAAAGAACTAGATAGCGTGATGATCAAGGATAGATGATCGCGTCCAGCCAAGGCCCAAGAATCCCCAAGGCCTTAGCCCTACCCACCAAATACACCGTGGCGCCTTGCGGGTTAGCCAGCGGTTTCTGCCGAAAGGATTCGAATATGAAACATTGGATACTGCGCCTTTGCGCCATCGCGTTTGTCTTTACCCTGCCAGGTGCGCTCTTCGCGCAATGCGAAACTTGTGACCAAGGCGTCGTCGTGGATGGCGGTTGCCTTGGCGGTGGTTGCGAAACGGGGGGATGTGAGTCGGGAGATGGATCATTCTGCGGAACCCAGCCACCAGCCTACCCAGTACCCTTCGCGACTCCACGTCCTACGGTTCCGACCAATTTGACGTACCCGCCGCTTTATCCACATCACTCCCTGCCTCACTACAAGGGAACGTACTCTTACCGACATAACGGCGGGCTAAGTCGTACGAATGTGAATTGGCACCCGAGCTGGACAGCACCGTTGGCTCGATTGCACCACATTTTCTACATTCCGCGTTAGAGCGTGTTGCGTCGAGAGCCAAAGAATCGAGCGCTCTTTGACGCGAAGATGAACGTCAAGAAAACGAAGCCGGGGCGATCACTTCGTCGTCCCGGTTTTTTCTACCATCTGTTCTATGGCTGCGTCGGTGGATTTTTCTTTCCACGGATTGGGCCACTCAGACCAATGA
>CAYYHV010000092.1:1369-5190 GCA_964471695.1 uncultured Pirellulaceae bacterium
AATGATCCAGATAAGCGCCGTAGGCTGGTGATTCGTCGGCTCGTTCGAGTAGCCACTCTTTCGTACGCGCTACGATTTCCTGTTCGCGTTCCAGCGATAATCGGCCTGTGATGACTCGCGTTCTCAAAAAGACAAAATAGGTGTCCAGCACATCGCAGCGACAATAGTCGTTGATCTCAGCCAGCCGGCCTTCGTCATACATATCCTGCACCATGTGGCCTTGGACATTCATTTTGCCAGGCTTGCCCAGCATGGTCGCGGCCAAATTCAAGCCGCCATTGAAACGACTGGCTCCAAAGTTGACCAGTAGATCCTGTAGGTCCAAATGGGCGCCAGTGTTATAGCGGTTTCGCGGTTGTTCAAAACTGCGGCAGTGATCATCAAACCAGGCGGGGGCTTGAACGCCATAATTGAAGGCAGCCAACTCCATCAACGGCATATCAAATGTGCGGCCATTAAACGTCACCATGGTCGGTTTGCCATAACGTTCCCAGCCTCGCCAAAAATACTCCGTAATAACATGAGGTCGGAATTTGGTGTCGTCGAGGACCGCCATGTCCGCCAGAGTGAAATCGTGCCGAACCTTGGCGATAACGACGGAAATCGGAATCTGGAATGTGTACGGGATGAAATCCGTGCCATTCTTTTCCAACAACTCGGCCCGGTAGCGAGCAACAGCTTCCGAAGCGGAAAGCTTGTCCCCAGGATAGCGAACGTCGGCGATCAGATCCCCGTCCGCGACACTTTCGACATCGAATACGAAATAGCCGATTTCTTTGGGATTGATCGTCGTGGACATGGGGACTCCTTAAATCAGTCGATGCATGTCTAAAATAGATGCATACCTCCGGAAAATCCAATGTATCAGATGCTCCAATGGCCTACGAGCAACCCACGCCATTGGCCGCAGAGCAGAACGGTAAAAAGATGACGATAAACAAAGAGCGACTTTTGAAACGATTTCTCGACTATGTAGCTGTCGACACAAAAGCCAATCCGGATACCCAGAACTATCCCAGCAGTCCCGGCCAATGGGAGTTGGGAAAACACCTTATTGCCGAGCTCAACGCCATGGGGTTGCAGGATGTAAGGCAGGACGAGCACGCACTCGTTTACGCAACCGTCCCCGCTTCCGAGGGAGTTGATGCCCCGACGATTGCGTTCAACTCGCACCTCGATACCTCCCCCGAAGCCAGTGGTGCCAACGTCAAGCCGCAGGTGATTGAGAATTATGGCGGCGGGGATATTACCTTGCCCGGCGATTCAACCAAAGTGATCACGGTGGCGGACAATCCAGAACTCAATGATCTCATTGGAGCCACGCTTGTGACGACTGATGGGACAACGCTTCTCGGTGGTGATGACAAGGCGGGGATCGCCATTATCATGGAATCGGCCGAGCACCTGATGGAGAATCCAGGCATTCGGCACGGGGAAATTCGCTTGCTGTTCACGTGCGACGAAGAGATCGGGCGAGGCGTCTCGAAAGTCGACGTTTCCGGTTTGGGGGCGCACGTTTGCTATACGCTGGATGGTCCCGCTGCCAATACGATTGATGTGGAAACGTTTTCTGCGGACGAAGCGACGGTAACGATTGAGGGAATCAACATTCATACCTCGATCGGCAAAGGCAGGATGGTGAATGCGATTCGCGTTGCTGCCGCTTATCTCGATAAGTTTCCCAACGATCGGTTGTCTCCTGAAACGACCGAGGGTCGCGAAGGTTTTTTGCATCCCTACCGGATCATCGATGGACAAGTCGACAAGGTGGTTATCAAAGTCCTGTTGCGAGATTTTGATACACCCAATCTGGCGGACCAAGCCGAGATGCTGCGATCGGCTGCCGAAGCGACTCAAGCCGAATTTGCCGGGGCCAAAATCGTTGTCGAAGTCGTCGAGCAGTATCGAAATCTAGGAGAGGGGCTGGAGAAAGAGCCTCGTGCCGTCCAGTTCGCCGAGGCAGCGCATGAACGACTGGGCCGTGTCTCGACACGTGAAGTCATTCGGGGCGGTACGGATGGTTCAATGCTGACTGCATTGGGTTTGCCAACCCCGAACCTGTCTTCCGGACAGCATAACCCCCACTCACCGTTGGAATGGGCTTGTCTGGACGAAATGGTCTCGGCAACGGAAGTGGTCGTTGAGCTCGCCAAAGTTTGGGCTGAGTAAAAAGTCTCGCATGGAAATGGATTGGACTTGCTTTCAACAGGTGTCTCCAAGCCCCAGACGCGGACGGGGTACGCGCACTTCGTATTCCGAGTCGCTGTCAAGCTAGCGTGCTATGCGTTGTAATCCGTGATTTACGCAAAAGACTCACAGTGTGAAATGTCGAAATCAGATGCAGAGGGTTTCCCTTAAAATCACTGTACGGCAACGAAGTTTGTGAGTTTGGTCGTGTCCCGGTTATCCATCATTATCCCAGCTCTTCGTAGCGGGGAATTGCTCGAAAATACACTGCTTTCCGTTCTTGAGAATCGACCGGAAAGTTGCCAGATCGTACTTGCCTGCGATCAGTACTACGAGGATCCCTACCAGTTGGGTGACGAAGTCGATTTTGCTATCGTCGACCAAGCGAACAACTGGATGCACGCGGCTAATGTTGGTTTGCAGCATTCGTCCAATCGCTACGTCCATCTGATGTTGCCAGGTGTCCGAGCCTCATCGGATTGGTGCGATGCAGCATTAGAAATGCTGGACAACGCGGACGCATCGACCGCGGCGCTCATTCCTCGCATCGTTTTTGATTCGGCAACAGCCGATTGTTGCGGCTTGGGATTCACGCCCGGTGGACGTTTGGTCGAAGTTTCCAATCGGCAACTGGCAAAACGTGACGTTGTGATCCACAGCGCCTATCCGGGAACAGGATTCTATCGACAGGACGCGCTATTGCGGATTGGTGGATGGGAAGAGTCGATTCATCCGGAAATTGCCAATCTGGAAATGATGCTTCGTTTCTATGCTCTAGGAAAATCAGCCGTGTTTAGTGACGCGTGCTCCGTTTTCGCGAACAGCGCCAAGCAACTGGTCGCAACTCGCAATGGTAACGCCAATCATTACATGCTCGCCCGAGATATTGAGCGACTGTATCTCGAGTGCGGTGCGATGGGATGTGCTCGATCTTCCGCCCATATTGGTACGGTGCTCCAAGGCGTTGCCCGCTCGATTCCCACAGGTACGATGTTTTCCGAAGTTGCGGGACGTCTGGTAGGACGCTTCGGCGCAAAAAGAAATGCTGCTCCCGACCAGAGTCGGAAAGCAGCATAACTTCTACGCGGAGTGGTTTGGACGGCCGCCTATGGTACCCGCCGTCCGCGTAGTACGTATCTATTGAGACCTGACTTAAAAGTCTTCGTTGGTGTCGCCCTTTTCTGGGAAGAACAACTGACGAATTGCAATCATCAAGGCTCTGGCTTCTGGGTCAGCGAAGTTGTTTAGCTGTTTGATCAAATGGCGTCCCTCAGGCCATCGAACGGCCATGATCTTGCCGCAGTCCTCAAGCAACTGATAAACACGCGCCCGAGTCACGCCCATTTCGCGAGCCTGATCCCTTACGCTCTTCTGCGGAACACCAATGCCCAATCGGTCGCGGGACAAGCTGGCAACGGCTTCGCCAGAATCTCGCAGCACCTGAGCCAATAGCGGTTCTGCGATTCGCGTTGCGATCTGTTCACGCGTTGCCGTTGTGATGGACTCCCTCGCCATGGCGATCATGAAATCTTCAACGGCAGGCACGAATTCGGGAACCAGTTTGAGCGAAAGTGTTTCGCGCATTTTCGCACCCGTTAGCATTTCATGAACCGTATGGAATACTTCCAAGACGA
>CAYYHV010000092.1:5200-8781 GCA_964471695.1 uncultured Pirellulaceae bacterium
CGACTCGAACTCGCTTCTCACCATGCGTCTTTAGCTGACGAATTTCAGCAACGGACTTGTCCAGATAATTGCTCAGTGGGGCGTGCCAAATCACGGTGGGTAGTGACTGGAGTGACGGAGCCAATCGGCCCAAAATCTCACGACCAAGATGGAATCGTCGAACCGTCTCGCACCACTGAACCCAAAGGGCTTCGGAAACAATGGAAGGATCGAATCCATTGTGGCTGTGACCATTCGTTTCGTGTGAAGCCTCACCGTTGACCGGTTCGAGTTCGTCGGCCAATTCCTTTAAGCCGTAGGGAACTGCCGGGGGACCGTCATTGGTTGCTCTGTGAAGCAGCTTTACCAAGGAACTGATCTTTTTTTGCCCGATGCCACGAGTCGACGACAAATCGTTGAAAGGTGTGTTAAGCAGTTCACCGAGCGAGCGGCCGAGGAATGCCAGCGGCAGACGTCGGTCGTTCGGAAGCGCCCAATAAGCAAGGGGTTTGTCCAGTCGATCTCGGTACTGATCCTGCATCAGCGTTCGTCGGACCGACTCGAAACTACTGACGAGCTTGTGTTCTTCTGCGGAATTCACTTGTGTCATGGCTTCACTCCAATTTGAAGCTAGGGGTGTTGGAAGTCGGCAATCCGTCGCCCAACTGAATACGGTCCCTCGCCGATTTGAGTCGCTCACTGGCTGAGTGTCCCACCCCAAGGGACAGCCGAATTAAGTGTTTTTCCCAAACCGTTCGGTGTAATTCGAATTCTAACCAGAATCGATGCGTTTTTGAATAAGGCATTAGGGTAAATGCTGATGCCGTGCCGTAAGTCTTTACTCATTAATGGTTTACGGGTTATTGATAAATTTCTCTGCGTCTATTTTCGTAAATTTTTCAATTGGATTGTAGCGTTGATACCGCCTCAAACCGGTCATCTGAGGGAATCGCTACCCTAATTGGAGGTGGGTTTTGGTGAATCGCTAAGTGAAATCTGATTCGAATTGCGAGAGATTACATTAAAAATGACATTGTGCGAACGACCCTTACCTCTGGTGGGGGATGCCTGATTTAGGTCATAACCTTTTGATAGGAAGTAAGTTCAGGAATGCTGTGGTTCTTACTTGTTTTCATCGCAATCGTTGCGGACAACAAATACTGTTTGACATTCGAGTAGCGCCAAAGACATTCAACTCGGTTTCCAAAATCACGATCTGCTTGACGAATTACGAGTGCGAACTTTATGAAAAAAACGTGCGCAGAATCGAAGGAAAGCGGCGAGTGGATTGTCTCGCCTCCGGTCGATACTTCACGGAAGACAATCCGAGGCACATTTCGTCATACAAGTGAAATGTTTCACAAACCGTGGGTCGTGCTGTTGATCCTGTTTGGAGCAACGGGCGTTTTGGGGCTTCCTTTGTTGTGGTTCAGTCGCGGGTTTCGCATACCTGGAAAGATCTTCTGGACGTTGGCTGTTTCACTCTACACGGCTGCTTTGGTTTGGATTGCATGGTTGTCATGCTCATTTGCCTGGCAGCAATTTCATGATCTGAGTGGATGATCGCGGACAATCCAGATGCCATTCGGAAAGCCGTTCGGCTCCGTTGAAGACTGCGGATGCAGGTCTGCAAGAACCACTGGGATACGCGGATGACAGACGACGGTCTAGGGTTCGCGCTCTGGAAAAGGCAGCGACTTTTTTACGTCGCTTCGGGGATGCGTGCTATACGACAGGCGCGTTGAGCTTAATTCAACTCGCCTGAATGGTCCTCAGAAAACGCAGGTTAGAATTCCAGCGTCATGTTGTCTCGACCAATAATAGTGCGAGGAAAAATGGCTTCGACCGTTTCCAGTCCAATAGGGTCATCGACGTTGAGCACCGGGTTCACATGGACCAGAACCAGCTGCCCCACTTTGGCTTTTTTGGCAACATTGGCAACTTCTGATGCCCAGCTATGGCCAGTGAGTGTTGCATACTCGTCACTTCCATCGGCGAAGTAGCATTCGTGAATGAGAACGTCTACGCCTTCAATGATCTTTGTGTACTCTGCGTTCGTGTCCGCCACAGTATCGGTCACGTATGCCAGTGATCGGTCTGGCCAATCTAGTCGAAAACCGTGGCTTCCACCTGGATGTACCAGCGGGAACGTTGTCAACTTTGCGCTCGATTGGCCAATAGAATTCAGGTTTTCCAGCGGCGAAAACTCAAACGGTGGTTTGATCGGGAATAGGATGTCAGCGAAGAGGTGCGTTTCCAGCGGCTTGATCTTGGTTTCTTCGATATGAGCGGTGACACGATCCACATTCTGCTTGTAAAGGACATCGAATAGATAGGTCAGCCCAATCACGTGATCAAGATGCGCGTGCGATAGAAGAATATCCAGTTCCGTTGTTTGGATGTAATCACGAGCGCGGAACATCGCCGTTCCAGCATCCAGCAGAATCCCCTCTTCTGGAATCATGAAACATGCAGTTTGCCGCAGGTCACTAGGGTGATAACCGCCGGTACCGAGCATGACAATATTCATACGGCAGACACAAATAAAGGTTGGGAGCCAGACGGGGTCCAGTATACGTCGACTTGGTGGCCGTCGATACGCCGTCCTGCCGATCAGGGCGACCAAGTTTGGAAGACGGGTTAGGGTTCCCGCGTGTTATTTAGTACGGAGTAATTTTTGCAGGCCCTTCTGCAATTCTTGTTGAATCAATCGCTCGGCACCATTGCCGATAAGCTGCCGTGAAAGTTTAGCGATGGCTCCTCGATCCAACTGTGGTTTAGCGAACGTTCCATGAACAGGAATCTGAATCGACTGGCCTCTCAACCCCTCAAGAAGTTTTCGCCCCTCGATCCATTCGTCTTGAACTGGGATCTCCGCGAGCATCCCGACGGTTTGATCGACACCCACCCAGCCTTGGGTACGAATCGGAACCTTGCCGGCACGCAACTCAAGGTTTCGATGGTGTACTCGACCTTGCGTCATTTGAAAGTCGATATCCTGCGGCGCCAATTCCATCCATTTCTCACCCGCATTCAGAAAATCCAGTCTTGGTCCCGATCGATTGAGTAGCGTCGAAACCTCCCTCACAATCCCGAGCACCTGCTGAGCCATTGGACCTGCTTCGACTCGAGCGCCATGGATCGTGACCTTACCGCTCAAATTGGCCGCCATGGGGTGCTCGACGGGTACACGGACTTGGTTAAGAGCCACGGATAACTGGCCCTCCGCTGTTGCCGCATTCGCGAGCATGGGTGCGATAAATTTGAACCAGGTGCGAAACATCTCGGGTGTGATTTGGACGTGATCAATACTTCCCTGATCGAGAGCGAGGGTCATCGGGGAAGCATTAAACTCGATTCTTGGTGCAAGATGAAGTTGGCCGCCACCGACTGAAGTTTGCAGTGGGCTGAAGAAAAGTGTTCCTTGCTGCAGACGCGTGGAGATTTCCTGAGGTCCCAGCGATACGCCGTAAGCCTGAATTGCATCCCAGCCCAAACCGGCTTCTCCCAGAAGTTCCAATGGGATCATTGGCAGTTCACTGCTGGTGACTGTTGCCGCGGCACCCGGAGAGAGGCGGAGTTATATGTAACATGCTTAATGC
>CAYYHV010000092.1:8791-19906 GCA_964471695.1 uncultured Pirellulaceae bacterium
GGGCGATTGTTGCCCACATTGAATTGGTCGCCGTTCACCGAGCTGACTGAGACGGAACTCGCCACGAGTGGTCCTTGGATCGCAAACTGCGTCTTCTTGTTTCCAGCCAGTCGAATATCTGGTCCAAGGCTGTTGCGAAGTTTCTTTGTCAATGAAGCGAGGTCGTAGCTGACTTCGCCTTTGATATCGGCTTGGGGAGTCGAGGACAGTGCGTTCAATCGGCCGCCCGCCACGAGTGTGACGCCTTCGCCATTGGCTTCAGCAGCGGTCAGGGAGAGCCCATCCGACTTAGGATCGTAGGTGCCATTAGCGACGATTCTTAATTCCGGCTCACTCCATACAGGAGACCAAGGATTTCCGGCAGAAATAGGCGGGACTTGGGCGAGTGATCGCTGTTGGAGGACGAAATTTTTCACGTCCGTATTTGCCTGAAACGTAATGATTCCGTTGTCGGTGGCAAGTCGAGCCTGTCCGCTCAAGTCTCCTTGAGCATACGTCGTCAGCGGTTGTTCGGAGTACTGCCATCCCCACATGCGCTGCACGTTACCGCGGAAAGCCACGACTCCAGTAGCCGTCGTTTGTTCGCCATCGATGGTGATATTGATATCCGCGGCTCGGGCGGCAATCGACTGGCTGTTAAGCGTAAGTTCCGGCGTCGCAACAGTGTTCTTGATTCCGTCCCAGTACAACGAGCCTTCGACGGACATCTCGGGCTCACGGACCAACCATCCTGGTGCGCGTGCGGCAACCTTGGTCAGATTAATATTGACTGGATTCAGATCAACAAACGAAGGGTGGACTCGACCTGCCATCGTTGCATCGATGCCGGCATGAATATCCAGAGCCGATGTGTCCATAAAGGGCTGGAGTCGAGCAATCCACGTCTCGGTGTGACCGACAAGTCGCAGGCTCACAGGCCATTGTGATTCGGCTGTCGGTTCTTGCATGGGTGTCGTGAGGCGAGTGACCAATCGGTCTTCGCCACTACTCACCGTTAGCTCCGCCATTTCTATATTTGTCAGCTCGTTTGTGGGTCCGATTCCAAAACGCCCTGACGCTTTGACGCGGAGTTCCTCTTCTCGAATTGGCGTCATCTGGGAAGAAGCAGCCGCGAAATTCGTAATCTTGCTGTCCAGAGATGTCTCGTATTGTCCGGCGGCTGTGTGTTGCCAGGCTCCGACAGCGGCCAGTTGTCCTGCGAGTTGCAGATCGCCAAGGTCGCAAAACTTTTCAATTTGCATGACGAGTTCGCGCAAGTCGCCTTTTGCTGCCAAGTCACCATGCTGCAAGGTGCCTTTACCATTTACCTGCAGGAAATCAGATTCGCACGACAGTCGCTGTATCGTCACGCCATCAGCCGACGACGCGGCATTCAGATTCAATTGAAGCGGCTTGTCCCAACTGACCATCCGCCCGGCAGACATTGCCTCAATACGACCGGTTCTTACGGCTCCCTGAATAGCTCGTTGTCCCAACTCAATGCGACTGAGCAGATTCAGACTGATCTGCCCCTGCGAGATCTGCGTATCATCGCGTAATTGGATGGTCGTAGGGAGCTGTCTCGCCAATCCTGCCACGTCGACATTTCCAAGCACTTGAAATTGGTGAGACGATTTCCAATCCAGGATTTTTGTGACAATTGAGTTCGTGGAAAGAAGTTCCGCCAATCCGGCCGAGCCCTTGATTTCAAGGTTGGCGACATCCGAGTTGACTCGTATCGAATTCAGGTTGATCAAGTTGTCTTGTGACGCGACGTCAACAGTCGTCTTAAGAACGTTCAATCGCAGTTGGTCCGTACCGAGAACGGAGGGCATCTGGATGTGAGTCTGACTGACGTTGGCGAGTCCTTTTGCCTCAATGGCGGGACCTTTGGGGGTGCGTCGCCATTGACAACTTAAATCCGAAACCAGTTGTCCGGAAACAAAAAGGTCACAACCCGAACGGCGCAGCAGTGGTTGCAGCGTTACGAGAGGAAAGCCGTCCGACTTGAGTTCGACGGTACCGTCCCCCAGATCGGTTTCGGTGATCTGGGTTGGCATGAGCCACGAAACGTTAGCCACGATATTTCCACGCGCGGCATCTTGTTGGGCTGCCGCTGACAGTGCAAGTTCAATCGGCGCCGGTGGCGCGTCAGGGACTCTCAGTTGCAGGTTCAGGTTTTCAATGACCGCAGTCGTTTTGGCGACCTGATCGTTGATGATTACGCGGCCTTCAATGATCTCCAGGCCCAGTCCGACCAGTGGGTTGGTGCTGGTCGTGTCTGGCGCCGTGGAGTCGACTGGCTCTGCGGTCGTCATGAAGGGCTTCAAGAGATCTTCAAGGTTGCTACCATCCTGTGTGACGACTAACTGAATCTCAGGGTTGTGCAGTTTGAATTCGCCCAACTGATTGGGATTGGAAATCCAGGCAGACGGTTCTTTTTCAGTTCGGAGCAGGGGAATACTTGCGATCGCATTTCCCTCGGCGTCCCAGATTGCAACGTCACGTAGTTCAATCGGACTCATCCAGCCACCGGTTCCCGAACCAATGACGACTTTGCCTGGAAAATCGGGCGCCGCCCATGCCACGACTTTGTTACGCAACCCGGTGCTTAAGAGAATCGTTGGCGCAAACCAAAGGGCAGCCACAATGACGAGAAGGAAAATTAGAAACCAGCGACCTGATGTTCGGCGACGAGGCGCGGGTTGGTTGGTTCGCTTTTTTGAACGCTCGGTGCGCTCATAGTCGTTGTATTCATACCGGCGATTCATCGTTGAATTCCCAGATGACCGTGGAAGAGGGGAGGCACGCAGCTTCGCAGACGGAGATCTTGGCCCGCGAATCGGGAATAGGTACCGCTAACCGGTAAGGATCGTAAAGAGCATTCGCCGCGAGCCCCAAGTCTACGGATGCCGAGTTCAGGACTGGATGAAATGACGGGACAGCAATGCTAGTAGAAAAAGCGGTATAGCCGCCAGCTCAGCCCGACTCGGATGGCTTCTGTCGTGCCTTTTCTGTCGTGCCTTTTCTGTCGTGCCTTTTCTGTCGTGCCAAGTCTTTTGTTCAGCGCCACGACGCGGGGCAAGCTCGCAAAGGCAGTCTCTGTTTTAACTTTGCGAGAGTTTCGAAACCGTAAGGGTTCGGAATGATTCGACCACACTCCATACGAGGCGGAAGTTATTCGTTCTTGGAGCGATGGAAATGGACATGCTTCCATCCATCCTCGGTGTGGACCCAGACGCGAGTTTCTTCGTAGCGACCAGTCTTGGTGTTGCCATTGGGCTGATGTTGTAGCAGTCGCACATAGCAGACGACTGCAACGTCTTCGCCCAACAACCGGACGTGTGGCGAAGTGATCGTAGTATTGTGCAGTCCCTCGACGCCACCAAGCTCGAAGTAGAAGCGATGGAAATCCATGCCTTCCACTAGTTGACCGCGGGCTTCGGGTTCAAAACAAGTCAGGGTGGGATCGCACAGCTTTTCATACGACTTCCAGTCGGCTGCGGAAATTGCATCCAGCAATTGGTAGTTGAGTTGCAAGACTTGTTGGATAGTGTCTTCAGACATAACGTAAAAATTCCTGGCGTGCTTTAGTTGCTGATTCGATCGAGAACGATAAATGAATGATCGAAATCGTTCTTCTCGTCGGCGGAATGCGTTTCTCGCGAGACTTCCTTCCAATGATTAATATCAATGATCGGGAAAAGCGTATCTCCGTCGAGCTGAGTATGAATTTCAGTCGAGTGAATTCGATGAACGTGGGGAAGGGCCATTTCGTAGATCTGCGCTCCACCGACGACGAACAGTTCGCTCGTATCATAGTCTTCGCATTGCATCGCACGTTGAACGGCTTCATCCCAAGAGTGCGCCACCGTGATGCCGGCATGCTCGAACGATGTGCTCCGAGTCAACACGATGCTCTGTCGCCCCGGCAGCGGCCTTCCGATGGATTCGAAAGTCTTTCTGCCCATCAGGATGGAATGACCGACAGTCAGTTTTTTGAAATGCTTGAGATCATTGGACAAGCGCCAAGGCATATCGCCATCACGTCCGATGACTCGATTTTGCGTGTGCGCGACAACGAGCGAGATTCGCATGGTTTATGAAATCCGATTCAATGCGAGAAATTATACCGCGATCGGAGCCGAGATATGCGGGTGCGGGTCGTAATCGAGAATCTTCAAGTCATCGTACTTGAATTGGTCAATTTCCGTAGCGTTTCCACCAATCTCCAAACGAGGCAGGGTGCGCGGGGCACGCGTCAGCTGCAACTCGGCTTGGTCGAGGTGATTGAGATAGAGATGGGCATCGCCAAGGGTGTGAACAAAATCCCCGACTTGGAGATTCGTAATTTTTGCCACCATAAACGTCAACAAAGCGTAAGAGGCGATGTTGAAAGGGACACCGAGAAACACATCGGCGCTACGCTGATACAGTTGACAGGAGAGCTTGCCGTCTGCGACGTAAAACTGGAACAGGGCATGGCAGGGCGGCAGCGCCATACGTGGAATGTCGGCTACGTTCCATGCGTTCACCATCAAGCGACGCGAATCCGGGTTGGTGCGAATCATGTCGATGACGTTTTGGAGCTGATCAATCGAGCCGCCGTCCGGAGTTGGCCAACTGCGCCATTGGTGACCATAGACTGGACCCAGTTCGCCGTCTTCATCCGCCCACTCGTTCCAGATGGAAACGCCGTTCTCTTTCAAGTAACCCACGTTCGTCGAGCCTTGAATGAACCATAACAATTCATGAGCAATGCTCTTGAAATGGACTTTCTTCGTCGTCAGCAACGGAAATCCATCGGACAGATTAAAACGCAATTGGTATCCAAATACGCTTTTTGTGCCCGTTCCTGTACGGTCACTCTTCTGGTGACCGTTTTCAAGAATATGACGGAGAAGAGAGAGATAACTCTGCATGATGCGCCCGGTCCATGGATGTCGTTAAATACTACTTCCATGCTACCGAAACACCTATTGTTTTGCCATCAGTTCTTCAACCAGTTTGGCAATCAAAGCCGGATCATCTTTCTCGATCAAATACTCAATACGTTCGGGCTTGATCTCGAGTTTTTCCAGGTGCCCGATGATCAGGTCCCACTGGCGTTTGCGTTTTTTGCCTTCGGCAAGATAAAGCTCGGTGACCAGCTCGGACAATCGCTGCAACGAGATGGCTTCCCGGTTCTCGTAGTAATTTTTGATAATCTTCTGCTGGTATTTCGAGTGTTGTGCCATGGTGCTTCTTTCGGTTCCTTCTGATGGCGACCTTGCCGGTTTTGGGGATATCGTGACAGATTGGAGAATCGTCGTAAAGGAAAACCCCTCTGATACAGGTGAATCATAGGCGCAAGGCCCTTGGATTCGTAGGTTTAAAAACCCCTAGTCGCTTCACCGGTGGATCGGTAACATATCACTGGATTTATCGCGTTTTCCGCGGTTTCGAGGCTACTTTTTTCACATCCCCTGTCGTACGGATTCCATTCATGCCAGTCGTCAAATTCGTCAAAGAGAACAAGGAAATTGAGGTTCCTGAAGGAGCCAACCTTCGCCAGGAAGCGATGAAGGCGGGAATCAACCTCTACAACGGCATCAATGGGATTGGTGCAGGTTTGAACAAAGTCGTGAATTGCCACGGTTTTGGAACCTGTGGGACCTGTCGAGTCAACATCACGAAGGGTCTTGAGAACACGAACAAAATGGGTGCGATGGAAAAAATCAAGTTCACCGTACCCATTCCTGATCCCTTGGCGTGTATGGCTTATGTGGGTAACGAAGAAGCGATGCGTTTGGCTTGCAAGACGACGGTTCATGGTGACATCGAAGTAGAAACCGGTCCCGAGCTGAACCTCTTCGGTGAAAATTTCTTCAGCTAAGCGTCCATCTTTCATGTGCTTTGCTTTGTCAGCGAGGTGTTACCTGATGAAGCAAGTCATCGCCATTGTAAAGCCGTTTCTCGCGCAGAAAGTTCTCTCCGACCTGGATAACGCTCCGCTCGAAGCGATCTATGTGCGCGAAGTCAAAGGTTACGGACGGCAAAAGAGCTATCTCGATAAATACAGTGAAACGGAATTTGATGGTGCGTTTTTGCCCAAAGTTGAAATAACGATCTGGGTCGATGACGAGCGTGTTGAAGAAATCATTCAACGAGTTATGTCGGTAGCAAGGACGGGGAGAATTGGCGACGGGAAACTGTTTGTTATTCCGACAGTGCCCGCCGGGATACTGTAATCGAGTCAGTAAGTTCCGAAATTCGGTTTATTCCGTCGCTGACGCGAGGCTCGCCAAATGGGGGAGTATTCTGCTTACTCTCTGCTGTTCATGAGTGGGTTTTCGACCTACTTTTGATAGTATCGAGATTACGCGTCACCCCAGCGAAACCCATCTATGCAGCAGGCGAGCGTCCGGCTCCTGGAAGCGATACACCAGGCACAGCTTTCTTTTATTGCCGAGCCCGATAATCGGCGCGCGTTTGATCTCCTGTTAGATATGCTTCTGGAACTGACCGAAAGCGAGTACGGTTTCATCGGGGAGATCTTCGAAGGGCCAGTCGAGCCACCTTATCTAAAGATTCACGCAATCACCGACATCTCATGGAACGATGAAACGCGAAAGCTATACGAACTGCATGCTGCGGGCGGCTTGGAGTTTCGCAATCTCAAAACACTCTTTGGTGAAGTCATCCTCACCGGCGAGACCGTGATCTCCAATAACCCGTCGACGGATCCTCGAAGCGGTGGCTTGCCGCCGGGGCATCCCGATCTCGATCGCTTTTTAGGTATTCCCTTTTACTATCGGAACACACTCATTGGGATGGTCGGTGTTGCCAATCGGGAGGTGGGGTACGACAACGAGATCGTCGACTTTCTCTCACCCTTTCTCGCGACTTGTGCGCTTCTCATTCATGCACGGAGAACTCGATTCGCGGAAGAACAGCGACTCGAGAATCGACGACTGCAAAGCCTGATGCATCTGGCGGGCAACCTCGCTCATGACTTAAACAACTCGCTGACTGCGATTCTCGGTATCTCCGAAGTCGAGATCCAAAGGCGTCGGTCGGCTGGGTTGGAAGATGACAATTCGATGAGCGTCATTTGGTCAGCGGCGCAACAGGCGAGTAAGCTTTCCCAACAACTACTGAACTACTCCGGTCGTTCTGGAATGGAACGTGAATCACTGGAGTTTGGAAACTTACTCCAGGAGATGGTTCAGGTTTCCAGGCCGATCGCCGACCCGGACGTCGAAATGAGTCTCGAATTGCCGAACGAACCGGTTTTTGTTTTCGGTGACTCGACGGCCCTCAAGCAAGTCTTCATGAATCTTCTAGTGAACGCAATCGAGTCGATTGAGAATAGCCGCACCGGCCAAGTTGAAGTTCGGGTGGCCTTGACGGATGGCGACGCAATTCGGGTGGATATCGTGGATAATGGACGTGGCATAGAGGCGGCAGAGTTAGAGCGAATCTGCGATCCCTACTACACGACCAAGCGTTATGGGAGAGGCTTGGGGTTGGCTTCCGTTTTGGGGATCCTCAATGCGCATGGCGGCGTTCTTGATATTCAGTCTACTGTTCAGAAAGGAACCCACGTCTCGGTTGTGTTACCTGTTTCTGGCGGTTCCATCGCCCAGTCAGAAGATGTTTCTGAATCCAAGCGGTTCCGTCGCAACGATGAAATCCTCATTATTGATGATGACCCGACCGTCCTCGAAGTCGTTGCGCGCATCGTGACTTTTCTCGGCTTCACGGCTTTGCCGACTGCGTCTGGACAGGAAGCGCTGACTCGCTTGGAACAATCTGGGACAGTACCACAGTGTGCTATTGTCGATTTGACAATGCCTGATATGGACGGACTGGAGACGCTGGCCTCGTTGCGGAAAATTCTACCCGAGCTACCTGTGCTTCTCACCACAGGCTATACAACCAAGATCGTACCTGAAGAAATTCTCGCACAGAAACATACGGGCTTTCTCAAGAAACCGTATTCAATTGACGGTCTTCGAGAAAATCTGTTCCTGATTCTTGCCAATTAGGACACGTTGAAAAACCGCTCGAAAGCTTTTCGTATCTTCGCGCGGACTTGAAGACTTTCTTGCCGAACGTCGTGGACTTCGTCGGGATGCAGCAGATAACCTAGTCGGATAAGGGAAGCATCGTCGGTAGGAAGATCGTGACGAGCCGTTGTATTCATCAATCTTAAGCGTGATTCGAGCGAACGCAGATAACGGTAGCTTTCACTCATCAATGCTGCATCGTCTTGACTGATGATGTCTGCATCCTGCAACGCGCTGATGGTGTCCAGCGTGCCGGTAACTAATACGGATGGCTTGCTGACCGCGTGCTTCAGCTGCAGCATTTGAACGATAAACTCAATATCGACGGTACCGCCTTCGCCGCGTTTGAGATTTTCTTCGCTGGCGGATTCTTGCAACTTCAGGCGCATGACGCAGATGTCATCGGCAAATGAACTTTGCCAGGGCGGGGAAACGAGAATTTCATGAACATACTGCATCGCGAGTCTACGAGCAGCATCTGACCCAAACACAGGCCGCGCTTTACATAAGGCTTGGCGCTCCCAAAGCTGGCCGCTGCCTTCCGAGAAGTAGCGTGCAAACGCATCAAGGGGTCCAGCCAGTTCGCCATTGGGTCCAGTCGGCCTTAGTCGAGGGTCCATTTCATACAATCGACCATGGGGATCAAGTCGCGTGAAGGATTTGATGATGCGCTGGCCCAGTTGGCTGAAGAAATGCTGGTTGGTGGTTTCGATTTCTTTACGGTCTGCCTGAGTCCGACCACGACTCTCGTAAAGGAAGATCACATCGAGGTCGCTGTGGTAGTTGGGCTCGCGCCCGCCGAGCTTGCCCATACCCAGGATGATAAACTCACATGCCTTGGACTCACCCGAATCGGTTTCGCACATGGGTCTGCCAAGTCTCTCCACCAGTCGACCAAATTCGCGATCTGCGACTTGCTGGAGACACGCTTCTGCGATATCGGCAAGAGCCGCCGTGGTACTGCGAATATCCTCTTTACCCAGAATATCGCGCACGCCGACGCGGAGATGCATGCTGTTTTTGAAGCTATGGAGAATCGGTTCAATGTCCTCAGCCCCACGACACCGAAACGACAGTTCTTCAAACAGTTCGTCCCGCTCGGGAAGTCGATCAAGCAGCAGGGAGTCCAGTAGTTCGTCGATCATACCCGGATTGGAAATCAGCAGTCGTGAAAGATACGGGCTGCTCGCACACAAACGTACGTACAAACGCAACGAAGCCTGACTGGTGCTGAATAGTTCCCAAAGCGCACTCTTCCCGCCCAGCGAGTCGCTGACAAGGGCGAGATTCAGCAGCGTATCGTCTGGATCAGGCGTTTTTGAAATTGTCGCCAGGAGCTGCGGCGCGATGGCAGCCAGAAAATGGCGACAGCGGCGTGTCGAAAGGAAAGGTATCCGTTCTTCTGCGAGGCTACCCAAATTTCTGTAAGCCGCGTCAACGTGATGAAATCCGTAATGTCCCAATACGCGCTCGATCATCTCGTCGTTCGCGTCAGGATCAAGAATGAGATCGACTTCGGGATCCGTATCCTGATCATCCGGAAATGCATCGTGCAGCAGATGATCGAGTATTTTTCGATTCAGCGTGGTTCGGTCGTTAAACTCGGTCTTGAACTGATCTAACGCTGACAGTTTTTCGTTGCCGGGCATTCCCATGCGAATTGCCAGCTTTCGCAGCTCATCATCGCTGGCTGGGAGGGAGTGTGTTTGCAAATCAAAAAGCATTTGCAATCGGTGTTCAATTTTGCGAAGAAACTCGTAGTTCTCAGCGAGAATCGAACGTTCCTGCATGGTCAGGCAACCGACGGATTCCAGTCGTGCGATGGCGTCGAGTGTGTTACCGGTTCGGATTTCGGGGAGATCGCCCCCGTTGAGCAATTGTAGGAATTGAATCGAAAACTCAATGTCGCGAATGCCCCCGTGGCCAGTCTTTACGTCGGAGTACTTCGACCCGGCGTCGCGGGCCCGCCGTTCAATCCGTCGCTTCAGGGCCTTGATCCCGGTGATATCCGCGCGGCTAAGATAACGCCGGTAAACCCACGGTATCATCTTTTTGAGAAACTCGGTGCCCAGTTCGATGGCACCGGCAACGGGACGAGCCTTCACAAATGCCTGGCGTTCCCACGTGCGTCCTTTTTCACTGTAGTATCGCAAAGCGGAATGGAATTGCGTAACGATGGGACCCTGTTTTCCTTCTGGCCGGAGTCGCAAATCGACTCGATAGCAGAACCCGCGATCCGTTGTTTCGGTAAGGAGCTGCACGAATTTCCGAGCCAGCTTTTCGAAGTATTCGCGATTGGTAATGGAGCGATCACCGTTGGTTCTACCTTCGTCCCCGTAGATGAACATCAAGTCGATGTCGCTGGAGTAATTGAGTTCTTGGCCCCCGAGCTTTCCCAGGGCGAGAACGGTAAACTGTGCGACTTTGCCCGTGTCGTCGATCGGCTGGCCATATTTTGGCTGGAGTAACATCTGGGCTCCGCGAAACGCAGCAGCGCAGATGACTTCAGCCAGATAGCTGATCTGACGTGTTACCGTTTCGATACGTTGCCCCCGAATGATATCGCCATAAACGATTCTTGCCGTTTCGCGTTGTTTGAACGTGCGCAGCAGCGACATCGCGATGCGCTCGTCGCGACACAATTTGATTTCGCTATTCAATTCCTCGTTGAGAATTTCTCGTGCGACAGGAGTCCCATCGGTCATACGCAGCAAGTCAAAAGTCGATGGTTCCTGGATCAGGACATCACTCAAATGCTGGCTGGTTGAAAACATCTGCAACAGTACGTGCAATGCATCGGGGTCGCGTTCGAACAATGAGAGCAGCGAAAGCGGGCTGCGCGATGCCTGTACAAATCGTTCCAGATTATTGAGCGCCATGTCTGGGTCGCTGACGAGCGGGAGTTCGCGAATTAGACTCCGGCCGAGCATGACCAGCAAATCGATCGTGACTCCCGCTTCGGCGATACGGACGAGATTATTGTGAGCCCGGCGGCAATCTGCGATTCCCAAAGAGCCCAGCCACGTTTCTGCCAGATCTCGATCATCCAAAAACCGGATGATCTGTTCATTGGTCAGTTCCGTAG
>CAYYHV010000093.1:0-14050 GCA_964471695.1 uncultured Pirellulaceae bacterium
GGGTTCCGTTCGTTCGCGGGCGCAGGACCTTTGGTTAGCAAAATTCGCAGGCGCTGGGGCGGTAACGTCCCGGTGAAAGTGATGAGATTCTTGCGCGTAATGCTTTTGTTGGCTGGCCTTGCCGGCTTGGGAATTGTCAATCCGATGACTTGCTTCGCGCAGGACTCGGAGGTCAAAGCCGAAGTCGATCATGAGTCGGATGTCCACGAAGGCGAAGCAGGTCATGAAGAGGCACATGGATCGGAAGCAAGTCATGGTGACGAAAGTCACGGTGATGAGAGTCATGGTGACGGGAGTCACGACGACACTCACGCTGCCGGACATGATGGTGAACACGCCGAGCATGGTGATGCACATGGTGGAGGAAACTCCAACCCGCTGTCTGTCGACCCTGACCTGGCGATCTTCACGGCGATAATCTTCCTGTTGATGTTGGCGATTCTTCGCAAATTTGCGTGGGGACCGATTCGAGATGGTTTAGCGGCTCGCGAAAAGGGCATTGCGGATCAGATCGCTGAAGCTCACCGCAGTAACGAAGAGGCTCGTCGATTATTGGCAGAGCACGAAGCCAAGGTTTCCTCGGCTTCGAACGAAGTCAAGGAGATGCTGGACCAGGCCAAACGGGAGGCTGAAGAGAAGAAGTCAGAAATTCTGGCGGAAGCTGAAGCAGCCGCAAAGTCTGAGAAGGACCGGGCTGTCCGTGAAATTCATGCTGCCAAGAACAACGCTTTGGAAGACCTCGCGAAAACGAGTGTTGACCAAGCCGTCGGACTGGCAGGCCGAATCATGGGCAAGGAACTCCAAGACGGTAACCATACCGACTTGATTCAGGAAGCACTGAAAAAGTTCCCGAGTGAAAACTAACTGGAATAAGCTGGCTCGCCAGCTGCTCGATAAGGTATCCAATCCGGACGCCCCTAAGGGCGTTGCCGCTAAAGGCAGTGTAACTATGAGTGATTCGACAAGTCATGCCGTAGATATCGGTCGACAACAGGTCGGAATCGTTTATGCCAAAGCCCTGTTGGGTGCGGCTAAAGCGGACGCGGGAAGCATCCTTGAGGAACTCGGTGCGATCGTCAACGACGTGTTGACGACTCATCCGAAATTTCGCGAGGTCATTGAATCTCCGCGGATTCCGTCAGACGATAAAATCGGCATCCTTGACCGCACCTTCGGCGGGAAAGTCAGCCCGACTTTGTTGAAGTTCCTCAAGGTCGTTGCTGAACACGAGCGGCTGGATTGCCTTGATGCGATCTTCCAGGAAACAAGGAAGCGGTACAACGAGGAGCAACGAGTCGTGCAGGTGATTGCCACTACGGCTCATCCCGTTGACTCGAATACTGAGAAAATGATCCATGATGATTTGACTCAGAGATTAAACGCCAAAATCGACATGGAGATGCGCGTTGATCCTTCCATCATTGGTGGATTGGTCGTACGCGTTGGCGACAAAGTATACGACGGAAGCGTTTCAGAGAAACTGAATTCGCTTCGCAAGGGAGCCGTTGAAAACGCGGTTTCGAAGATGCGTGGAGCCACCGATTCCTTCGCCTCGAGTTAGTCGACGTGATTCGGACTTTGCGTTCTCATTGCAAGTTAGAAAAGAAACAAACAACGGATAATCCAGCGGAGTCATCATGAAGTTCAATGCGAACGAAATCGCTTCTGTCATTCAGGGCGAGATTGAGAATTATGAAGACCGAGTCGACGTTCGCGAGGTTGGAACCGTGCTGGAAGTGGGTGATGGTATCGCCCGCGTCTACGGATTAACCAACGTTATGGCCGGCGAAATGGTTCAGTTCCCTTCCGGCGTTAACGGATTGGCGTTCAACCTCGAAGAGAACAGTGTTGGTGTCATTATTCTCGGTGACTACCTTCAAATTAACGAAGGCGACGAAGTCAAGAGTCTCGGTCGCTTGCTGTCGGTACCTGTCGGTGAAGCTTGTGTGGGTCGCGTTGTTGATCCACTCGGAAATCCACTCGACGGCCAAGGTCCCATCAACACCACCGAAACGCGTCCCGTGGAATATCTGGCTGCAGGTGTTGCTGGTCGCCAACCGGTTAAAGAACCGATGCAGACGGGCATCAAAGCCGTTGATGCCATGACGCCAATCGGGCGTGGTCAGCGTGAGTTGATCATTGGTGACCGAAAAACCGGAAAAACAGCGATCGCCATTGATGCGATTCTGAATCAGAAGGATTCGGGTGTAAAGTGTTTCTACGTTGCCGTCGGACAGAAGGATTCGTCCGTCGCTGGAACGATCGAAGCCCTTCGTAAGCATGGCGCCATGGAATACACCACCGTCATCATGTCCGGTGCCAGTGCCCCTGCTCCGCTGCAGTATATTGCACCGTACGCCGGAACTGCGATGGCTGAGTACTTTATGCTCAAAGGCGAACACGCCTTGATCGTCTATGATGATCTTTCGAAGCAGGCTCAGGCTTATCGTGAGCTTTCGTTGCTCATGCGTCGTCCACCGGGACGCGAAGCCTACCCTGGTGACGTGTTTTACTGCCACAGTCGACTGCTGGAACGTTCGGCCAAACTGTCCGACGAACTTGGCGGCGGCTCGCTGACCTCGCTTCCGATTATCGAAACACTCGAAGGCGAAGTATCGGCTTATATCCCGACCAACGTGATTTCGATTACGGACGGGCAAATCTACCTGCAACCTGACTTGTTCTTCGCAGGTATTCGTCCAGCCATGAACGCTGGTATTTCGGTTTCGCGTGTAGGTGGTGCGGCTCAAATCAAAGCCATGAAGGGTGTGGCTGGTGGTTTGCGATTGGACCTCGCGGCTTTCCGTGCTTTGGAAGCCTTCGCCCAGCTCGGTACCGAGCTTGATGCGGATACTCAGAAGCAATTGGATCGCGGTTACCGCATGGTGGAATTGTTGAAGCAACCCCAATTCAAACCGATGAATGTCACTGATCAGGTCGCAGTGATCTTTGCAGGTACGCAAGGTTATCTGGACAACGTCCCTGTCAACGAAGTCAGCAAGTGGGAATCGGACTTCCTCGACTACTTTAAGGGCACGGGCGAATCGGTTCGCAACTTGCTCGCTGAAAAGGGTGACCTGAAGAGCGATGACTTGACGCAGAAGCTTGGCGACTTGCTCGACGCATTCAATGACAAAGCCGGTTACAAGGCTGAGGAAACGGTTGAAGCGTAGCACCAGGTTGCATGTTGATTTTGCATATTGCGATTGAACGTCTGCTGAGAATTAACGAGAGAACGCCATGGCAAACGCCAGAGCATTAGACAAACGCCGCAAGTCGGTCAAAAACATCCGCAAGATTACGCGGACCATGGAGCTGATCGCGACGGCTCGTTTCAAGAAAGCCATGGACCGGGCGACTGCCTCGTCGGCTTACACGAAACGCATTACGGATGTCGTCTCGGACCTCACCAAGGCGGGGGCGGAAGTCAAGCATCCACTCTTGGAACAGCGCGAAGAGACGAAGAACTCAGTCCTTCTGGTACTCACCGGAAACCGAGGACTGTGTGGTGGCTACAACGGCAACGTATCAAGACTCGCCTCCAAGACATGGGATGCCATGCATGAGGAAGGTTCGGAACAATTCGTGCCGAATGTTCAACTGGAGATTTCCGGCAAGCGAGGCGCCTCAGCCTTTAAGCACCGGGGAATCACGCCGGTTCATTTCTTCGGTCAATTCGATGACAAACCGGGTTTTGACGAAGTCGAAGTGCTGGCGAATCGCTACCTCGAAGCCTACATGGCTGGCAAGCTGGATCGCTTGGACGTGGTCTACACCAAGTTCATCAGTGCGGCCCGGCAACGTGCCACGATCGAAACCTTGTTACCGCTTGGTGCCTTCGAAAGCGAAGAATCTGCGGAACCAGCCAGTGATGGTGCCACGGGTGAATCGTCCTACGAATTCGTCCCGTCGGCGGAAAGCATTTTGGAAGAAGTCGTTCCAACAAGCTTCAAAATCAAGTTGTTCAAGTGCTTCCTTGATGCAGCCGTTAGCGAGCAGATTGCTCGAATGGTTGCGATGAAGTCGGCCACAGAAAACGCCGGCGACCTCATCAAGGAACTGTCGATGACTTACAACCGTGCTCGTCAGTCGCAGATTACTGGTGAGATCATGGAAATCATCGGTGGCGTGGAAGCCCTCAAGGGATAAATATCGACCAAGATTCGAAACTCGAAAGAAATAATCATGTCAACAACACAAGCCGCCAATACCGGAAAGATTACGCAGGTCATCGGATCGACGTTCGACGTGCAATTCCCTGAAGATCAGTTGCCCGCAATCTACAACGCGGTAAAGATCGAAAGCGAATTCAAGGGCGTCAAGATCGACCTCACGGGCGAAGTCCAACAGCAACTCGGCGGAGGTCGTGTTCGATGCGTTGCCCTGGGAAGCACCGATGGTTTGACTCGCGGACAGGACTGCGTTGACACGGGTGCTCCCGTATCCGTGCCTGTTGGTGAAGCCACACTGGGTCGCGTGTTCAACTTGAAGGGCGAACCGATCGACGATCGCGGACCTGTGAATACCGAAGAAAAATGGCCAATTCACCGTGCGGCACCAGCCGTTAACGATCTCTCGACGAACACTGAACTATTCGAAACGGGTATCAAGGTCGTTGACCTCCTGACTCCGTTCGTTCGCGGTGGTAAAGCCGGACTGTTCGGTGGTGCTGGCCTTGGAAAGACAGTTATCCTCACGGAACTTATCGCTCGTATCGCTTCGTCCCACGGTGGTTACTCCGTGTTCGCGGGTGTGGGCGAACGAACACGTGAAGGAACCGACCTCTGGTTGGAAATGCAGGAGACCGAGATCGGCCAAACGGGCCGCAAAGTTATCGAGCAGACGTGTATGGTGTTCGGTCAAATGAACGAGCCCCCCGGGGCTCGTCTTCGAGTCGCGTTGTCGGCACTCACGATGGCTGAATACTTCCGCGACACCACGGGGAAAGATACCCTGTTGTTCGTTGACAATATTTTCCGCTTCTCGCAAGCAGGCTCGGAAGTGTCCGCTCTTCTTGGTCGTATGCCTTCCGCAGTGGGTTACCAACCTACGCTCGCGACCGAAATGGGTGCGTTGCAAGAACGTATCGCTTCGACCAGCAAGGGGGCTATTACCTCGGTACAAGCCGTTTATGTTCCTGCGGATGATCCAACGGACCCTGCCCCGGCGACAGCATTCGGCCAATTGGACGCGTTCATTTACCTCGAACGTTCCATCTCGGAAAAAGGTATTTACCCGGCGATCGACCCGCTCGCATCGTCGTCTCGAATTCTTGATCCGCAGTACGTTGGTGATCGCCATTACGCGATTGCTCGACGAGTCCAAACAACTTTGCAGCGTTATCGTGAATTGCAGGACATCATTGCCATTCTCGGTGTCGACGAATTGAGCGAAGAGGACAAATTGATCGTCCACCGCGCTCGTCGTATCGAGCGATTCTTGTCGCAGCCATTCCTCGTGGCCGAAGTCTTCACCGGAAAAGCCGGTCAGATCACACCGCTGCAGGAAACCATCGAAAGCTTTGAAGAAATCTGTGACGGCAAATGGGATCACCTGCCAGAACGTGCTTTCATGTACGTTGGTGGCGTCGAGCAGGCAGAAGCACAAGCCAAGAAAATGGCGGAAGAAGCCTAAGAGTGTTGACGATGCCGCTGCTCTGCAAAGTCGCAGAGCGGTGAGGGTTGCGGACGCAAGTGATCCACACCCGCTATTTGAATCATCTTTCCCGAACAGTGAGTCACCGCCATGGCGGATATCAATTGCATTGTAGTTACACCGGAAGATACTGCCGTCGATGAGCAGGCGACTTTCGTGGCTCTGCCACTGTTTGATGGAGAAAAAGGGGTCTCGGTCAACCACGCCCCGATGATCGGGCGTCTGGGCTATGGTGAATTGCGACTTACTACGACGGAAGGCAAAGACTTGCGGTTCTACGTGGATGGCGGGTTTGTTCAGATCGCTGACAACGTCGTATCCATCATGACGAACCGTGCTGTGCCAGCCAAGAAGCTGAACAAAGATCAAATCGAAGAGCAGATCAAATCGGCTACGGCAGAAATCGCGAACTCACCAGACAAACTTGAAAAGCGCGACAAAACTGTCATGCAGGCCCGAGCTCAACTTCGCATCGCGGAAAAGAACGGATAAGCGTTATCTAACGCACTTGTCGCACAGTTGGACGGTATTCTTGACCGTCCTCTCTGACTTCTCGGATCATTCTCACCTGCTACGGCGATACCCCCTCACCGGTATGCCATACTTTCGTGGTCCAACTGCCTCTAAGTTGGTTAGATCTTGATGCGGAGCCCCTTAGCGTGCACCTTATTGCCTACACCAGTGAATACTGCGGCGACGATTCTCGCATCGACATCGAGATCGCTGCAATCGTAGAAAAATCGCAACGAACGAATCATACAAACTCCATCACTGGAATCATGTATCACCACAATGGTCGGTTCCTGCAATTCCTGGAGGGGTCCGAGTCATCGGTGCGACAGACAATGAGCCGCATTCGATTGGATAGTCGGCATAAGAATGTCGATCTGCTTTTCGACGACCCTATCGCCGAACGTGGATTTCCGCATTGGAGCATGGACTGCTTCAATCTTACGGGCGACAAGTCGATTGACAACGAACAGCTAGAGCACGTTGCGCGTGCTTGCCGAAGTAACTTCAAGATCGAATCCGGCTCGTTCATCGCGGAGCTATTCAAAGACGTGCTCGTTAGCGAAATCAACGAGATGGCCGACTAGTTCAAGGTAAGCGACCTAACCAAAATCAAGCGAAACGGACTTTGCGAATCAGCGTTCCTACCTTTCATTTTGGTGCGGCATCCATTTTGGTGCGGCAGCCCCCCTTTAGCTGATTTGTCCCTGTTTCGAGGCGGTGAATTCCCGCATTTCCTCCAGTCAAAGGACTTTCCCCGGCTTCCCGCTCTTTTATGGGCACAGAGATTGTAATACATTTTAAGTGGGGCTCTAATCTACTTTCACCCAATCAATTTTCTGCGGAGGACAGCATGTCATCTGGCGCTCGAAGGAAAAGTGGGTTCACGCTTGTAGAGTTATTGGTAGTGATCGCTATCATTGGCATTCTTGTGGCACTCTTATTGCCCGCAGTCCAAACCGCTCGTGAAGCCGCCCGGCGGACCCAATGCTTGAACAATGTCAAGCAATGGGGATTGTCGATGCATCTTTATCATGACGCCAAGCGCGAGCTGCCTGTTGGTTCGCGAAGCAATCCACGCCAAACCTGGGTGATGTACATATGGCCCTTCATTGAAGAATCCGGATTGGACAAAGCCAACGATACGACGCAACCGTTCTACCTTCCTCCGGCAACGATCGGCGGTACGTTGGAAGGCCTGACCGGTCAGTATGTTCAGATGTACTACTGCCCAAGTGATGTGGGAAGCGATCAGACGGTTGGTAACTACCAGCGACGACGCGGCAACTATGTCGTGAACTGGGGAAATTCGAAATATGGTGAACGTCGTGAACCGGCAGCCAAAGCGCCGTTTTCGCACATCAATGGTCGCCGCAGCACTCCTCGCATCACGGCGTTACGCAAAGTCAAAGATGGGACGTCCAAGACGCTTCTCATTTCAGAATGCCTGAAAGCCTGGAGCGAGCACGATAACGACTGGCGCGGCGACATTCACAACGACGACGGAGAATTTCGTTTCCACACTTTGCTGACTCCAAATTCGTCGTCACCCGACATCATTCAAAGCGGCTGGTTCCAGAATACCGGTGATCCATTGATGCCCGCTGTTGCGGGTGGTGGAACCCAACAGGTCACGGCGGCTCGCAGTCGTCATTCCGGTGGCGTCAACGCTGTGTTTCTGGATGGATCAGTGCGGTTCATCCCCAATGATCTCGACTTGGTTGTATGGCAAGCAATGGGCAGCATGAATGGAAGTGAAGTCGAGGCATCGGAACTATGAGGAACCCCCTGTTGGCGGGCTTGTTGCTGATTCTATTCGTTGGCTGTGCCGACCCAACGACAGGAATCGTTTCAGGAACGATTACCGTTGACGGCATGCCTGCCGAAACAGGGGCCATCAGCTTTATCCCCATTGATGGCCGTTCCACAACGTCCGGTGGCGTTATCGAAAACGGCAAGTACACGGTCAATGCGTCCGTGGCAAAAGTTCGAGTCGAAATCCGCGTCCCCAAAGTTGTCGGCGAGAAGAAGATTTACGACACTCCCGACAGCCCAATTCAAAAGCTCATGGAAGAATCCCTTCCACCAAAATTCAACGACGCGTCCGAGCTGACCTACGAAATTCCCGCCGGCAAATCGACGAAAGACTTCGCACTTTCAACGACACCTTAGGTGTCTTGCGCATGGGGTCATACGACTGTCCCGCCGGAATCTCCAGCGCAATTTCGCTACGACCGGTATGAAGTGCTTCGATATTCACAGAGTTTCGACGAATTCGTACCGGACCGGGTCAGTAGATTGGCGAATTCCCCTCATTTGGTCGATTCAACTACTGAGAGCGGGGAGCCCATCGTGCCGTCTCGTGCGACCTAGCCCCATTCAGTTCAGGGAAGGACCAGTCCAGTATGCCGTCCATCAACAGCCGTATTGTAGGGATCGTGCGAATTGATGATGGCGTCGTCGTAGACTGGCTCGATTCGTCTCCGTCCCGCCCGACGACTCCCACAGCGACGCGTCAAACCACGGTCCCGACTCAAGAGGCTGCGAGTGAAGCAGCCGTATTCGCCCGACTTCCACGATTGCGAGAAGAGCTTCGCAATTTGTTCGATCGGGAAACCTCACGACTGGATGCATCGTAGACACCAACTGTCGACTGCGATCGTTTCGCACCGTCAGTTTCGGGAATGCGTTCGGCTTGGTTCGGCCGGTGATTGATAAATCAACTGAACTCGTGAAGTCACCACAATCTCCGGTTTCATCATGACCTTCTTGGGCCTTACGTCAAACTCTCCTTGAATCGTGCTCAGAAAAGTCATCTTGGGCCGAAACGCTTTGATCATCGGCTTGTCACGGCGTGAATTCCATGATTCCGTTTGCTCTTCCAATACGTTTTGAAACGTTTGATATAACGTGTTTGGAAAATGGACGGTCGTCTTTTCTCGAACGTTGATCACTTTTGGAGTATCAGCAAAAACGTCGAGCAACAATTCAGCCTTTTTGCGAGCCGCAGCGACCGCACTTTCTCTTACCTTATCCTTCTGCTCGTCGAGTTTGGGACTCCAGTAGTCGAACGTAATAATGTCTGTGACTCCACTCTGAAACGCTTTGTAGATTGCTTTCATGGCTTTCGCCTCTGTGGAGACGGAGACGTGCAGGTTCGTTTGCATACGATAGCCCGCAAGCTTCTGCATTCGGATCGTCTCTCCATCGCGTTCAACCAAACGCCATTCGTATCGAGGCAGGACTGCGATGAAATCAGAATCGATCTTATCTCGTGGGATGCTAATATCGCGCCACCCCTGTGTGACTTTCGCGACTCGGTCATCGACTTTTTTCTGACACGCATCGGCGGTCTCGTCCTCGCTGATGACCGCCATGACGACTCGGATTTCTTCCGGCATCAGCCGGGTGACGGCCGAGCCTTCAATGGTGATAAAGTTGAGCGCTTCCTCGCTTCTCAAGTTCGAAGGAAACGTCGATACATAACCGCTTCCCACGTCGGACTGGGTGCCGCTGCCATACATTCCGCCGCCGCCATAACCTCCATAGCCGCCGCCGCCCTGTGCCCACGTCCAGTGTGGAACCACCATGATCACAGTCGCAAAGAAGGCTATTATCCACCGTTGGATTCGTTGGTTCATCATCAACTCCAAATCGTATGTAGTGTTACCCGCTGGACACACAGTATAGACTGAGTGCGTACAAATCCGGTTCGCCTTACCCGAATCACGCGTCTGATCGAGCCTCACGATGTCGGCCAGTTTCCATCTCAAAAAAACCTGGCCGCTGCTGATCCTGTTGATCGCGATCACGACACTCTTCTGGAAGCCGCTCTTCGCGTCCGAAGAATTCCTGTTTCGTGATGCGGCTCATTTTTACCCGCCCCAATGGAAGTGGGCGCGAGCCGAGTGGGCGGCTGGGCGAGTCCCTTTGTGGAACCCGCTAATCAACTTGGGCGAGCCACACCTGGCCGATAATACTTCAAGTGTGTTCTATCCAGGCAAGTTATTGTTCGCATTGCCGTTTGGATTTAACGCCCTCTACAACGTCTTCCTCGTCGGCCACGTCGCCCTCGCTGGGTTTTCCATGTGGCTGTTGGCTCGACGATGGCATCTGTCCATACCCGCAGCCGCAATCGCCTCCATCTCCTATCCACTTAGCGGCAGTATCGTCTTTCAATATTGCAATCCACCGTTTCTTATCGGCGCTGCGTGGCTGCCGGCAGCTGTACTGGCGACTTGGGAGATGCTCAAGCTACCCACGCTTCGCAAATGCGCAATCCTTGGGGTCGTGCTGACGATCATCATCCTCGGCGGCGATGCCCAGTCGGTTTACCACGTTGGACTGATGATGACGCTGCTTGCCTTTTTACTTTGGCGAAACAAACAAAACTCACAACCCACAGATTCTGTTGGGCCCGTTGATTCCGTTCCGTTGAGTCGATCACTATTTTGGATCACCACCACGACTGTTCTTGTCAGCCTTCTCGCAGCTGTACAGGTACTGCCGACGATCGAACGAACGCAGTCAAGCGTTCGGGCAAATTCTCAGGCACCGACGACGGTCTACGAATTTGCCGCAATGCGAGGAAGGGGGAAAGAAACATCCACTCAGATCCTCCGTGCCAAGGCCGATGTGGGATCACACCATCAACGCGTGTATGAATTCAGCATCGGACCATGGCGATGGCTGGAACTACTGTGGCCTAACATTGGCGGCAAGATGTTTCCCACCAACAGTCGCTGGATGAACCATATTCCGGCAGAGAGTCGCGTTTGGAGTCCGTCGCTCTACAGCGGCTTGCTCCCGTTCCTCCTTTGTTGGGGATGCCTGCGAGAATGGAAGTCGCGTTCCGTCGCGTACCGTTGGATCGTACTCACGACGATTCTCGGCACCTTCGCCTCATTGGGATTGTACGGAGCCGGTTGGCTGATCGCGGAATTCCACAATGCACTTGGCCGCGACACCGAACGACTGCCGATCGGTCATGCGTTCGGTGGACTGTATTGGCTGATGAATACTACCCTGCCCTGCTATTCGTGCTTCCGCTATCCAGCCAAACTTTGGACATTGGTCGCATTTGGAATCAGCCTTATAGCTGGCTTGCAATGGGACAACTTGCAACAGCGTGGATTTACTGAGTTTCGTCGCAGGCTGTTGATGGTTATCGGACTCACTGGATTCATCTGGTTGATGGTCTTACTTTTCCAAGGGCAACTTCAGAATCAACTGAGGCAGTTTTCGGCGCCGGACTCAGTATTCGGTCCGCTACAGTTACTGACCGTCACCAAGGATGTGATTTTCGCCCTGACTCACGCCAGTCTTGCCGCCATCTGCTTCTGGGGCCTCTCGATCCTTGCGAAATCCCACCGCAGCGGACTTGCAAACATCCTGCTCGTGTCATTGCTCGCCGCTGACTTGTTGATCGCACACCAATGGATGATCCAATCAGCCCGTCTACCCATTGCCAATCCAATCAACATCTCGACTCTCGACGTATCGACATCGAGCCCCGGCATTCCAGCGCGTGCTTATCGACCTGCCCGCAACTGGCGCCCGGAGAACTGGAACGCAACATCGTCTCGAACCCGTATGGAACAATTGGTGAAGTGGGATCGGAAAACGATGTTCCCTCACTATCATCTGGACGCACATGTTGGCTTGATGCACGCCCCCGTAACCATTCCAAACGCCGATGTCAGCCAGGTCTTTGATACTGCGAGAAAGGTAGCTCATCAGCGAGATATTCCTGAAACAACTTTGGCGGCTCTCGGCGTAACCCACCAACTGCTTCGCTCGGAAGAATGGCGCGCTGTCTCCGATCGACTTCCAAGGTGCTGGATAACAAAGAAAATTGAATGGGAGCCCATGGGCACCCGGAATTTAGAGGAAATCTGGTTTCCCGATGGGTTGCAACGCGACTTTCGAGAATCTTCGACAATCGAATCCTCAAATGAGCGCGTCCGATCGACCGAAAGCCTCCCAGATATCGCTGTGGGCTCGTGCCAGATCCTTGAGTATGCGGCTCAGTCGATTCACATTCGTGCCACGATGCAAACGCCCGGAGTGATGATCCTCAGTGACGTTTATGACAATGACTGGAGATGTGAATCACGTTCGAACGCAGATGGTGATTGGAAGCCACGGCCAATCATGCGAGCCAATCGAATCATGCGAGCCGTACTCCTCGGACCCGGCGATCACGAAATCCGCTTCCAATATGCCCCGCATAGCTTTTACTGGGGGGCAGGTCTTTCAGCCGTCTCTTGCCTGGGGCTGCTCATATTGATTTTCCAACGCAAGAACGAAGTCCAACCGTAGCTGGACTCGCCAGAGTTCGGCGACGGATCAAATCTGAAAATTTGGTTTCGGGCGAAATGATTCAGGCGCCATATCGCGAATACGCAAGCTGGGCTTTTCCATCGTCACCGTTGTGTGTGGCTCTACGGTATGCGTTAGCCATACGCTCGACCCGATTACCGAGTCGTGGCCAACGATTGTATTGCCTCCCAAGACCGTTGCATTGGCGTATACCACAACGCGATCTTCAATCGTCGGATGCCGCTTGGTACCACGCACCAAGTTGCCCTCCGTATCCGTCGCGAAGCTCAATGCACCAAGAGTCACGCCTTGATAAAGCTTCACATGCTCACCAATCTCACACGTTTCGCCAATCACGACGCCAGTACCGTGGTCGATAAAAAAGTAGTCACCAATCGTCGCGCCGGGGTGGATATCAATTCCCGTTTGCTGGTGAGCCCACTCCGTCATAATGCGCGGGATGTAGGGCACTTTTAATTCGTAAAGCTCATGAGCCATACGATAAACGGTGATGGCCTCTAATCCTGGATAGCAGAAGATGACTTCATCAGCATTCTTGCAAGCCGGATCGCCGTCATAAGCAGCCTGCACATCCGTCGCCAGGATTTCGCGAATCTTCGGAATCTCATTGAGAAACGCGATGGCGACTTTTTGCCCTTCCGCTTCAAAATCTCGGTCGCACTCTTCGGCGCCAGCATCCGACTCGGTGCGAGCCGCATGTCGCAGCGCTCGGGCGATTTGTTCGGTCAGCCTATCGTGAAGACTGTCGATTAGATCACCGACGTGGTAGGTGATGTTGCCAATATGAAGTTTTTCCCGCCTGCGATACCCGGGATAGATGATCTCTTTCAGATCGGCGATCGCGGTTACGATTTCTTCGTATCGCGGCAATGGGCAATGACCAAGGTGGTTGATCGTGCCAATCTCGGTGTACGTCTCGACTATGCGATCGGTCAGTTCGGGAAGTTCTTCTTTACGGCGAAAATCAGAGGCCATGGTACGTGTCCGTGAATGATCGTTTGGCGTTGGGTACCCAATCGCGAAACGATTGAGCGGAACTGGTCGAAGGGTCCGGCGAGTCAATTCACCGGACAAATACACGTACAGCAGAAGGGCTGGGCAATGAGCATGATGTGACCAATTAGGTGGGATTCGCGGCAAGACGCCAAAACACGCAGTCATCGTAGGCGCGTGATGGTGTGAATTCAAGCAATTACTGCATTGCAGCCATGCCTTCCTTGTTGTTTTCGGCGTTCTACTAAAGACGGGTTTAGCAGAATTCTGGGCTTAGAGTGCTAGCGTTGAGGTAGCAACCAGAAGAACGAGTCGTCGATCATGACTCGGCGCATCAGAAAATTCAGTTCATCAACGAGAAGCCGACAGCTCTGGCGCTCGAGCCCATCAGGGTCGGGCCCATCAGGGTCGGGCTGGCTCATTGTCCCGCCCGCGCACCTTCTAACACTACGTACTACGTAGCAGCGGCCTCAACTTGATCGGCTCCGCCATCACCGTCGTCTTTCCAACAACGTGGCCGCACAACATCCCAGACCAACCCCCAACGCTC
>CAYYHV010000093.1:14060-15972 GCA_964471695.1 uncultured Pirellulaceae bacterium
CGTTTGTCCGCTGGAGGGACGAGATTGGTCGCCAGGCCACAGAACTCCAGCGTCTTGATCACGTAATAGTTTGGATCAAATTCCCACCAGCGTTGCTGGACACATACCGAAGCCTGATCAGCGTGGTGATTGTTGTGCCAACCTTCGCCATGAGAGATCAAGGCGACGAACCAATTGTTACGACTGTTGTCCGACGTTTCGTAGTTGCGATATCCCCAAATGTGACTGAGGGAATTCACAGCCCATGTGCCGTGGAGTACGAATACCGTTCGCACGAAAACACCCCAGAACAACAAACTGGCTCCCATTCGGATACCGGCCGACATCGATCCTGTGGCGATCCAAGTCACTAGCGACCCAACGACGAAAAAGGCAAGTGCGTGCAGGAAGTAGATCACCAACCACAACGAACCTTTCTCCAGTCGCATATAGAACGGGTCACGCAGGATATCGCGAACGTATTTTTCAAACTGCCCCACGGATACGTGATCACGATTCTTCACAAACAACCATCCCATATGTCCCCACAAGAAACCTACCAAAGGTGAGTGAGGATCGGGTTGCTCATCGGAATGTTTGTGATGTACGCGATGGACGGCAACCCAACGAGCCGGCGAGTCTTGTAAATTGCACACGCCGAGGATTGCCAACCCATGCTCCAGCCATTTCGAGCACTTGAATCCTTGATGCGTCAGCAGCCGATGGTACCCAATCGTGATACCCATCATGCCAAACACAAAATGGCCCATAATGCCGACGAACAATCCCGTCCAACTGAACAGGTAACCAAAGATTCCAGGAATAAAAGTCGCTGCTGCCGCGAGATGTATTATCGTCAGCGCGACGGTATAGTTCATGTCGAGTTCGATAGGCCGAGTCGTCTCGGGCGGGTCCATCGTGCCCAGCACCGCGGTCGGCGAGTTCTTGGATTCCTGATCAACGGGAGCTTCTGCATTGGTCACTGCAGCACCATCATTTTGGGAAGGAGGTATCGGGCGAGCATTCTTGCGGCCCGTTGAGGACGACGAAGTCGTGGACATAGGTAGGTCGGCGTTGAGGTTGAAGGGTTGCTGGAAACGATTGTCTCGAACTCGAGAAAGCTGGAATCCGAGAAGATTGGTTCCCAAATTCGCATCCAGACTGAAACCGAGATTATCCTCAGGAATTCACTGTAATGCAAAGCCAAATAGCCTCGGACGCACCCCAACGTCGAAGACATAGTGTTCTTTCCGATATTGAGGGGCGGGAATGATAGCAGTGGTGGCCATCCTATATGGTTGAATAGCCCAACCAAGCCGCCACCCGCCCTAGTCTTCCTCATCCTTCATCGCCGATTTCGCCATGATCTCTTGCTGGACATTTGGCGGTACGATTTCGTAGTGGCTGAACTCCATCGTATAACTTCCCTGACCACCCGTCATACTTGAGAGCGTTCGTGCATAGGTGGAAACCTCAGCCAAAGGCGCTTTAGCTTCGACCGTCGTCTGACCGCCACCGGCGGAAGTCATACCCACCATCTGGCCGCGTCGGCTGGACAAGTCGCTGCTCACGTCACCCACATTGTCGGCCGGTATCGTAATGTGCATATTCACAACCGGCTCGAGCAGAGTCGGTTTCGATTTGAGAAAGACTTCGTTGAACGCCTTGCTCGCCGCCGTCTTAAACGCCGACTCGTTGCTGTCGACCGGGTGATCTTTACCGTAGTGGACTTCGACACAAACATTCTGGACTGGATAGCCAGCGATACACCCAGTCTTGATCCGCTCGAGAAAGCCTTTTTCAATCGCCGGCATAAAGTTTCCGGGAATCGAGCCGCCTACGATCGAGTCGATCCAGATAAAGTTCGCCTTCTCGTGATAGTGTTTATCCTTGATCTGCGGGAAGCGGGCTTTGACGGCGTACTCCTCGGGAT
>CAYYHV010000093.1:15982-19794 GCA_964471695.1 uncultured Pirellulaceae bacterium
TGTGGACTTCACCGAACTGTCCACTGCCTCCCGATTGTTTCTTGTGACGATAACTTCCCTCGCCATCCATCTGAATCGTTTCCCGATAAGGAATCTTCGGCGGCTTGGTGTCGACTTCGACTTTGTCACGTCGCTTCAATCGCTCCTGGATCAGAGCCAGATGCAGCTCGCTCATACCCGTCAAAACCATTTCCTTCGTTTCTGGGTCATGATCAAGATGGATCGTACTATCTTCTTCGACGATCTTATGGAGCGCCCCCGATAATTTCGTTTCGTCACCACGACTCTTTGGTGTCACCGCCAAACCCACCATGGGCGTCGGAAACTTAATCGGTGCAAAACCAAAATCACCCAGCGCCGAGCCCGTATGGAGATCGTCCGCCTTGGCAATTGCCACGATTTCACCGGGGCCCGCATCGGAGATAGCCGCCGTTTCGGCTGCTTGAACGCTCAAGAGTTGGGAAACTTTCAACCCTTTGCGACTGCCTGTTGCAGCCACGGTATCATCTTTCTTCAACGTCCCCGAATAGACTCGAACGAAACTCAATTTTTGAACAAACGGATCGATGCGCGTGCGAAAAACCTGAGCCGCCAACGGCTCACTTGCGTCCTGCTTCAGTCCCACCGTTTCGCCATCATTGATAGCCGAACGATTCAGGGCCGTTGGTGGCAATGTGCTGGCTGCCAGAAAATCCAACAGTTCGTCTACGCCGCCGCCAGTATTTGTCGACAAACATAACACGGGCGTCAATCCACCAGCCGCGATGGCTTGGACCATCAGTCTGGAGAGTTGCTCCTTGGTGGGAATTTCGCCTTCAAAGTATTTCTCCAAGACGGCTTCGTCGACTTCGATAATCGACTCCACCAGCGCCTCATTGATTTCGTTAGGATCAATTACCGCACCTGCCGTATCGTCGGGGACAACCAGCGTACTGACGACTCCCTTGAAATCTTTGCCGGACCCAATCGGAACGTTCACCGGTACACATCCAGCGCCGAACGATTCCTTGAGCGACTCGAGCAAGCCAGGATAGTCGATATTGTCGGCATCCATTTTGGTCAACACGATGACTTTGCCGAGCCCCGCTGAGGTGGCCTCATCCCAGGCTCGTCGCGTGTTGACTTTGATACCGGCGTGAGCATCAACGGCGATGAGAGCGGTTTCGACGGCTTGGAGTGAACCAATCGTCTGACCAATCAGATCGGGATAGCCGGGACAGTCGATCAACGTAATGTGCTTGCCGGCGTGTTCAAGCTGGGTGATGGCAGCTTCGATAGAATACTTGTGGTGCTTCTCTTCTTCATCAAAGTCGCAGATGCTCGTTCCGTCATCAACGCTGGGATTCGCATTCACGGCTCCCGTCTTCACAAGAAGGTGATCGACGAGTGTCGTCTTGCCAGCCGACCCATGTCCCACAATTGCGATGTTACGAATATCTTCGACTTTTTTTGCCATACTGAACTCCTAGACAGCTTACCAATTAGACAGCCAAAGGCTGTGTTGTTGTATTCCGCAAAGTCTCGTTGCTCTTCCGCGTCTCCCGATATCTCTTGTTGTCTGTTCCGAACGTTTGCTGCGACCGATCTAACGTCGCGCCGCTGCAAGAATCTCTTCAATTTCTACTTTACCGTCATAGAGGGCTCTTCCCACGATCGCACCGGCGATTGGCAGTTTGGCGAGCCGCACAATATCATCTGAGCAGCTTACGCCGCCTGAAGCCACGACAGGAATCTCGACAGACTCCGCCATCGTTTGTATCTCATCATAGTTCGGCCCGGAAAGCATTCCATCCGTCGCTATGTCCGTATAAATAATGGCTGCGATAGGTTGCTTGGAAAACTCTCGAGCCAGATCGACGGCCGATTTCTGACTCGTCTCCAACCAACCATCGGTGGCCACCATGCCGTCGCGAGCATCAATGCCAAGTACCAGCCTGTCTGGATACTTAGTACACATCTCAGCAAACCACTCGGGTTGCTTGATCGCTTGAGTACCAACCACAAGTCGCTGGACACCCAATTCGATCAGATCGCGAATGGTTTCCTCCGTTCGGATTCCACCGCCCACCTCGCAAGTCATCTTTGTCGCGGCCACAATCTCGCGAATACATTCGCGGTTGGTCACGCTGCCATCTCGGGCTCCATCCAAGTCAACGAGATGCAGATAAGTCGCTCCGGCAGATTCAAAACGCTGAGCCATCGCGACAGGGTCGCCGGAAAAGACGGTTTCACGATCATAATCGCCTTGTTGCAATCGAACGCAGTTGCCACCGCGCAGATCAATGGCTGGCCAGATCTCGAGATCAGATTCGAGCACTTTGTGAACCACCACAAGTTCCCCAACTAGAATAGGAAACCCAAAATATGACAGACAAAATTCTTACTCGCAAGTAGATGCGGTTTTTGAAGGGACTTGAGAAGTCGAAAAAAATAAGCGCCGCAACCAACTTCGTGCTAACTCGCTACTGCGCCTAGCTCACCAAAGCCCTTCAGAATTTGCAGCCCATCGGCTTGACTCTTCTCAGGATGAAACTGCGTCGCGTAGAGATTGTCGCGAGCAATCATCGCACAGAAAGATCCGCCATAATCAGATTCCAGCGCGATAACGTCCGAGTCATCGGGGACAACATAGTACGAGTGGACAAAGTACATATGGGAATGATCTTTCATTCCACTGAGAATTTCTATTGGCCGAGTTTTCTCGACCGTATTCCATCCCATGTGCGGAACCTTGTACTCCCGAGGCAAATCAAACTTCACGACTTTGCCCGGCACAATCCCCAGCCCTTCGTACTCGCCACGCTCGTAGCTAACGTCGAATAACAATTGCAGACCAAGACAGATTCCCAAAAACGGCTTGCCCGCTTCGATCACATCACGAACCAGCGATAGATCCTCTTCGCTGGACAGCGCAACAATCGTCGCGTCGGGCAGACCCCGGCGTACTTCGCGCAGCGCGTCCAGACCACTGACACCACGCAGATTCATGTCGAGCAGCACGATTTGCACATGTTGGCCGAAATACTGCGTCGCCTGCTCAACACCTTCGGATTCTAAAAAGCCAATGCCTTCGTCCAAATCTGACAGCAACAAGCGCAGTCCACTGCGAAAAAGATTGTGATCGTCAATGATCAAAACGTTCAAAACATCGCCCTCCTGCCATGAGGCTACCGTTGCGCGCTGCTTTAAAGAACCGGCATAGACGTCGGACATATGTTGATTAACTCTGCAGGGGTAATAAAAATGCGGGAAGTGCCTATTGGACTATTTTTGGTATATGCCACCTGGGCTAAGCAATACACCCTACATAGCCCCCAATAGAGCGTACGGGAGATTGATGAATAAGGTTAAAAAGAAAAAAATGGTAAACGTTTTCGAAGCACTGAGACACCAATCCAGCGTCATCAAAATAATAGGGAGAAACTCAATGGACTTAGCCGAAATCGACGTAAGCAGTGCCTACTCTGCTGTTTATCGCGTTAGCACTACCGGTGAGATTGTTGAATCAGAAATTTCCGTTGTAGAACAAGAGGACAGATTCAATCCACTTTCTGTTCGCAGCGGACGCCTGGTTCCCACCGACCTCGCGCTGACAGAGCAATGGCACGACATCCTGGAACAAGTTTCCCAGGATCGCACACCCCGGCTGTTTTCCACCCAGCCCCCCAGCCCGAGCGTCATTGCTGCCATCGTACCGACCGCACGGCACGACATCGTCGAAGTCCGCACCCAGCGCTCGCGTGTTTGCTCGACCCAGTGCATCAATGAATTTGCTCGTATCGTTGGCTGGACACGCCGAGAGACCGAAGTTG
>CAYYHV010000094.1:0-16393 GCA_964471695.1 uncultured Pirellulaceae bacterium
GTAACAAACGGTGCGAGTTCGGGTTTCCGGTACTCGATGGCAAACCTTGTAGCATACCGTTCGAGTTCGCTGCTCAGGTACCTTTCGGCAAACCTTGTAGCATACGGTGCGAACGCGTTGTTCCGGTACTCGGTTGCAGACCTTGTAGCATACGGTGCGAACGCGTTGCTCAGGTACCTTTCGGCAAACCTTGTAGCAAACGGTGCGAACGTGCTGTTCTGGTACTTTTCGGCAAACCGTGTACGGGATGACCTTCGTGCGGGTTTCGCAGCGATACGTCGTGCAGGGAACTTGCTTGGTGCAAGTCTGAGGTACCCAAACTCGCTTGCAGCATTTAACGGGAGGAGCCTGACAGCAGACTGTCTTGCAGCATCCAGGTTGATAAACGCAGCGACATTGGCAAGGGTCCCAGGTCCAGCGACCTCGTTCACGCATCGTCTTGCGATACACGCGTCCTGGTCGTTCCGTGGTTACCGTGTCCCAGTGACCTGAATTGACGGTAACCGTCTTCATCGTCGTTACAGGGACTCGAACCGAGTAGTTCACCGTTCGCGAACGCTGCTCACTGACCGTGCGATAGGTCGTGTAAGGAATTTCGCGAGTCCGTGTTTCCCAGTGTGTACGATAGACCGTGTAGGGGATTTCGCGGGTTCGCGTTTCCCAATTGGTTCGGTAAGTCGTATAGGGAATTTCACGAGTCCGGTTTTCCCAAACCGTTCGATGCACAGTGTATGGGATTTGCTTGGTGCGCGTTTCCCAATTCGTCTTGTAAACCGTGTACGGAATCTGTCGCGTCTTGGTATCCCAAACCTTACGGTTCACCGTATAAGGAATCTGCCGGGTTTTGGTTTCCCATTGGGTTCGATAAACCGTGTACGGAATCTGCCGGGTTTTGGTTTCCCAGTTCGTTTTATAAACCGTGTAAGGGATCTGCCGGGTTTTGGTTTCCCAGTGGACTCGGTTTACCGTGTAGTTCACTGTCTTGTAACGAGTCTCCCGCACGGGACGAGTTACGGTGTAGGGAACCTGACGATAGTGTGTTTCACGCACGTATCGAGTCGAATTGATCGTCTTACATTTCATGACCGTGTCGTACACAGTACGGTTCACGGTATGTTGTTGTTGCTCATGAACCACTCGGCGACGAGTTTTCATCACCGTGTAGCATTGCTGGCCACAGCCTCCGCTGCCAGCCAGTCCCATATCGGAAACCATTCCGCCGTAAGCCGGGGCTGCAATGGAGGTGTCTCCGCATCCTGCTGATGCACCACCACACGTTGCGGTCCCCTGGCAACGACCAAACAGTCGCCAACTCGCTGCACCACAGTGGCAACCGTGGGCAGTGTCAACCGTCATCACGGCCGTTAAGGCCATCATTGCGATCAACGCCAGTCGAGTCCTCATTTTCGCATCTCCTTCAGCGAATCGCTGCGTCGTTTTGTCGGGTGTCGGTTGAAAACCGTTCACCATCACTTTCATTCGACATTGAAATTCCGATCTGTCCGAAGTTATCTCCACCAACCTCAAACCAAACCGGAGCCTGACAATCGGCATTTTCCGACGCGCATGCGCAGAAAACGCCCACTCTCCGTCGGTGACATCGTCACCTTGTAAGGGTCTGTTAAAGTGGAGTTAATGCGTAGAATGAAAAGATTGCGTTCGGGGGTGGGGTCGTATCGGACAGAAGGTTCAGTCCGGCAATCAGCAGAGTTGCGTTACCCCTTCCGGGCGGTCTTGTGATTTTCGAGTGGCTCGATTAAGAGTTAAGGACTCCCGGAATAAGATCATTCCAGAAAATGACCGATCAACCGCACAATTCGCCACACGACTCGAATGAAGTCCCCAAAGCGGTCGTCAGCCGCCTCAGTCTCTATTTGCGCGAATTGTCACATTTAATCCGGGAAGGTCAGGAAACGACGAGTTCAACGCAACTGGGGGCTCGTCTTGGGCTGACAGACGCTCAAATTCGGAAGGACTTGGCCTATTTTGGCCAATTTGGGTACCCAGGAATTGGTTACAAATGCCACGAACTCGTGAAGGAAATCCGTCAAATTCTCGGGACAGACCGAGATTGGCCCGTTGGAATCGTCGGGTTGGGGAACCTCGGTACAGCGTTACTTGGGCACCGGGGGTTTGCTGATCAGGGGTTCCGAGTGATCGCTGGATTCGACGTCGACGCTGGGAAGATTGATCGAAACTTTGCGGGAATCAAGGTTTACCACTTCGACCAGATGGAAGAAGTCATTCGCAATGAAGGAATACGACTTGGAATCCTGGCGGTTCCCGCCCCTGCGGCTCAAACTGTCGCGGATCGATTGGTCGCTGCCGGCATTCAGGGGATTCTTAACTTTGCCCCTGTTACATTGAATCTGCCGCCAACGGTTAGCAAAGTCGCGGTGGATCTCGCGATTGAGCTGGAACAATTGTCATTCGCAGTTGTGAACCAGCTCGAAAATACTTAAACTGCGGAATCGTGAGGGCGTTCACGCCCATTCGGGGATGGTGTAATCGGCAACACTACGGTTTTTGGTACCGTCATTCAAGGTTCGAGTCCTTGTCCCCGAGCTTTTTCTCTCCGCCAATTTCTGGCGATAGTTCGTACGTTGCTGGAATCTCTCATCGATCGGCCCGACGTCGCGTGGCCTTGTCTGCATTTTCACAGACCCTGATGCGCGTCAATTGCGTAGAAAATACGGAACATAGCGATACCATCGGTATAGACCTTGCGGTTTGGAGAAACTCCAACTGTCAGGCTGTCCTGTCTAAAAAAACTCATTGCATGGCAGCGTCAGTCGTGTTCAAAGATTTCGGCACATAGCGGTCGTATTAGATGATAGCCCTGACCTGATCATGCGCCGAAAACTGCGCAGGCGCTTAATCGAGAGGAATACTCACATGCTTCTTTCACGACGAATGCTCACCGCGTTGTTCGTGCTTTGTTTATGCGGCTCTGTCGCCAAAGCCCAAGTGAATCTGGACGATATCAATCCGTTCGGCGACGACGCCGGTACCACAGACACCGGTACCGATGGATTGCTGGATGATACACCCGTACAGCCTGCTGGTCCCGAAGAGACACAGAAAACGTTCGACGATTATTACAAGGATGCCGAGGCTCTCGCTGCAGAAGGCAAGTGTGCTGAAGCCATTGAGGTATATTCTCAAATCCTGGCGGCTAATCCAAACTACTTTCCAGCCTACGTGGGCCGCGGAAAATGTCTTGCTGAGCTTGGTGAGAACGAATTGGCGCTGGAGTCGCTGACTTCCGCCGTATCTTTTGCGGCTCGATACCCGGCCATTTTTGCCGAAGCATCTGCCGAACGAGGCAAGGTTCTCCTGCAGCTTGGTCAGTACCAGGAAGCCGCGGACGATTTTAGCGCTGCTGTGCAATCGAATCCTTCGGATGCAGAGTTTCTTTACTATCGCGGTAAGTCTTTCATGAAGTTGGCGTCGCTCCCACAGACTGGTTTTGGCCAGCAGGACTACGTCGGCCAGGCAATCAGCAGTCTCTCGCGGTCCATTGAGCTCGACGAAAACTACGCCGAAGCCTATTCCGAGCGAGGCAACGCTTATGCGGCACAAGGTCGATACGACAAATCCGTTGACGATCTTGAGCAGGCAAGTGAACTGGACGGCGAAACTTCAAAAACCAAGGCTCAACTTGGATTCGTGCTGCTACGCCGTGCTGAATTCGAAAAGAACAAGTATGACGCTGAATTGGATTCCGTGGTCGCAGACTATCAAAGTGCTATCGACGCCTTTAGTGAGTATCTCAAGATCGAAGGCGACAAGGAGCCAGAGGAATACGAAGATATCGAAGACCCGGAATTCGTGAAGCCAGGTCAGGTTTATCTTGGACGAGCCCTCGCCAAGATCTCGATGGCCGACGAGCAAGGCAGTGCTGGCCAGTCCGGTCTGTACCAGTCGGCAATTGACGACACCGACAAGGTGCTTGAGTTCGACGAAGCCAGTGTCGCGGCGGTTTACCAAAAGGGAGTCGCCAAACGTATGATGGGAGATCTTGAAGGGGCCGTGGATACTTTCACAGACGCTCTCGACATGGCTCCTCAGTATAGCGATGCCCTGTTGCGCCGAGGTATTTGCTACTACTACCTCAACGAACTCGAATCGGCTCGAGGCGACTTCAACCAAGTCACGGCATTGTCCGAAATTCCGGACGGACGTTCTGACTTTTGGATTGGTGTGACTTTTGCCAAGGATGGTAATTACGAGGAAGCCATCCGGATGTATACGCGAGCGATTCGATTGAACCCTGCTTACAAGCCGGCTTACAACAACCGCGGTTTGGCACTGATGAAGGTGGGCCGATACGATCGCGCTGCCCTCGACTTTGAAGAGTTGATTCGACGCAACCGCAAAGACACCGTGGCACGTCAGCGACGAGACATGGCACGCCAGATGATGAATCAGCAACGTTGATCTGTGGCGAACAAGCAAAATTCTTAAACGACAAAAGCCCCGCTTGCGGGGCTTTTTCTTTGCTGGATCGTCGTCTTCCTCGACGGTCGGATGCAGAAGGAAGTTCTATCCCTTTTTTCGACTTCGCAGGGCGAGGACAGCCAAGCCAAACATACTTAGAGCCAACGTTAGTGCTGCTGGTTCGGGAACAACCGCGGCTGAGATTCCTGACGTTCCTTTCTTAGCAATGAATCCAGTACTCAAGTTGTCGGCTGCTGAGGCGAACAGCGTGTTATTGAACTCAAAGGTGACTTTGGGAATCTCTGCTGGAAGAACCAGCGGTTGCCCAGTCGAAATGTCGGTAAGCGGAGCTCCGTTTGCAGTGCCTGCGACTAGATCGATGTCCAAGTCCAAGACCCAAGTGTCCGTTACCAAATTGGCCATGGGGTTTGAATCCGTGAACTGGATCGTTCCCGCTGCTGTCCCACTACCGGGAATTTGGACAAACCAATTCAAGGACGCTGAGACGCTGGAATCGCCAGCCAAAAAGTAGTCGCCGAATTCAGAGAAACGGATGTTGGAAATCGAGCCACCGCTGTTGGTCTGGATCATGGTCTCCAGTTGGCTATCGAGAAAGTCCGAACCGGGACCCGTCGCTACGTCGACGCGAAAATCTGTGGGGTTCACGAGTAGCGTGTCCCCAACGACTCCGGTGATGTCCCAGAATAGATCGGGTTCGCTGTCATTGGTCTCAGTGACCATCATGAAATCGACGGTGTCACCTGGGAAGTTTCCGTGGACAATAAATCCGAAGGCCATCGGATTCAGGGCCAGGATACAAAAGAGAACGATTGTATTTCGAAGAATATTCATGTTCGATGGATGATGGTGTGTGATTCATAGTGGGTGTTTCCATTCGGCGGAATAAATCATCCTGATTCGTCGCTTAGAAGCTGTTCTTCAACTTTCGTTTTTCGCTGCCTGTCAAATTCACTAGCATCTCGTCTTGGTGATCGGATTGGCTTTTTTCAAACAATGGCTTTGTCTAGTTCACTGGCGTCGCTCGTAGTTGATGTTTCTTGATCAGTCGTTCAAACGTTTGTTACCGTCATGTCAGGTTCATTGGCGTCTCACTCTGAGTTGTTCTTCTTTGTCATCCAAGTTGTCCGGCTCACTAGCGTCGTCTCTGCATTGTTGATGGCTTGTTAATCGTTCTTCAAAAGTCTGTCAGGTTCATTGGCGTCTCGTGTTGGTTGTCTTGTGGCTTACTTTCAGGTTGTCGGTCTATTTCACTGGCGTCTCGTTGAAGTGGTTCGATGTTATTGTCAGCAGTTGGGTCTATTTCATTGGCTTCTCGCGGTTGGACTTTGTTTCGGTTCTTGTTCTGGCGTTCACCTTTCACAGCAACGATTCGGATGAACTAGTTTTCTCCGCATTTCATCTTGCAACAGTAGAAGGAGCAGGAGGTTCTTCTTGGGCAACAGTAGTGAGTAGTTCAAGGTGTCAATGTTCTTACTTGCGTCGGCGAACCAGGTTGAGTGCGAGAGCAGCACCGATCAGTGCCATCAGGCCAGTCGCTGGTTCCGGAACGGCTGCGGTGAAGCTGCCGATGGACGAGCCCGTTCCGTCAATCTGGAAGCCAACCGAGAAGATGTCGATGGCGGTTCCCATGTTGCCTTGCAGCAGTCGTGTGTTTGAAGTTTCATTGCCGAGCCATGCGTCGAACAGGTCGTCGTTGCCACTGTCAAGCCACCCAAGCTGCAGGTTGAGTTCTTCATCAACCGGCGAGTCAGTTGTGTTCGAGAATGATTGGCGTGTGCCATCTTGATCCCAGGCGACGGTCCAAGTCACGGAATCTTCATTGGGGCCGATGCCTCGTTCGACACCCAGAACCAGTTGACCGATGCGGCCAGCGAGTCCACTCGAGGTGCCGTAGGTTTCGATGTCTCCGACATAGCCGAGTGACACGGATTCGCCCGCGGCCACCATGGCCGTCATTTCGAGTTGGTAGTAGTCTCCAAGTCCCTCTGAGACGCGCCAAGGCATGCTGGCCACCGCGGTGCCCTGCCCTGTTTCTCGTCGAACGCGACCGCCATTCTCTGTGGTTGTGGCGTAATCGTCAGCCGATTGAATCCAGCGGCCATGATTTTCCGCAGCTGAACCTGTCAGCTCGCCGAGTGGGACTCCAGCGACGGGTGGAACAAATCCAATTTGAAGTTGATCCGCATCCGATCCCCCAAGTCCCCCTTCGCGGTTGAACGAATCAAGCACGTCGATGTAGAAGGGTTCGCCAGTGTCGCCCATGCGATCAAGGCTGTTAGAAGGAAGTAAGTTATTCCCCTGGTTAACGGGGATTCCTCGGAAGTTCCAATCCGCGAACGCCGAACTGGCTGTGATGATCGTGAGCACGATGGCTGCGACGAGCGTCTTTCTCTCAATATTCATTGACTCTACCTTGCATCTACTTGACTACTGTTGCTTAAGAAAAACCTTTTGCGACTCTGGTTGCTGTCAAAGTCGACTTGATTCATGACTGGGAGAGGGTTGCTGTCCTCGCCACAATCAGTTGTTCCGTGTCACTGGCTTCTCGTTTTCATCCGCTTGTCTAGCAAACGGTTGCATTTGTCATTGTTGAGGGTTTCGTCTGTAGTTTTGTCGGTTTGGGTTTGCAATTCATGCCAGTCGGAGCGTGGCTCTAACAACCGGATGTATTTGTCATGAACTGCGGGAATCCTTTAATGGGGTTTCGTCTGCTTGATCGCCCTGGCGGCGATGCCCAGTTGGAGCTGCAACTCGACTGGGCAGTCGCCGGAAGGACAGTCAATCACCTGTGCGTGCGTGTCGCTCCGTTGGTGGAGCCCAGATGGAGCTGCAACTCGTCTGGGCATCCACCAGCAGAACCGTCAATCACCTGTTTCATGCTGTGCAACGAAATTCCTAATTGTCGAACAACTCGTTGCATTGGTCTGTCTTTCTTGTCCGCTCCGATGGCGGCACCCAGATGGAGCTGCAACTCGTCTGGGTGCACGCCAACAGAACCGTCAATCACCTGTCTTTGCGCTGGCGGTTCAGTTCCGTGATGACGCCTGGTGGAGCTGCAACTCTCCAGGCAGTCATCACGTGAACCGTCAATCACCTGTCTCAAAATTCTTATGCGGTTGCTGCGACTGCTTCATGTACCATCGACTTGGCGAAGTACATTTCGGCACCGGCACATCGAGCCACGATTTCATCTTCGGGGCGATATTCATCGCCAACCAATGCAAGGGGTGAACGGTTGCCTCGGTGGCGAAGGAGCGACTGGAGGTCGGTTCCACGCATGTCAGGCAAATCCATATTCACAATCCACATCGCAGGTCCGTGTTCGGGCGTGCTTCGCAGTGCGTCTTTTCCCGTGCGGAAGAAGACGACTTCGGTGTTTCTTTGTGCCGAAACTTGGACCAAGCTCTCGTAGTCAGCCGTATTGGCGTCAACCACGAAAACTTTGGATCGGTCTGTTGTGTCCCAAATCACTGGACAAGTCCTTTCGGCAATTACTCAGCTGCTTTAACTTTCTCGCCACTGCGGCGACGATATGAGGAAAAGCAATGGGTGTGCCAATGCTTGCATGTTGCCTCTGATTGGACTGGAAATGCCTTGTTTTTAAGGCTCAGAAAACTTTTGAGAGAATTCAGCTCGCGGAGGGGCCACATTTTGACTCGTGCCGGCCGGGTTAATGTGACTCAGGTCGGGGTCGAAGTAGACCTTAGAGATTAGGGTCATTTTGACCCATGTTTGCGTCGATTTAGGGCGTGTGGAGGTTTTGTGGGCTTGCAGCAAGCGACTTGGCAACGCATTGACGAAGTTCAAGAGCGACTGATAAACTCATGGGCTAACCCAAACTGTAGTAGGCAGTTAGGGCGTGCTATGAGCACAACTCTTACGATTCTTTGGATGGCAGGCTGTCGAACGGCTCCCGCGTTGGGAAATCCGTGGTGCAATTAAACCCTTCCGGTTTGACGCATTGTGACGGCGGTTTATCCAATTTGGGATGGAAGGAAAATCTTAGTGGCAAACTTAGTAGAGCGATTAGTAGAAGCCGGTGTGCACTTCGGTCATAGAGCAAGCCGTTGGAACCCGAAAATGCGACCCTACATTTATGGGCGCAAAAATCTCATTCACATTATCGACGTACGCGAAACGGTCCGTGGACTGCTTCGAGCCAAGAAGTACCTTCGCGACGTCGCTGCATCGGGTGGCACGATTCTCTTTGTCGGCACCAAGCGTCAAGCAAGCGACACGGTTGAGCGAGAAGCTGGCCGAGCCAAAATGCCGTTTGTTAGTGAGCGTTGGTTGGGAGGTACGTTGACGAATTTCCGTACCATTCGCAGTCGACTTGGCCGGTTGGAAGAACTCGAAAATCTGCGTGCCAGCGACGAGCTGAGCTCTTACTCAAAGAAGATGCAATCGGCGCTGAATCGTGAGTACCGAAAGATGTATCGCAACCTGAATGGGATGCGCACGATGAATCGACTGCCCGATTGCATCGTGATTGTTGATCCCAAGAAGGAAAAGAACGCTGTTCGAGAAGCTCGGAAGTTGGGAATCACGACGGTGGCTCTGATTGATACCGATTGTGATCCTGATACGGTCGATCTTCCGATTCCAGGTAACGACGATGGTATTCGATCGGTAGAAGTGATCGTATCCGAGTTGGTAGGAGCCGTGTTGGACGGAGCTGTCGAAGCCGCCGCACTGAAGCCGAAGGATGACAAAGCTGCCGACTCAAGAGGCAAAGGAAAGGGACGACCACCCGCACCGGCTGCCAAACCTGCTCCAGCGCCCGCCGTTGAAGCTCCTCCTGCCGCAGAAGCCGCCGCACCTGCTGAAGCAGCCCCTGCCGCCGAAGCTCCGGCGACGGACGCTCCCGCCACCGAGGCGGCTCCCGAAAAGCCGGACGCTGCCGAGTAAGCAGATCATGTCAAACAGAACTCGCGCTGCACGTGCGGGTTCTGTTTCTTCTGATGAAACCGTGAGTTAGAGAACGCAAAGACAGAATAACGGAAAGAACTATGGCTATTTCAGCAAAAGACGTCGGTGAATTGAGGAAAGCTACCGGCGCCGGGATGATGGACTGCAAAAAAGCACTTCAGGAATCCAATGGCGATTTCGACGGAGCTCTCGATTACCTTCGCAAGAAGGGCCAAAAAGTCGCAGCCAAACGAGCCGACCGAGAAGCCAACGAAGGTGTCGTTGTTGCCCTGACGAACGACGCGATGACGAGTGGCGTTGTTATGGCGTTGAGTTGCGAGACAGACTTCGTTGCTAAGAATGATGAATTCGTGGCATTCGCGACGGGCATTGCCAAGCAGGCGATGGAAAAGGGGATCACGTCAAAAGACGAACTGGTCAGCATGGAATTTGAAGGAGCTCCTGTTGCCGAGAAGCTCGTCGAGTACACCGGAAAGATCGGTGAGAAGATTGAGGTTTCCAATTACTTCAAAGTCGAAGGCGAGAAACTGGCATCATACGTCCATGCGGGCAGCAAGATTGGAGTTCTCCTTTCTTATAAGGACGGCGGCAAGGACGATGCTCCGCAGTTCTTCCGCAGCGTTGCTATGCACGTTGCAGCGATGGGACCTTCGAAGTTGCATTACGGCGAATTGGATCCTGACTTCATCGCCAAAGAAGTCGAGGCCTTGCAGGGGCAAATCAAAGTCGAGAACGAAGATCGTGCAAGACTTGGCAAGCATCTCAAGACCGTTCCTGATTTTGCCAGCCGGGTAGAATTGACTACGGAAGTCATGGCTTCGGCGGAAGAGAAGATCAAGGCGGAGTTGGCGGCTGAAGGGAAGCCAGAGAAAATCTGGGACAAGATTCTGCCAGGGAAGTTGGAACGCTTTGTCGCTGACAACACGCTTCTCGATCAGGAATACTGCTTGTTGAGTCAGTTTTTTGCGCTCGACGACACAAAGACAGTCGAAGAGGCGGTTAAGGATTTCAGCGAGACCGCCGAGATTGTCGAATTTAAGCGAGTCGCGGTCGGCTAGGCCAACCGCGTTTGCAACGATATTCACACGGATGGGAATAGCACGGACAACGCCAAAATTCCTGGCTCTCGTGGGAGAGTCAGGTGGTTTGCCGTAAAACAGAAAGGCACCTGATGAGCTCCGAAGTTAGCGGCAAACCTCGCTACAAACGCGTTGTCCTTAAACTGTCTGGTGAGAGTTTTGCTCGACCCGGCGAACGTGGCATCAGCATGGACGAAGTCGTGGACATCTCCAAGCAGATCAAGGCTGCGCAGGAACTGGGTTGCGAAATTGCCATCGTCAATGGCGGCGGCAACATTCTTCGTGGTGGTCAATTCACGTCCACCAGTGCCAACATTCAAGAAGCGACAGCCCACTACATGGGGATGCTTGCGACTGTGATCAATGGACTGGCACTGCAGGATGCATTGGAATCATTGGGCTGCACAACGCGATTGATGACAGCCGTAAAAATGGATGGCGTAGCTGAACCCTATATTCGACGCCGGGCTCGTCGACACCTGGAAAAAGGTAGGCTGGTTATCATGGCGGCGGGAACGGGCAGTCCGTTCGTTACCACCGACACGGCAGCCGCCCAACGGTCGTTGGAGATCGAAGCGGATATTGTTCTCAAAGCGACTCGTGTCGATGGTGTCTACAGCGAAGACCCGGAAAAGAATCCTCACGCAGTCTTGTACCGCGATTTGACTTATCAACAAGTCATCGAGCAAAACCTGCGCGTCATGGATCAGACGGCAATCTCACAGTGTATGGAGCATGGAATGCCGTTGTTGATTTTCAACTACAAGAAAGAAGGCAATATTGCCCGTGCAATCTGTGGTGAGAATGTCGGGACGGTTATCGGTGCTCGCGAAGGCAGCGAAGCGTCAACGTAGAAATCGTGTGGCGAAGAGATATTCAAGTTTGAGTGTAATTGAGGTTTGCGATGAGTTACGACGAAATTCTGATGGATGCCGAAGAGCGGATGGAAAAAGCCGTCGACGTTTTAAAGAACAACCTCGCCGGGATTCGGACCGGCCGTGCGAATCCAGGATTGGTCGACACACTCCGAGCCGACGTTTATGGTTCGCCAACGCCAATTAAACAGCTCGCATCGGTTGGGGCCCCAGAGCCGACGCAGATCGTTATCCGTCCCTATGACGTAGGGACAATCAAGGATATTGAAAAAGCCATCGTCGCCAGTGGCCTGGGCTTCAATCCGCAGAACGATGGACGCGTGATTCGAATCAATATTCCACCACTGTCGACCGACGTACGACGAAAGATGGTTTCGCGTATCAAGGAGCTGAGCGAAGATGCCAAAGTCGCAATTCGAAATATTCGACGAGACGCAAACAAGGCGGCTGACCAAGGCGAGAAGGACAAAACGTTGACCGAGGACCAGCGCGACGATGCCAAGAATGACGTGCAGGAGCTAACCAAGAAGTACGAAGCCAAAGTCACCGAGATGGCCAAATCGCGTGAAGCGGAAGTAATGGAAGATTGATTTCGCGTACTTTATGGCAGCGCACTGGTCATCCAATGCCGTCCCAACCAGGGGCGGCTTTTTTTGTAGGTAATGGTGACTCCTCAAGCCAAATGAGCAGCGGTACCATACAAACAGCAACGCAAACAAATCTGATTTGAAGCACCATTATGAACAACGCGCAGATTGCCGACACTTTTGAACAAGTCGCGGACTTGCTGGAGTTTCAGGGAGCCAATCCATTTCGCCTGCGGGCTTATCGGAACGGAGCACGCACGATCCGAGGACTTACCGAACCGATGACATCGATGGTGGAATCAGATCAGCCCCTGACGGACATTGATGGAATTGGGAAAGATCTGGCGGCGAAGTGCGTTGCCCTCATTCAAACCGGCAAATTGACGATGTTGGAGGAGTTGCTCGAGCAAGTTCCCCCGGGCGTCCTGGCTCTATTGCGCATTCCTGGGTTGGGGCCCAAGAAAGCTGCAGTGCTCCACAAAGAGTTGAATATCGAATCGCTGGACCAACTCAAGCAGGCTTGTGAAGATGAGCAAGTACGTGGGTTGAAGGGGTTTGGTGCAAAAACCGAACAAACGATTCTCGAAGGCATGAAGTTTGCCGAATCGGCTGGTGATCGCATCTACTGGGCCAAAGCCGATGACATAGCCAATGAACTGCGTGAGCATTTTGCGGAATGCAAAGCCGTCGACCAATTGGAGTTGGCTGGAAGTTATCGACGCGGCAAAGAAACGGTCGGCGACTTGGATATCCTCGTGGTTTCCACTGACGCTACCACGGTGATGGATCACTTTGGAGGCTTCCCGAGGCTTAGTGAAGTTATGGTGCGTGGTGATACCAAGATGTCGATTCGGCTGGACTCAAATCTTCAAGTCGATTTGCGAGTGGTTCCCGCCGAATCGTTTGGAGCTGCGCTACAGTATTTTACGGGGTCGAAAGAGCACAATGTCGTTGTTCGTGGTCATGCCCGCAAAATGGGATTGAAAGTGAATGAGTACGGCGTCTATCGAGTTGACGACGGTGAGTACGTCGCGGGAGCCACCGAGGAAGATGTCTACGCCGCGCTCGAAATGCCCTGGTTCGCGCCGGAATTGCGTGAGGCCCGCAAAGAGTTCGAATGGGCGGATAACGAAGAGCTGCCAGAACTCATCGAAGTCACCGATATCCGCGGCGATCTCCACATGCATACGACTGCAACAGACGGGAAGGCGTCGATCGAAGAGATGGTCGAAGCGGCGAAGGCTCGTGGTTTGAAGTATATCGCGATTACGGATCACTCGAAGCGAGTCAGCATGGCAAATGGACTTGATGGAAAGAGACTCCGAGAGCAATGGGAAGAAGTCGACAAGGTGAATGCGGCGTGCGGAAAGTCCTTCACTGTTCTCAAGGGCATTGAATGCGACATTCTCGAAAAAGGCGGGATGGACTTACCCGATGATGTGCTTGCCGAGGCAGACTGGGTCTTGGCCAGCATTCACTATGGTCAGAAGCAACCCGAAGAGCAGATTACGGATCGAATTCTCGGCGCTTTGGAGAACCCCAACGTCACGGCCATCGCACATCCCACCGGGCGGTTGCTCAACAAGCGAGAAGCTTATGCGGTAAACCTTGACAAGGTGTTTGCAGCCGCAAAGGCCAACGGGAAACTGATGGAGCTTAACGCAAATCCTGCTCGGTTGGACCTCAATGATATCTATTGCGCTGCTGCGAAGAGCCACGGAATTCCAATTGTGATCAACACGGACGCGCACAGCATCAGCGGGCTCGATGTGCTCAAGTACGGAGTCTTGCAGGCGAAGCGAGCGGGACTAACAAAAGCCGACGTTGCGAATACGCGAACTTGGTTGCAACTCAAGAAGTTGATTGGCAAATAGTTCGTTGGAACCAAATCGTTGTTGGGAGCAAGCTCCAGTGCACGGGTATTTTTGAAATGCGCCCTTAGTCCATCGGCTGTTCTTCCGGGGGTTCCCATGGTTGGGTCGGGCCGTCATCACGATCGAGAATGAGTCGTTCCTGAGGTGATAGTTCCGGAAGATATTTTTGAATCTCAACAGGTGCCGCCCAGTATTGGGGTGAGCCGTCCGGCGGCCAGATAGGTCGTGTGAACTGAGCAACTTTTTCCGTTTTTTGCGGCGAGGTCGTCACGTACCACGTGTGCGACGGTATCACATAAGGCGTTTGTAGTTCAACAGATTGGACGGCACGCTCATTTGATGTTTGATTTGTTGTAGCACGATCTGAATTGGCGCATTTCGGCAAGGCAGTGCAACATTGCTGACATTTGACTGACTGGCAGTCGCGTCGACATCGAAGCCGGCCGCATCGGATGCATGCGTGACAGAATTGGGCGGCAAACATCAGTGTGGCTAGAAAAGCGACAGCAAACTTTGTCTTCAAGGAAATACCCCAGTTCTTTGGCCGTTACTGCGTACGCTGCCCCAAAACGTGGGTTCAGCTATACAGAATTGATGACTTCGAATTGCTCGTGATTGTAATAGAAAATCATCAACACGCTGGGCGTTTAGGTTATCTCAGCCAGCGATCCTGTCAACAAAAAACAGCCGCTATTCGAACGATAGCGGCTGTGTGTGATAGCTGATGCAATTGCGAATCCGTTGAGAGGTCAGCCTGCCAGATTGCGGTCGGAGCTTTCCATTTCTCGTTTGTAGATTCCCATTTCCGATTCGAAGGTGTCTCCGGCGATGCGATACTCCGGAGCATTGTCACTATGTCGATTGCAATGCTCTGAGATCACGCGGTAGAGGAACTTGAATACGTGACGTGGGACTCGCAAAGATTGCAAAGCATCAAAGATGCGTGGCAACGTTAAGGATTCGTCGACGAGATCGGCCAATTTAGGTTGGGCTCCGTCTTCCGCACACGCGGCAAGCCGTGCGTTAGCGACGTCGTATAGTGCCTGACCCGTCCAGCGAAGCGACGGCACGACGTTCTGCTTGTCCAAACGGGCTCGTTGATTAAAGTCACGACCCTCGCGTTGGATGAACGCTTGCAGTTCGATGGGCAACAAGAACTTGATGGCGAGCCCTTCCTGCTTCAGGAACTTATTGTCCAGCATCGGCCAAAGCAGTGCTTTCATCGCATCGGCTGAGCCGTTGATCATGTGGGGTTCATCGAGGCGATCAACTAAAACAACCATGCTCTTAAAGCCCAGCGCCTTGAGGATTCCCTGAAGTTTGGCCAGCAACGAGTAACGGTCGTCCGTTCGATCCTTGTTGGGAAGTGGCTGTCGAGCAAGTTGGGCGCCACCAAAACGCATTAGCATGCGACTGAGTGGGAAGGATCGTCGCTCGATCACGCGCAATCGCTTCGTGATACCGATCGACATCCACCAACGCTGAGCGCAACGATATAGCCACGGAAGCCACGCAAGGAGTGCGATCGTCGGGTAGGCCCACTTGTAGGGCGTGACATAGTTTTCCCAGAAGTTTTGTCCCTCGAAGGCTTCTCTGCGATCAAGAACAAAGAACGTAATCAACGCGGCCAGGATCAGCAAAGAGACTTTGACGCCCAAGCTGAACGGCCACCAACTCGCCCATGAGCCACCGCCAATCCGACTGCGTAGTTGGTTCCAACGCATGGGTAGTGGAGCGGCTGCGGTGTTGTCATAACAAGTCGCAAGGAGCATCAAGTCACGGCGCTGCTGTTTGTCCAATCGCTTCCGCAGATTTTTGGGAATCGCGTGGCCGTTGATGGCGGGCGTTTCATTGTCTTTCTTGGTCGTGATACCCGCTGTGCTGATGGGTGATTTTCCGGCAACAATTGCGGAGATCAGTTTCGTTGTCGCCAGCGATAAGATCGCATCCATGTGATCCCATAGCTGGAATTGTTGGAGCGTCTTTTCCGGACGTCGACTGCGACGACCTACTCGTTCGCGAAACTGATCAAGAATCGGATTGAAATCGTCATAGGCAACGACGAAGCATCGGTCTTCGGGGTTTTCAAGGTTGTATTGCTCGATGTGCTTTTCAACCTGTAGACGCAGCGCCGTTTTTCCGGCTCCCTTTTCGCCAAAGACGATCGAGGTCGACGGATCGGCTGGGCTACCGTAGACCTTATCCCAAGCCGGGTGGTACGTGCTGGAGATACAATGGTTCTTAAATACAGCGTCCGTTTGCGCATCTTCCTCGGCAAACGGGTTCCCCTTAATTTTGTGATGAGCGAGGAAATCCTGAAGTCGCATAGATTCTGGTCTTTTCTTTGTTAGGGGGCAGTCACTTGGGCCTTGCTGCCTCAAGCCCCATGATTAACGAATTATCAAAATGGGGTGTTCAGGGTTGTCAGTTCATCTTCAAGCTGAGCACAAATTGCTCAAAAGCTTTCTCGTTCTGTTTGATTGTTTTAGCAGGACCGTAGAGTTTGATGTAGTAGTTGCCCATGGGCTTGGAGTCTTTGGATAGCTCCAAAATGGCTGCCAACATACGGTATCCGGCGCGATCTACTT
>CAYYHV010000094.1:16403-19780 GCA_964471695.1 uncultured Pirellulaceae bacterium
CGGGCCCCGCAACGCCTCGCCATAAGTCCCAGAGATGTCCACAAAATTGACATCTTGTCCGGCGACTTTTTTCTTGGTTACCTTCATTTTGCCTTTTGATGCAGTTCCGTCAGGCTGGGTAAACTGCCCAGCCCATCTGGCCAAGTTGTCCTTGATCGATCCGCCTGATGCCATAACCGTCATTCTGCCTGCGTTCTTGTCCCCATCCGAAGGCTTGATGGAGAACTCATGTTCCACGATGCGGGATTTCGGTTTCTGTCGTGTCCACGACTTGGGAGCCATGAGCGTGGCGGCTTTTTTGGCTATGTGGACAGGTTGGTCAAGAACGATTTTCACCGCTGGTTCAGTCGACTTTGCAACAGTCGTTGTAGGGGCCTCTTGCGTTTCGGTTGTCTGGCCGCGAAGCACTGCACAGAATGACAATGATGCGACGAAGACGAGTCTGCGTAAATCCGAGTTGTTCATTATTTCATTCCTTGCGGTGTGGTTTCTCAGTTTGAACGACCAAATGTGACATCGCCACTCTGGAATAACATAAAGAGGCCTACTAAGAGCGCGATGGTAATCAGTCCCAATACCAAACCCAACACCCATCCAAAATTGGACGATTTGCGCCGCGCGTAAGTCATCGGCTCAGATCGCGGCACGAACGGGGCGACCGACGTCTCAGGGATTGCCTCTTCCTTGGCGTGGCTTTGTGGAAGCGGTTGCGAAACCGGCTCTTCTGAGGGGGGCGACGTTGGTGTTTGAATGACAGTGTTTGCAGCTTTCCACTCGGCCCATCCATCTCGCCATATCAGGCAGTCGTCGGTAACTCGGCCCTCAGCAATCCAGTTTCGCAGAATCTGCTCGCTGGCTGGGCCGTACTGCTCTCCGTTGGTCGCATGGACGTACCAGACGTCTTGGCCGTTCTGTTCGCCGCTGAGGCTACTTGCGATGTGAACCGGCGCCTGAGGAGACGAGCTTGAGTTGGCTGCGCCCTTTGAAAAATCGGCGTCATCCTTGTCTTTATGTTTCGCGGGTAATTCCGGTTGTGGAATATCCGAAGATTCCTCGGGGATTCGAAAGCGAGCCCCGCAGTCCGGGCAGACCCCTCGTCGTCCAGCGAGAAAGGACTTGAGGTTTAGGCGATGGCCGTTAGGGCAAACAGCGCGTATTCCCATCGCGATCCAGGACTTCTTTAAATGAACTAACTCTGTATCCGAATAACTGCCCCAATGGCATCCGCCATGATTATAGTCATCCTCCCGGGCTCGCAACCCATACCAATGGGCCGGAATCCCTGAGGCGAGGGCTTCGACTGACTGTAGCATCGCTACATCGGTTGTTTTTAGACAAAAAAACGGCTACCTTGGCCGGTTTTGCTACACGACAGTTCGGAAGATTGAACATGGCCGACGAAGAACTACACGACGATGACGGTCCAGAACCACCGGTTGAGATCCCATTCGTGGGGGATCTCACAGATAATGAGGGCGAGCTCACAGAACGTTTGCTGTCCGTTCCTCCTGGTGGTGAGTGCACGTTATTCATTGATTCACCCGGCGGCAGTCCTTACTGTGCAGTATCGCTCACGACACTCATGGTTCTGCGGGGCTTGAAGGCTACGGCGATCGTCGCTGGAGAGTGTTCCTCAGCCGCGTTGTGGCCATTTGCAGCGTGTCAGCGACGCGTTGTAACTCCTTATAGCGTTTTGCTATTCCATCCCATGAAATGGCAAAGTGAAGAGCACGTTGGGTTGGCGGAAGCCAGCGAGTGGGCTCGTCACTTTGGTGATCTCGAGCAAGACATGGACAAGTTGCTCGCACATCTGTTGGGTATGCCTGGCGACGAGTTGGAGAAGTGGATTCGGCCCGGACGCTATGTGAAGGGCGCAGAATTGGCAGAAGCGGGCATCGCTGAATTAGTCGATTTGGATCAGATTATTACGCATCGCCAGAGCAAGGCAAAAGAATAGCCATCTGCGATCCCCCTCTTTGTTATTTGCATGGACAAGAGGGCAGGAGTCGATTCGATTCGGACTCAGCCACGATACAGCTCGTGGCATTCCGAACACGATTTGCTGATCTCGCCGGTGGCTTTACGTGCGTCAGCGGCGTTCCCAAGTTCAACGGCTTTGACAATATCGGCTGCAGCCTGTTGGATTCGACGACAAAAGGCTTGGTAGTCTTCGTCACTGCCATCTTCCATATCGTCCAGCGTCAGCACCACGGTCAGCGCCGCCATGTACTCAGCATTGCGCCGTAGTGTCGCAGCATTCTGCTTAAACGATGAGGCGTCGTTGGTTTGTGGTTGGAGGTTGTCGTCGAGTAAGGCTTCGAGCTGCTGCATTAAGAGACTGCGATCAGCGACCAGCGACCAGTCTGAAACTGGATCGGCTGCAATCGCAGGCATGGCATTGCCACCGATCAAGTCGACGAGATCGGCGCGAGCATTTTTCGCTGCATTGAATGCCTGGATCGAACCGACTTTTGCTGTTTGCGCTGCGTTGCGAAATTTCTCACGAGCCGCCGTAGCATCTTTCTTCCAGCGAACATCTCCGTCGTATTGCTCGATGATTGTGAACAGTGTTGAGAGCAACACAAACTGGCGTCGAGCATCCCGGTTACCACCGCCGGAAAATTGCGCCGGTTGGACGATCGACTGGTCGAGCTGCGACTTGAGTTGTTTGATCGTGTCTTCCAGCGTCACGCCGGACACAAATCGTGACCAACCCGCGGCGGAGTCGAGGGGAGTCGCAGACGAAGTTGCAGCGACGGAATTATTCGCCGCGACAGCCTTCGGGGAAAAGTCCGCGGGGCGTTCGCCGTTGAGCGCATCGGCAAAAGCGTTGTCGAAGAAGACGTTTTGGGCCGGCGACTTGCTCCAATCCGGAGTTGCCGCCCTTCGAAAACGTACGAGCCCCGATTGAGCCAGCGCCGCCGTGCTAACCACAGCAGCAATCAGGAATAGCTTGTTGGCGACTCGTTTCGTTTTCATGTGGGGCTCGGACGACAATTGTGCGAACGTCGGATACGTTCCAGCTTAGTCCCACCACCATTTCGTACCAGCCCGCTGGTGGCGATCCTCTTGAGGCCGATTGTCGCGAAGTTGCGATGTCAGGTCATACGCGTTTTTCGGTTTGGCCAGTTTTAACAAGTCGCGATCAGGATCAAGATCGACTCCGCCGCTGATACCAGCCACGATGTGCTTTTTGTCGATAACTCGATGGTTGATGATCGAATCAACTTCTTTGGCTACCGGCATCTCGGCAACCACGTAGGGGTCGGTGGATGCCAATAACGATGGCGACCACATCGCCTTTTCCAGCAACGATTGGTCGCGGATCAAATCTGCAGCTACGGCGGCTTCAAACACGAATCGCAAATCCTGATAGA
>CAYYHV010000095.1:0-19763 GCA_964471695.1 uncultured Pirellulaceae bacterium
GTTCCTAGCGGCCAACAAGAATTACTCCGCCGACTTTCGTCGGCTTGGCTTGGCCTATCTGAACGGAAACACCCCGCAATTTGACGACTACTTTGCCGGGAACCGAAAGAAACTCGAAGCCGAGTTCCGTGAATTTACTACCCATGTCTGTGATGACTATCGTGTTGATCTTTGTCGGTGGGATTTTGAAATTACGGGTGATGCACTAGAAGTTTCGGAGAAAACGATAGCTCGTGTCCAAGCCAGTCTGGGCTGGCAATCAAGCAAGGCACACGTCGCAGCCGGAAGTTCTTACAGGCTGACAGCTGCTGGGAAGTGGCAATTCTCAAAATCATCGAAACCAGTCTCCGTCGCCAAGCCGCTCAACTCGCCCAGAAAGGGCTCTGTCGTGGCTGCGATTCTCCATCGCGGAAAATTGAGCGAGCCGTTTCTCGTGCATTCGCAGACATCCATCACGCCGATGCACAGCGGACTGCTGGTGCTACGCTGCAACGAGCCATGGGATGCGATCGGAGACAATCAGGGAACCGTTGGGGTGCGTATCGAACGCACCAAGTAGAGCGCGACGACAATCGACTGTCATTCACATGTCTTAAACCTTAAGGCGTGCAAACCACGAGCTATGGTTTGTAGATAGATCGCTCAAACCCCGTTCTTCGAATTCCATCATGACCGCAAATACCAATTCTGCGATCGGCCGTTTTGGCCGAGTCATTTATCAGACCATTTTTCCCGAGCGGCTTCGCAGCCGCCTACACGAAGTGCCGGCTTACCAAGGAATTCGAGAATCCGTTTTGGCGGAACCCACGACGACTCCCTACGTGTCCCTGCAGGCTCGCCATGTGGCCAACCTGAAGGTCACGCATTCGCGCGACGCCTTCCTGGATTGTCTGCCGAAGCGTGGCAAAGTCGCGGAAATCGGTGTCGCATCGGGCGATTTTTCTCGACGCATCATCGACATCACCCAACCCACACAATTGCACCTGATAGACGTTTGGCACACTTCGCGATACCACTCCGGCTTGCAGTCCGTGGTGGAATCAAAAATGAAATCGGAGATCAACCGAGGTTCGGTAAGCATCCATCGAGGTTACTCAACGCGTGTGTTGCCTCAATTTGACGACAATTATTTCGATTGGGTGTATATCGACACCGATCACACCTATGCAACCACACGAGCCGAGCTGGAACTTAGCGCAGCCAAAGTCAAACCGGGTGGGATCATTGCCGGGCACGACTTTGTAACGGGAGATTGGCGTAAGCGAAATCGCTATGGTGTTGTCGAAGCCGTGCATGAATTCTGCGTGAATAACGATTGGGAAATGGTCCTTATGACCCACGAAACGCATCGCCACCTAAGCTTTGCTATTCGCCAACTCCTTGCGAAATAATCGTCTCTCTTAAAGCGACAGTCCAGTCGACACTGACGCCCATGCGTCCCCGAAACGGCGCAGCCAACAGCGCCATTTGGATCGGACTGAAAGAAGTTCAGTATCGCAACAATTCCGACAGCACTCTCGACATTTCTCCGTCTTGCTGCAGAGAATCGAACTATGTTTTGGTTGAGTAAGTCATTACTCACATGACAGTCAGATTTTCGGCGCGATCTGTAGGGCAGCATCTACGCCGAGCGACACTACAAGGGCAGCGTGACGCGTACTGCATCACGATCTTAAAAGTCGTTAAAACCATGGGAGCTTCACCCATCGCCTTGCGCGACTGGGTTGAATTGCATCTAAGCATGATTACAAACAAACGAAGAAAACGAAAAGGAAACCGCCGCGGCCTGGCCACCGTCGAGTGCGTGATGAGCCTTCCGATCATCATCTTGATTACGTTCGGGACGATCGACGTCTGTTCCGCTATGTTCCTGAAAGAGTCGATTACGATCGCCGCCTACGAGGCAGCTCGAGTCGGCATTCCGCGGGGTGGCACCGATGCACTCGCCCAATCTCGCGGAGAAGCCATCATGAATGACCGAGGCATCATCTACGAGTCCGGCGCCGTTTCCATGAGCCCGAGTTTCGACACAGCCGATACGTTGGAGCATGTCACGGTAACGGTCACCGTTCCGTGCGCAGGCAACATGTACCTGACAGGGAATTTCTTCCGAGGCCGAGCCATACAGGCTTCGGTGACGTTACGCAAAGAGTTCCAGAACCTCTAGCCTTCGCCTTATTGAGACAGTTTATCCCAACACGCCATTTCCAAGACGGCAGCGGACAATGAAACGAATACGAACTCGACGAAATAGCAAAAAGAAACGACGCGGAGCCGCGTTAGTGGAATTCGCGTTGGTTGCCCAGTTGTTCTTTGCCATCACGCTGATTTGCATTGAATTCGTTCGCTTGAACATGATTCGCAATCTGGTTCAAGACGCCGCCTACTTCGGAGCTCGTTACGCAATGGTCCCCGGAGCCACCGCAGACGAGGCGACCCAGGAGGCCGAACGGATTCTCTCCGTTATGGGCACTCGTGGAGCCACGATCACGATCAACGATGGAGCGGGCATTAATGAAGACACGAGCAATGTCGTCGTAAGGATCACCGTTCCGATTGCCGAGAACGCCCTGTTGGTCCCTGTCTACACGAACAATGCTGTCTTCGAATCCGAGGCGGAAATTCGCTCCGAACGATACGACGGCTTTTACGACGGGACGTGACCCTACTGTTTTTGCACATCGAAGTGGTCTGCCCAACGACCAGGCCACTTCAAAACGAAGCTACTACTTCGCTTACTTATCTACGGAGAATTTTCATGACTCGACCCGCGACTCGTTCGTTAAAGTGGTGGCATCGTCGCAATCCGCGACAATCGCATCGCAACGGAAGCATTCTGGTCCTGATGACCGTACTGTTGCCCGTGCTTTTCATTTTGGCAGCCTTCACCATCAACATCGCGTACATGCAATTGACGCGAACCGAGTTGATGGTTGCGACGGACGCAGCGGCACGGGCTGGCGGGCGCGCCTTGAGCGAGCTTCAGGATGTCGACGCGGCCGTGACATTGGCGTCTGCTACCGCCGCCATGAACAACGTCGCGGGACAACCTTTGCGATTGGAAACCGGCGACTCGGACAACCAGATCGAGTTTGGCGACGCCACCGGTAACTCCAATGGTTATGAACGCTATGCCTTCACCAAGGAAAGCACCCAGTCGATTCGTAACGGATCCGAGACGGCAAATGCGATTCGAATCTCCAGTTCACGGAACGCTCAATCGGAAACCGGACAAGTCGATCTACCTTTCCCAAGCTTCGGAATGGCTGAGAAATGGGACGTTGCGATGCAAGCCGTTGCCATGCAGGTCGATCGTGATATCTCGCTGATCCTCGACCGCTCAGGGTCCATGGACTGGATCACCTACGACTGGCCTAGCGGATTTACACCATGGGACTACAACGTGTTCGATTCCGCAGTAGCAGACGGTATTCTCTACACCCACTACGGCAGTTACTACTACAGCAGTGGCCAGAATAGCGACTCGTACCAAGCATGGGTTTGGGAAGATTACCTGGGTAATGCTCCACAATCGACTCCATGGGAAGGCCTCGTGGCTGCGGTAAGCGCATTCCTCGACGTTCTTGAGACAACTGACCAGAACGAGCTCGTTTCGGTTGCCAGTTATTCGTCGAGCGCAACCTTGGACATTTCACTCGAAGATGACTACGACTTGATTAATTCCACCGTGGCCTCGAAGTATCCATCCGGAGCGACGGCGATTGGCACCGGGATGTCAACGGGTGCACCAGCGTTGTTTGCAGGAAGCGCTCGCCCACTGGCCGCCAAAACCATGATCGTTATGACGGACGGCCAGCATAACACCGGTACTTCTCCCGATACCGTCGCTTCCCAACTGGTAGCGTCTTACAACGTGACGATTCACACCGTAACCTTCGGTGGTGGAGCGGATCAGGCGCTGATGCAAACGGTTGCTTCCATCGGTGGCGGCAATCACTATCACGCTGATGATGTTACCGAATTGGTCGAAGTGTTCGAAGAAATCGCCAACAATCTTCCAACCATCGTGACGCAGTAGTCGCACGCAACGCAATCGAAAGGCCAGAAAACTCTGAGTTGAAAACATGAATCAACCCATACCAAAAATACCGACCGGGCATCGGTGGTTAATCGTTAGTAGCGTCATCCTGATCGGCTCAGCCCTCGTTTTCTGGTCCTTCGTGAACGACCGCTCTAAGAGTCTTTCCGAATCGGAAACCCAGTCGGCTAGCCGCACAGAAATGGATGCGAACGCAAAAAACCGACTTGCCGACGAATTCAGCAATGGATCAAAAGTCCTGAGTGACGAAGAGTACCTTGCCGCAACTCGCGAAGCAGAAGCTCGCATTATGGAGCGTTACAATCACAATAAGCGGGCGAGGAAAGAACGGCGACTGCCTGGCATTAATGCAGCCCGTGAGGACTGGAATCGCAAAGTGGCAAGGCTGAAGCTTGATCTCAAGCAAATCGGACCGGACCAACCTGGCATGAGCGAAGGACTCGAGAAAAAGCTGAAACGACTGATGAAGGATCGACCCCAATAGGGAGGCATTCGAGACCCGAATTGTAGCGCTCGCACACAATCGGCTTAGGTCAGTCGGAATAGACCTGTTAAACTCATCGCTTGATTCAACAACAATCAGCGATGAGTTTTTTCATGAACTACCTTGATTTAGTTTGGCTTGTAGCATTCTGCATCGTCGCCTGTGCCATGCCGCTTTCTGGCGAGACCTACAAACTTCCGCCCGAGAATATCGTGCGGTTGATTGATTCCCCACCGGCGCCAAGTCTGAGCATCAGCCCCGATGGCAAATGGATGCTGCTTGTAGAACGCGACGCCATGCCGAGCATCGAAGACATCAGCCGCCGCATGCTGCGACTTGCTGGACTGAGGATCGACCCCGCAGCGCGAATGCGATTCCAAACCAGTTTTCGCAAGAAGATTTCGATCAAGCGACGCGGAACCGATAAGACAATTGACATAGCGACTCCTGAAAACGCGCGACTGTCGACAATCAGCTGGTGTCATGACTCGAAATCGCTCGCGATTGTTGCCATCACCGAGGCTGGCACAGAACTGCATGTCGTATCGCTGAGCAACCCATCCGTCACCAAAAAGTTAACAGATCGCCTTTCCATGGTGCTTGAAGGGTTCCACTGGGCACCGGATGGCAAGTCGATTGTGGCCGTCGTTCAAGCTGAAGGGCAGGGCCCTGAACCCAAAGAGGATATGGCACCCACCGGACCGAATATCCAGGAAACATCGGGAAACACCTCGCCGACTCGCACTTATCAGGATCTCCTTCAGAGCCAGCGGGACGAAGAGCTTTTCGATTATTACGGAACGGGCCAACTCGTACGACTGAATCTGGACGGTACGACAAAACCGATCGGCAAACCCGCTATGTTATATAGCGCCGATACATCACCGGATGGAAATTTCCTACTCGTCACGACCGTCCGTCGACCCTACTCTCACATCCAGACGATCAGTTCGTTTCCTCGAGACGTGGAAGTATGGAATCAGGACGGAGAAGTTGTCTATACCGTGGCAAACGTCCCACTTGCTGAGAACATTCCGATTCAGGGTGTACGGACTGGACCACGCATGATCGACTGGCAATCTGAACAACCAGCTTCCCTGCATTGGGCTGAAGCACTCGATGGCGGTGACCCGGAAGCCAAAGTAGACCATCGAGACCGCTGGCTCGAAATCGCCGCTCCGTTCACATCCGAACCCCAAGAAGTCCTGCGCGTCGAGCATCGAGCTTACGGGGTTGGGTTTCTTGAAGACAATCGAAAATGGATCACGACCGAATATGATCGTGATCGGCGCTGGGTACGAACCTTACTTCACGATCTGGACGATCAAAAAAGCGAGCCACGGATCCTGATGGATCGCAGTATTCGAGATCGCTACGGCGACCCTGGGAACATGCTTTCACGAGCCAACGAGCATGGCCATCGAATCATGTTCGAAAAAGATGGGTGGGTCTATCGTACCGGCGGCGGAGCGACTCCAGAAGGCATGCTGCCCTTTCTCGACCGACAGAATCTAGCCACGATGGAAACCGAGCGCCTCTGGCGATGCGAACCCGGACAGTATGAACGAGTCGTTGACATCATCGGTGGAACGGCTGACGTCCCAGAATTCGTGACTCTTCATCAGTCGACGAATGAAGTACCCAACTATTTCATACGCAAGGGTGCGACCGACGAAAAAAACGCACTGACAAAGTTTCCGAACCTGACTCCGGAAGTTCAGCAAATCACAAAGCGATTGGTCAAATACGAACGTAGCGACGGCATTCCGTTGTCCGCTACGCTCTACCTTCCGCCCAACTACGTGAAAGGGACTCGACTGCCATTACTTGTTTGGGCGTACCCGGTTGAATACAACGACGCGTCGACCGCAGGCCAGATTGGCACCAGCCCCTGGCTGTTTACCCAAATTCGTGGCTCATCGCATCTCGCGCTACTGACGGCCGGTTATGCCATCCTGGATGGCGCCACCATTCCTATTGTGGGTGACCCGGAAACGATGAATGACACCTTTATTGAACAGGCCGTTGATGCGGCCAAAGCGGCAATTGACAAAGCGGTCGAACTTGGCGTTGCCGACCGAAATCGAGTCGCGGTCGGCGGGCATAGCTACGGCGCCTTTATGACTGCGAACCTGTTGGCCCACAGCGATTTATTCCAAGCCGGTATCGCGCGCAGCGGCGCCTACAATCGAACGCTCACACCATTTGGATTCCAATCCGAGCGACGCCCATTCTGGGAAGCCAAGGAAATCTATTTCAACATCTCGCCGTTTATGCACGCGGATAAACTGACTGAGCCTTTGTTACTCGTTCACGGCGAAGAAGATAACAACTCCGGAACGTTTCCGATTCAATCCAAGCGGCTGTATCAGGCGATCAAGGGAAATGGTGGCACTGCCCGATTGGTGATGCTCCCAAAAGAGAGCCATGGTTATCGGGCACGAGAATCCGTGCTACATGTTCAAGCAGAAATGCTCGAATGGCTTGATCAGCACGTCAAGAACGCTTCAGAATAGCGATTCTCGCCAACTCAATCTCAAAAACACTACCATTCTGAATGGGTAGTGCGCCCACCCCAAAAAGCCGGGAACTCTCCAGTTCGCTACGGCGTCAAACTTCTATCGCTGTAACCCAACCGCTATCCAAATTGAGGAGCAGGGCATGCTACGTACCTGGGCAATTGCATTTGCAATCATGTTTTCTTCGACGATTCTGGCTGACGACACAAAAGTGACGATCACTGTCAGCAAGTCGACCGACACGAAAAAAGATAAACCGGCTGTCGCCGAATCATCCAAGAAGCCCTTCGAGGGCAAACGGGCAGCCGTTGACGTCGCCATCCTGCTTGACACATCAAACTCGATGGATGGGCTCATCAACCAGGCACGCAATCAGATTTGGTCGATCATTCAAACATTCGCTACAGCCAAACGTAACGGCCAAACACCATCTCTGCGAGTCGCGGTTTTCGAGTACGGCAACACCAAGTTACCAGCAGCCGAAGGATACATTCGGCAAGTCGTACCACTCACGAATGACCTCGACAAAGTCTCCGAAGGGTTGTTCGCGCTCACGACAAGTGGCGGTGATGAATACTGTGGGCAGGTGATTGGCGAAGCCATCAAGCGATTGGACTGGACCAAAGAACCGAACAACTACAAAGCCATCTTTATCGCGGGCAACGAGCCATTTACGCAGGGAGCGATCGACTATCACGATTCATGCCGCACAGCCATTCAATCCGGTGTCGTTGTAAACACGATTCACTGCGGAGCCTACAAGGCTGGTATCGACGGCAAATGGCAGGACGGCGCTTTGCTGGCCGAAGGCGAATATTTCAACATCAATCAGGACCGTGCTGTTCGACACATCGAATGTCCTCAAGACAAAGTCATCATTGAACTGAATGCCAAACTGAACAGCACTTACTTGTGGTACGGCAAAAAAGCCGATCGCGACTCGGCATGCGAGAATCAAGTGGCGCAGGACAAAAACGCCAGCAAAGGAATCGCTTTACGGTGTGCAACGAAAGCCTCAGCACTCTACGATAATTCTTCGCGCGACCTCGTCGACTTTCTCGCGGACGACAAGAATTCCTTAGTGCAGATCAAAAAAGAAGAGCTTCCTGAAAAGCTTCAACAGTTGTCAAACGAAGAACAACTCGCACTCGTGAAGAAAATGGCCACAGAACGCGACGCTCTGAAGACGCAAATCAGTAAGCTCAATCGCGAACGACAGGACTACGTGGCGAAAGAAAGACGCAAGCTGGCTAAGTCTTCAGATAAAACGCTAGGGGACGTTGTTGTCGATACTGTTCGCAAACAACTCAAATCTGCGAACTTCCAACTGGAAAAGTAGACCCCACGTTGGCGATCACTGACTATTCTCGAAAATAGCGAGCTTGCGTATGCAGGTTCGCTTGCCCTCGATGACTGACGCGAAAAGAATGCCCCTCTGGTCCACGTTCCATTTCCGAATTCAACTGGACGCGCATATCCGCCGCCAGTGTGCGGCAAGTCGCTATCTCGATCGTCACGTCGCCTCGCATTTTCGTCGCCATACTCCCAGTCGTCGACTTCCCCTCGATCTCGTTTTCGAATATGCCACACGGGCTGCCATCAATCGACTTGACGCTCTTAAGCCACAGCGTCACGCTCCCAATCTCGCCATATTCGCCGTCCCATCCCAATTGCTTGGCTAGTTGTGGCGGCAAGTTCAAGCGTTGGCCGATAGACAAAGTCTTCCCGTTGAGAAATTCAGCCAATGGGTTGGTGCGGCCGATCGCCTGCATGTTCTTCTCGACGACGTCGACCTCCTCCTTGGATGGAGTGGAACCGTCTTCGTAGGTGATCACCAAGGCGTCCTTGGGACGAGCCACAAGGTATGTTTTCCCAAGTACAGGTTGATCTTTGAGTTCAGGAGAAAGCCCGCGTTGCGTCAAGGACTTGCGTGCTTTTTCATACTTCAATCGTACTGTGGTACGCCCGCTCGAATCTTTGGCGACCACTGTCAAACGGCGAACCTGTTCACGCGTGAGCGTACGACTGGTCTGTGAAATCAGTTGCCCTTGTTGTGCATACTTGGTCGTCACGTTCGCAAACATGGTGACATGCTGCCAAATGCGTTGCCCAATCTCTGGAGACTGGATACGAAACATATACGACTGTCTGTCAACGGGCACAGTCGCCGAAGCAGGCTGGACCTGACCACAAGCAGACTCAATCAAGAGCAGCGTAACGATGAACAATGAATAGCCATGCAAGCGCTGCATGATGGGCTCCTCAAGTGGCCGGAAATTTGACGGCAGATCGTCGGACGATCACGGATTCGCGTCAAGTCGGATCAGCCACACAGTCGCAAATGCGAGCGAATCGATAGCGTTGCTGGCGCCGCAAGCGAAGAATGGTGAGCCAGAAGTGTTGCCTAACGCTCTACCGTGCCATTGAGCTTGTCGATGTTGATCGGGTAAACATCCGAACGATGTCCCATTCGATGCCAGGTTTCAACGTCCACATCGTAACTTACGACTTTCACGGAACCATCAGCCATCACGACTTGAACACCACCGGGATGATTCGAACCAGCCGACCACTCATCGGTATACGAGTTCGCAGAGCTATCTAATACGGGCGTACACATGGAATAACGTAAGGTGTCAAAACCCCATCCGTCAGACCACCCCAAGGTGTCGCCAGCAGGGTAGCCTGATCGAGGAACATGCTTTTCGGTGATCATGCCAGTCCGACTGAGCCCGTCTCGAATACGGCGCATTGTTACCTGCTCACCGTACTGAAGATCCACAACTCTACCTTCCTGAGTCACATAGTGACTTCCACGAACAATGACTCCCAGGAAGGGAACAAAATTCCGACCCAAAGAATCCCGTGACCGAGGCATATAAGCGTTGCCCGGAATACGGCTGCCCCAGAAACCGTATGCCGACTTACACCCTTGATCACCATCAAGAAGCTCTTCGTATCTTTCATTGCCCAAATCAGTACGCGATGGCGGGGCCACTAGCCCAACATAGTCGTTGAGCAATCGCCTCGGCTCGTCAATGCTTCGCGTTTGACCACGACGAGCCGGGCAGAAGAACAAGTTCGTTGAGAATTCGTTCAAGCCAGCCTCATGCGAAGGTTGTGGCGCCGAATGATTCGGAAGATAGGGAAGGACTTGATACATCCATCCCAATCCCTGCTTTTCAGGACCAAAAGGAATGGGCGCCAAAGCCGTATCGTTCACATAGTGATTGATGCGAGGCCATGGATGCGTCCCACCCGACGGGTAGACCCGCTTGGCGGATTCAAGATTCAATACACCAAAACCTAACTCGCGCATTTTGTGCTGACACTGAATACGCCGTGCTACGTCTCGCGAGGTATCGAGAATGGGAACAAAAACACCGAGGATCAGTACAGATATAATCCCCAAGGCCACGATGACTTCTACCAACGTGTAACCAGTTGAGCGGCGAAAACCACGAGCGGCGGATGGTTGCCTTTCGACAAGCATTCTGTCGCTATCCCCCCGAATTAGCGATGAGTCAGAAAAGGTTCACGCACAGAATCGCATAAATAGAAAGCCGAGTCAAAACGACAAATTTCAATTTCGCCGATTTCTCAATATGAGAGCAATAAACCGGTGAGTTTTGACGTTATGATTGCAAATATTCGAGATTTATGGGCATATCAGCTGTACCAAATAGGCAAAAAAGGCACTCTGATACACCGCCTAAGGAGACCACCTATCGGTCGAAGTCGCCGCGAAAAACCGCGTCAATTCGCTTGTAACGCGACTCATGATTTGCTTGGTCTTCGCGGCTCGTTTCGATCGACCAACGAAACGTCACCGAGTCGCGAGTCACAAACCGATCACCATCTCGTTCATCCGTCGACGACTCACCATTCGCCGCCCGACCCGATGCTTGAAAGCGATTGCCATTCCAACGATTAAAATCGCTGACATCTACAGCTCCATCGGCATTGAAATCGCCAACGCACCAACCGGTTGCGTTGGTAAACTTGTGCGAATTCCAAACACTAAAGTCACTGACGTCGACAACGCCATCCAGATTGGCATCGCCAACCAGATAAGCACTGCCGATATTTATCGTACCAGCCACATCCAACCAGACATCAACGTCCGCTAGGTCCAGCTGGCCATCGCCATTCATGTCTAACGCCAAGTCGTTGTTGCCAGATGAAATAGCGGCCACAAGCAGATCAATATCATCACAACCAAAGGCTCCGTCCTGATCAAAGTCACCCAGAGTTGCCGTATCGTCGTTGCGTATCGTTGCCACGACTTCCGCTGCACTGACGGTTCCGCCGGATGAGCCCGTGAGTGAAACCGCAAACGTTTCGTCCGCCTCCCCAATGGAATCACTGGCGACGGCGACTTCGATCGTCGCTGTAAAGCTACCAGGTTTGAACTCTGCCGTTCCAAAGGGAAGAACTCCGCCGGCGAAGTCCGCAGCTGAAGCTGGATTCGCACCCGTTCCATCGACTTGCCAATCGACCAACAAAAACTTCTCGACATCGCCGGTACGGAATAGCGTAATCGAGTAGATCGACTCTCCTGCATCGCCTTCAAACTGGTCGGTAACGTCTGCAACCGCGCCTTCCGGTAGTGGCTCGGACAGCGAAGTCCAATCTCCAAACTCTTCGGTATCAAACGTATTTAAACGCAACCAGTCATTACCCTGGTTGAGTGACATTTCAAAATAAATGTCTTCACCACCGTTGGCGTTTTCACCACCGTTGGTGTTGTTGCCGATGATCAAATCAAAATCAATCGTGTCTCCGCTAGCGGCTTCCACGGTCCGAGTCACCGCCTGACGTGGATGACTTCCATCCATCAGCATTTCATTACCGGCACCGCCAACAAATATATTCGCTACCGATCCGGTAATGGTTTCCCACTGCGTATTGTCGACGGTAGGATCGAAATCGTCGCTTAACCCCGCGCTGGCAATCTCGATATTGTCCAAGCCCCAGACGTCTGAATCGCCGCCCGATGCGGACGGGTCTTGAATCCATCGAAACTGCGTCGACATTTTCAGGTCAGCCGCCGAATCATCGTCGCGAATTAACCCCTGTGCTTGAGTAAACCCGGGAGCAACTTCGATTGGGCCAGCACTGGACGCCGAGACTAACCTTATCCCAAACCGCTCGTCCGATTCCACGATCGAATCACGCTGAATGTCGATGGTGATCTGACGTGACATCTCCATCGGGGCGAACGTTAACTGACCGACGGGAAACTGCCCACCAACAAAATCATTGGATGAGGTCGGATTTGAGATTCCAGCGCCTGTAAACTGCCAATTGACTGTAGCTGCTTCCGACAGGTCCCCCGTTCGTTCGACTTCAAACGAAAATTGGGTGGTATCCTCTGTCTCGATCGACGATGGCAGCGGTACATTGACTCGCTGCCACGAAGTGTAATCCTCCGTATCGTAGATGGCAATTTCGCGCCAAGTCGAACCGTTGTCCGTCGAATACTCCAACGCGACGTCCTCGCCAGCGTCGGCGTTTTCGCCACCGTTGTTTCCGTTTCCGAATATCAGGTCAAAGCTGAGAACATCACCGACTGCAGGATCGAGAATCCTTGTCGTCGCGGCACGTGTCCCGCCGCCCGTGAAGTAGAGTGAAGTACTGCCACCGGAGAATGTGTCGTTGATCAGTCCATTCTGAATCCGCCCCCATTGCGTCATATCGACGCCATCCTGAAGATCATCACTGAACGTTGAATTCGACAACATCACATTGTCGAGGCCCCAAACGTCAGAATCATCGCTACTGAATCGCACTTGCCGCCAGCGAAAGACCGACCCAGCGGCGAATGCGTCGCCTTCGACTTGGACGAATTCACTGCCCAACGATGGTTTGAGTGCCACGCGTGATTCATCCGTCACGAGCGTGCCTTTCGCAACGCTATGCGCCATACTCCACCCTGATGATGCATTGCTCATTCGCACGGCAAACTGCTCATCAGGTTCAAAGGTACTGTCTTCAACCGATGGAACGAGCACGGAAACTGTCGATTGCCCTGCAGCGAAGACGACCGTCTGGATCGCAGGTCCGGCGAAATCCGATTCGTCGATAGTGTCGGGATAGGTCCCGCCGATGTCGACAGGCATCACTGGATCAAAACGAAAATCGACGGAAGCCACTCCCGTGATATCGCCCGTGCGAGTGAAGGTCACTGTGGCAGAGTCACCTTCCTCAATCAAGGAATCGACGTCGACACGCAGCGTATTCGCTGGCGATTGAATGCTACCGCTGATCCAGTACTGCCCGAGACTTCCATAGTCCGAGTAACCTTCCGGCGAAGACGACTGCCAAGGTGGGTTGGCCGGATCTTGAACCGAGTCCGTGACGGAATTATAGACTCCATGCGATCCTACGCCTTCGATTTTGACGTGGTACGTGCCCGCCGGCAGATTCCCCGTCGACCAAACGGCATCTTGACTGGACGGCGGGTTCGACTGGGCCATGAAATCACCGTCCGCATCGTATAGTCCCATCCAGATATCGAGGTTTGGCCGTGTATCCAACGCATCGGCTCTCAAAGCGACGGCTCCACCGGCATGTTGGAACGAGAAGTAGTCAACATCCGTATTGCGTTCAATGATCCCAAACCCGCTGAGTGTCGTTGAACTCAGTACGTCCAATTCCGTCGCCGACTCGAACGTATCCCCATGATCGTCGACTCGATAGCCGAAACCGTTCTCGGTGGTTATCACATTGAGGTCTTCAGAGCCATTGTCGTAATTTGCGCTGGGGCCAAAGTTCGAAGCGCTGAAAAACTCAGCCCGATCCCATTGCGTAATCTCTTCGTTGAAGGGCGCTCCCATGATCGCGCCCCAACTGGTACTCCCCGATCCGTGCCCGTCGTAATAGGTATCACCCGGCAGGCCGTCGTGCGACAGGTTTATTGCATGACCGACTTCATGGGAGATTGTCTCGCCCAAGGCACCATCGCCGCGATTGTAAACCAGCGCAGCCGTATCGGTTGCGTAGTTGAAGCTGTTAATGTAGGCGTGTCCACCACAGCCGCAATCGGCGAACGAATCCCGCGTCGCGACGACTCGGATTCCCCATTCGGGGTCCGAATCGCTGGATTTCACCAGCGCTTCTACTCCGGGATCAATCGTGGTGACATTCACGTCAAAAGCGGCAAAATCTTCGGCGGTTCGCTTCCAGCCATTCTCCATGCGAGACAATTCAGTCGCACTAAAGAAACTATCATTCCCGTCCACGTCGTACGGTGGGTGCACGATGGTCTCAATCCCATACCCATTGTTCCACTGAGCGTTTTCTGTGACATGGCCGTCATAGTCGATGTAGATCGTGAACTTCGAATCAGGCTTACTCTGCAAGTTGAAGACTTCGTCCATCCTGGCAGCCAGAAAATCCCAATCAGGATCATTCGAAGAATCGAGTGGGTCGAGGCTACGATCTTCAAGAGGAGCGAAACCCATTTTTTCACCCCGCGAGCCATCGACTGCAAAATCGTTGTCACTTGCCCCCAAACCGGTTCCGCTCAAAGCCAAGCGATCTTCCAACATTTCTGTTTTCAGAATCCTTCGATTCAACGATTGCGGTGCTCGCTTGTTTGACAACGTTCTCTCTCCACGAAAAATCATCTGAATTACGTAGCATTTACTATAGCTCATGTCCTTGCCGAAGTTCTGTCCGCACCCGCCGGGTCAAGTAGAACTTGTCAAAAACGCGCTGAGAATCCTACAAGGCCGCAATATGATGATTCAGATTGAAAACTGCAAAACTTAAATTGTCTTAATAGTTCTCTCTTCTTTACATTGCGTAGATTGCACGGTCGTTAGCCGTCCCCTAGATTTCGATCAATTGGCTGATTCGCAACACAAGCAACAAGGTGGAAAACATGCGCAGATTCAAACTACGAAAGCTCGCGCTCTTACTGACACTCGTCGTCGGCTCGGGAGTCATGGCTCAAGACACAAGCTGGACAGGCGCGGTCGACAACGACTACCTGACGGCTGGCAACTGGAGTGCGGGCGTACCTACGTCATTTGGAGCCAATGCTATCGTCGACGGCGGCAGCAATCTACCAATCATCATCCCTGAGACAGCCGGTGACATTTCGTTGGGCGGTTTCCAACTTGGAACCTCTGGAGCCACTGGCGGTCAAGTCATCCAAAACGGCGGTACTTTGACCGTATCCGCTGACTTCAAGAGTCATATTGGCGACCAGGGAACACTCAATTCCAGCTGGATCATGAATAACAACGCGATCATGCTTTATGACGAACCAGAAAGCGGCGCGGGCGCTGGCTTTGGATCGGACGGAGACGGACAGGACCTCGAAATCGGGGCTCGACTAGGTGCCGCTGATGCCGTGGGTCGCATGGAATTGCACGACAATGCGATTCTCCGCATCACGGACGACTTGAAGATTGGCGCCGAGGAAAACGGATACGGGGAAGTCTTTGCCGATGGCAATTCGCAAATAACCGTCGGAAGCGGCATTAGTGTTGCCGAAGGAAACGGCAGCAACGCAAAACTTATTGTCGGTGGGAACGCCCTGCTGGTTTCCGGGAACAGCGCCGGACCGGGACGAGCAGATACTGGCTATACCAACGAAGGATACTTGACGATCACGCGAGGCGGCGAAGGCAACGACGTCCCAGCAGAAGTCATCTTTCAAGACAATGCGCGTGCTTATGTCCGCACACTTCAGCATCGCGACGGAACCACGCATATCACCGTTGAAAACACGGCTGAATTCCACATCTTCGATGTCTTTAGCTTCGACGCCCCTAACATGGGCGTCGCCACCGTGGCAACATCCGACGACTTTACAAGTCATTTGTCGCAAAATGGCAGTGGTGATGCTCTGATTACGATCAAAGACAGTGGAGTCATGTCGGTCGATAGCGCCCCCATCGGCGCGATCTGGACGGGACTGGCGCTCTCGGGTGGCAACAATCGGGGTAACCCACCCGAGACGGGTGGCAAATCGACTATCGTCGTTCAGGATAACGGAAGTTTCTCTGTGCAGCAGGATCTGCATATGACTTACGGTTTCGAAGCCACGGCAGAATCGACTCTTAAAGTCGTGGGTCCTGACGCAACCGTAGCCATCAACGGCAGCCTTCGCATGTCGATCGACGACCTCGACACCGCGAACCCGGGAAGCTCAACGCTGCTCACCGTGATCACCGGCAACTCCCATTCAACGATCAACGTCGGGGGTACGGCTTTTATCTCGGAAGGCAGTCTGGCTGTTGAACTCGACGGCTATACACCTACCGGCGGCGAGGTTTATACGCTCATCGCAGGCGACATCGATGGCAGCGCATTCCGCAACGTTGACCTCTCGATGGCCACACTCCTGGATGGTTTGGCTTGGGATTTGGCGATCAACTCAGACTCCGTCACCCTCAGCATTCTCGGCTCGGCACTGCGTTGCGACTTTGATGGCGATTCGGATTGCGACATCGACGATCTCGACGCGCTGATTGCGGACATTGCCAGTGGTTCACCCAACAGCGATTTTGACCTGACGGGTGACGGCAACGTCGATCTCGCCGACCGTGACGAATGGCTCGCGCAAGCCGGCAGCACGAATCTGGCTAATGGAAACCCGTACCTTGTGGCGGACGCTAATCTGGACGGCGTCGTAGATGTCTCGGATTTCAACACGTGGAATGCATCAAAATTCACCAACTCTGGCTTATGGTCGCTCGGCGACTTCAACGCAGACGGTGTCTCCGATGTGACTGACTTTAACCTTTGGAATAGCAACAAGTTTCAAGCCTCGGATGCGGCTGCCGTTCCCGAACCAGCCACGTGGCTTCCGCTTCTCTTCGGAATCATTGCGTTGCGACGTTGGATTGCGAAACGACCTTCAGCGAGCTAGTCTCTCGCGCGTATGACCTGCGTGTCGATCCAATTCCAAACCGATTGACGTGTATCACTTGGCAAACCGAGCCATCCATCCGTGTGCGGGTGGATGGCTATTTTATTGGGGAACTTGCCAAGGATCGCCAGCGGATCGACATCTAGATAAGTCACACTTTCCTTTGCAACATGTGGCTCGAGAAACATGCGCACGTCCTCGGTGCTTTTTGCCTGACAAACTAAGAGCGACCGCCCATACAATCGAGCCAAGCGTTTTTTGGCCGCTGTACGATACGCATCGAGAGGTGAACCCCACTTCGTCCCCCACGATCGGACTCCATCGAAGTGATCATGGGTAATGAACGCACACCACAACTTCGCGATTTCATCGTCATGTAAACCAATGAAGCTGGTAGCGATTGCACCACGGGAAAAGCCCGACAGGAAGACGACTTTCGCATCTCCTCCGAATTGCTCACAAATACGAGGCACATTTGTTTTGGCATAGGCCACCGTTGCATCCACATCTCCCCACCAATGCAACTGATTGGATTTTCCATCGGGAGAGACGAATGGCAAAACGACCCAGATAAACTTCCCGGCCGAAACACCGTAGCCGAATCTTGCACCTTCGACGGTCCCAGCGGAACCGAGTTGCGGCGATTGGTTCCCCGCATATTCGACGATGACAGGCCAGCGCTCACCAGCCAAGACACGAGACCGACTCCAATCGCGAGGAAGGTACAACGTATAATGCAACTTCGACTTTAGGTACTCCGGTGGTGTCACTCGAACGCGTTTTCCAGCCGCTGGATCGCCGTCCACCGCGACTGGGTAGTCAAGCCGCCGAGCTGAATCTGCCGAACTCGCAGTTTGCGAGAACGAGCGCGGGGGCATGCACATTAGAAGCGTGGCAAGAATGAGAATTCGGCGCATCACGCGACAACCTCCAGTCGTCATGGTGAAACGCGTAAATCTAAAAGTCAAATCCGACCGCAACGTTGAATCCAAAGAAACCGAGGTTCCCATCTTCGCTGCTCGCGTTTCCTGCGCCTCCCCAGATTTGACTCTCGAATGCAACATGTACATACGGTGCCAACTGGCCATTACAAACGGGAACCCATTGAAGGCCGACTTGCAGTTCGCCAATCGGCAGCAAATCGTCTCGCGATGAGAAGATAGCGGTCGTCAACTGGTCATCAAGGTCAAGATCCTCGACGGCCGTGAGAGATGACGTACCTTCACCAAACACCAGCGAACCACGTGCGACTCCAAAGGCACTCAGCTGACGGGTGAATGGCCGCTGCGTTCGCACCGAGACGGTCGGTCCGACTCCACTAAGATCGTGAACGAAGTTCATCGTTCCGGTCTGCGCCCCCGTTTCATCCTGCAAGTTGCCAAGGTAACGCTGTTCGATTTCAGCCAAGCGGACTCCAAACGAAGTCAGGATGCCACACTTGCCCCAACTTATGGTCTTGGTCAGCTCCAAGTCGACACTATATGCATTGATGTCAGAGTTGGCGGTAAATTGTGAACCTGGAACCGTCGTCGATAAATCGATGCTACCGAATGGTTGAGGGGTGATACGACCAAAGCCGTTCGCGGGGGGCGTACCAGTCGCAGCTGCGGAAGGATGATCAAATTGCCAATAGATGGCTCGAAAACCTAGCGATTCACCACCGAGCGCCTCGATCCAGATACGAGGCGACAGTTGCATGTCGTGAGAAAACTGCGTCTCTGTAAAATTTTCGAAGGTATCCCCGTCGCTGTCGAGAGTCGTGAATGCCGCATTGTTCTCGAAGTGCGGACGAAGCAGCGTAAACTCAATGCCACCCGACCAACACGGTCTTCGCAAAACCGATGTGCACGAATCAAGGCATTCGCCCAACCCACAGGTCTCGCAGCCATCTTCGTAATAAGTGTCGCCACCTTGATACGCGACCGGCGGACTTCCATAAGCGACTTCACCTATGCCTTCAAAGTCATATTGCGATTGCGCAACAGACACATTGGCTGCGAATGCCATGCTTAGGAATAACGTCAGTCGTAGGCAATTGCCGCGAATCATATCGCACCCCAAAATCAAAACAGTATTGATCGCGCAAAGGTCGCGCGCCGCACCGTAGATTTGGGTATCGGCAAACTGGGGAAAAAATTCCAACAATAACGATCGCAGAAACTCTACCGACGATGGTAAGACTGCAATGCATGCAGAAACTGCATGGCAGCCGTAAAGCACTACGCCCGACAACCAGGCAGAATTCCGTTGGCTGTCAAACCCCCTAGCAAGACCATTGGCAGGTACACCAGTACATCGAGAACGCCGAACCAGACGGGATGGGGGATCTGAACGAGATTCATGATTCCTGCCAAGGCAAACAAAGCTCCGCAAACAACGACAGGTTTCTTCCATCCGTTGCGTACGAACATTGCACAAGCCAATCCACAAGAGAACGCACCCGCGGCATGGGCAATCACCAAAACCACAAAAGCCGTCGAAGGTAACCCCTGAATAAATTCTATGAGCTCTGGCGATCCAAGTTTCACGCCCTCAGGCGGTGGATACATGGTGTGCGAAATGCCCTCTCCAATAGCGACGACGAGAAACCCGACAAGCATTCCAATAAAACCGCCAAACCACTTTCGTCCTGCACTCGCCGGAGAAGTCGAGGCCGTCAGCGCATCTCCCGGATTAGTAGGTATTACGTCGTTCATCGCGGACCAAAACCAGCAGAGAAGAACATTGAAATTCGAATTCAAGGCTTGATTGTCTGGCTGCCCATACCCATTGCCAAGTGGCCTGTCGGTAGAATTCCCACTCAACCTGAAAAGG
>CAYYHV010000096.1:0-9578 GCA_964471695.1 uncultured Pirellulaceae bacterium
ATGTTGTACAGAAATCCGTCGGCTTCGACTTCAATGAAAATTTCGTTGCGCTCCAGCGGCGAATCGACCACGATCAAATCAAGGATCGTTCGCACCGACGTCTTGCGTTCAGAACCGGCGGCTTCGTAACTGCTAAAGTCGTGCTTTCCAACCAGTCCCTGCCCTGCTCTGTTCATGGCGTCAACATCAAGCGCTCCTCGAACGAACCAGGTATATCGTCCACGAAAGACGCTGGGAATCGAGCCCGTTTGGAGGATGTAACGATATCGCTTTTTGACAGAATCGCGGATGGCATGAAAGCCGTCCGGGGCCAGCTCCACATTCTGCACCCGAATGTCTCTCGGCAAGTTACCATGCGCTCCAACGGAATCTCCGATTCGTCACGACAACTGACGACTTGCCCGTGAGCATGTACCCCCGCATCCGTACGTCCGCTGGCAACCACGCGAATCGGCGAACCCAATTTGGCGAAAGCCCGCTCCAGCATTCCCTGGATGGTCGGGCCGTTCGTTTGCACTTGCCAGCCACAGTACGCTGTGCCGTCATAACTGACTGTGAGTTTCAGCGTACGCATGAGACTTCCAAGCCGTCGCGAACTAGGACGCAGCCGCTTTGGCTTTTACCAGGAGCTCGGCGATCTGTACGGCATTCGTAGCTGCGCCTTTGCGAAGGTTATCGCTGACGCACCAGAACGAGATACCATTGGGACTGGAGATGTCCTCGCGAATACGGCCGACAAAGACATCGTCCTTCCCGTCGCATTCGTTGGGCATGGGATATTTCCCGTTGGCCAGATCGTCAATGACGGTGATACCCGGCGCCGCTTCAAATAAGGCTCGAGCCTCAGCCGCAGAAATCTTCTTTTCGGTTTCCACGAGAATCGATTCGCTGTGGCAATTGGTGACTGGAACGCGAATACATGTCGGACAAACCTGAATGCTGTCGTCACCAAAAATCTTGTGCGTTTCCCAAACCATCTTCATCTCTTCCGAGGTGTACCCTTCGTGCTTGAGCGAGCCGATTTGTGGGATCAAATTGCCAGCGATCGGATGAGAAAACGCTTTGTAATCGTACGGCTTGTTGTCCAGCCAAGCCCGTGTGCCGTCTTCCAAGTCGGCTTGCCCGGCGACTCCCGCGCCACTGGTTGCCTGATAGGTACTCACGACGACTCGTTTGATTCGGCCGGCGTCATGAAGCGGCTTCATCGCTACGACCATCTGAGTCGTAGAACAATTGGGGCTGGCAATCATCCCATCATGATTGTCGATATCTTGCGGGTTGACTTCGGGCACAATCAGCGGCACCTTTGGGTCCATCCGCCACGCGCCGCTTTCATCCACGACGACGGTACCGTGCTCTTTCGCCCATGGAGCAAACTCACGTGAGACTTCGTCCGGCGTGCTGGCGATGCACAGGTCGATCCCTTTGAATGCGTCTTTTGTCATTTCCTGAACAGTAATGTCTTTCCCACGAAACTTGATCGTCGTTCCCGCCGATCGGGCAGACGCCAGAAATCGGATGTCGTCGATAGGAAAGTTGCGTTCTTCGAGAAGGTTACGAACAATGCGGCCAACGGCCCCCGTCGCACCAATCACTGCCAGGCTTTGAAACACGATAATCTCACTTTCGTAATGGAGCGGGTCATACAACAACCCGGATCTGTTTAGCCAGTTACGGCCAAGCTTCAATTCGCGACGGACTTGCTTGGAAGCCCGTCGTACAATCTGTTTTGTTACAAGTCAGGAACGGCGAGAAGCCAGTATATCCCTGCATCGGCGAAGGAACAACGCAAACGCCCTGCCCTGCCTCGCCTCGGATTCCATGCCAGGTCGCTCGATCAGTCGCCTGAGTGCATTCCGAGGCGTGCAATTATAGGTTGCATAATGGCCTGGATGACGCCCGGCGAAACGAAAGCCAAATTGGCGACCAGCATGATGATTCCAAACGTCATCATGCCCATACAAGCCCCGATTCCCAGATGCAACGGCACCGCACACGCAAGCATGATGGGCCGCGTCATTCGCGGCCAGATCAGGGCGATATAGCTGACTTCCCAGGCTAGCGCCACATGTGTCATCAGGTTGATCAGCTTCGGCCAACGCCCAAGCCACGTCATATCTAGCGACTGGTACTCGTAATTCGCCATAGCCAGCCACATTGCCGTGCCACTCCACCAGGACGTCCCCTGAAGCTTCCCTACCCCAGCAAAGAGGTAAATGATGCATAGGTGAATTTGCAAAAGTCGGATCGCCACATTGGCCATCGTGCTACGAGCGACTGGACGATGCTTTTTCGCATTCCACCAGCGATCGAGCGAGTATCGGGCTCCTGACGGAGCCACAACAAGATACATCGTGAGCAGCGTGTTGATCTGATCCAACCCAAACAGGGCACCTGGGGCTCGGTGCGCGTAGGAAATCGCTATGAGAAATGCGAATACGGAAGTGACTCGCGTAAACAATCCGACCATAAACATCGTCAGCAAAATCAGTGCGACAACATGTAGCCCCCAGAGGAGTGCATTTGTTTGCAATCCATTCAAATAGGACCACGCCCAATTGTCACCCGTCATAAAGTGATCATGATAACCTTGCACAAAGCCGGGACTGATTCGTGACTGAGTACCAAAGAAACCTTCCAAGTCGAGTGTCCACACTGCATGCGTGTAGAGCAGCATGGCGCCCGTCAAAATTCGAATCAAACAGATCGTTGCCGGATCGACAGGCGCAAACCAAAATCGCTGCCAACCGTTCCGAGTCGCCTCGGTCAGCTCACACAGATAGTCGCGAATGAGATTCATAGCCCACTCCTGGTAAACTTACCAAGCGGCTGATCGCGATACAATTTCTCATCCGTCAATCGCGTTCCTTGTGCCATCTCAATTGGAGTCGGAATGATATGCGTTGTACACGTCAGTCGAACCGAATTACATTCGGGATGTTCGTTCAAAAGATTGTCCGCGATTCCTTGAAAGAACCGACGTGCCATATCCTGCCGATGCGCTAACGATTCGCGCTGCGCTCGAGTCGGCTCGACGCCCGGTGGCAGCGGCGGCATTTGGGCTGAAGCAGCCAATTGAAAAGCAGTTTCCGAAACCATGAAGTAGCGATGGTAAAGCTGCCGCGGTCGATGCTGTTCGCGATCCGGGTATTCGCCTTCGACGACAACATCGCCATCTTTCAGCAATGCGTACTTGAGAATGTGCCCTGGCATCGGGTCGGGTGCAAAATACCGATAGCCATTGTCGATCGACATGAATTTCAAATACGGTGCCAACGCAGCTGCGACGGCCTGCGAGAGCTCGCTGGCTGGCGGTGGTTGAACCGCCCACGGCCCCACAAAGACACAGGCCAAGTGGAAGACGATCAACAGGCTGGCGACAATGCGCAACCACGTTGGCCATTCGTAAACGTCTGGTTGCGGATTGATTTCTCTGGACATTTGGCTATTCGGGAAAGTTTCGAAATACTGCAAGTGGTTCTGCCGAACTCAGATTGCCCCATGACTTGTGCCTAGGGCTGAGTCGGAAGTCGTGAAACATAATGGCACATGATGGAGAGCCAGTCAGTGTTTTGCACGGCTCAAAATATACGACGGAAATTTCATCGTAGCTAATTGCCCGAAAACGACGACTACGTTGTGCTTTCAAAATCTTGCCGACTTGGCATGGATAGAGCGCATTTTCTATTGTCTCCGTGGCTTCGAAAACGGTGAAGCTTTGCGAATCACTTCGCCTACCGTCAACGCGATGAGGCAATTTCGCTTCCGGATAACGGCACCAGTATAATTGAAAGCAATCGACTGATTGCGAAACAACCCATCTATTTTTGACGGCTCGAGCGTGAAGAAGTCGGTACACCTGAGCTAAGAAAAACGTTGCTCGGCTGGCGACCCTGATGAGGGAATCTATATCGTGTCCGCGTCACGAATCGGATTTAGATCGTTTCCAAATCTGCGCGCAAAAAAATCCCCCAGTCGACAACTGGAGGATTTTGTTTTTTCTGTATCAATCAGCCGAAACTAGCGAGCAGCCAGCGTGGTATCGTCAAAGTCGACGTAAACCGACTGGGATTCTCCACCACGAAGAACCAGGCTTCGTTGCTTGGTCAGCGTGCGTCCGTCTTTCTCAAGCGTGACGCGAACCTGGTAACCCTTCCAAGTCTGTCCAGCCTTCAGGCGAGCGGTACGGAAGACTCGTTTGGTTCCCGTCTGCTTGGTTTCTGTACCAGCCAACTCGACTTTGGCGTTGGCAGGAACGTGAAGCGTTAGGACCGTCGATTGTACGGGTGCAAAGTCAAAGTTGAGTGCCTTGGAAGAACCCGCACGAAGTGAAACGACTTTGGTTTCCGAACGCCCATTGACTTCAGCACGAACTTCGTAAGTGTAGTTCAGGTTGCGATCCAAATCGGATGATGCAAACTTGCGCAATGTCCCTTTGGTCGTCGTGCGTTTTCCATTCACAAAAACGACGGCTTCTTCAGGCACATTCACGAGCAGTCGCGATTTGGTATTCATGCCAGTCTCGATGATGCCTTCTACAGGCTCTTCGCTACCACATTCGCTGCATCCGCCATCGCTGCCTTCGATCACCGTCTCCATGCTGGTGCCGCCGTTGCAATTCGAGCAATCGCAATTGCATTCGCATGTCCCTGTCGACTCCATCATGGGTTCAGCGTAAGTCGGCTCACTGTATTCCATCGGAGCCACTTCTGCTTCACAACCACAATCTGTCGCCGCTTCAACGACGGGTGCTGGTGCCGGCATGTAGGAATAGCTGACCTGTGGAACCGCTATCCGAACAGGAACGAATTGAACCTGCGGACGACGATGGTGATGGAACAATCGACTGAGCAAACATCCGTGACGACGTGGGGCACTAGCCAAAGCTACGCCACCAAACGAACCACCGCCAAACGAACCGCCACCGTATGAACCACCCCAGTTCGAGCCAGCGGATCCAGCCATTCCCAATCCGCCGCCAAATGATCCACCAGCACTGCCCCATCCGCCTGCGGACAAGCCACCGCCGTATGAACCGCCACCGTATGAACCACCGCCGAACGAACCGCCGCCGAACGAGCCGCCAGCGCTACCCCATTGAGCCGAGGCACTGCCGACCGTCATTGCCAGAACAACCACCGCAGCCATTGCTTTGAATGTTAAGTTTCTCACATGAATCTCCAAGTGCTTAATCACGTTGCATAAGGACCGTCAAAGTCAACGCAGTATGCGTATTTTCTCCATTACTATATGCAGGTAAAGATAACGGTCGGTTCAGGCAATTCAAGGCGACTGAGCGATATACCCACAAATTCCCCCCTATCCTGAGGGGGATTCCAGTCAACGTTTCACGGGCGAAACAGAGATCGCGTCGACTGAGAATTCGCCAGTTGCACCAAAAAGGCCTATCCGAAAGATGGCTTCACGAGCCTTCGAAGGCACAGAGAAAGATTTTGAGACTTTTTGCCAACCACTTGTGCCTTTCCATGGTCCGATCCACTGTTGGCCAAGCAAATCGCGGCTTTTGTCATAAAACGTAATTGCGATCGCCGGCAACATCTCGTCGACTGGGCCAGCCTTCACATCTTTGCACGCAATACTGGCTGAGACTTCTAGCTTCCTAAAGCGACTGCCGTCGATCGCAAAGCCCTGCAATACGCGGCTGCCAAGCCGAGGTGTTTTATTGGAAAACTTCACATAATGATCACCGTGCGGTGCGTCCGCATCTCGCTCCTGAGTCGCCTGACGTTGGTAGTACCAACCAGGAAAGTGCCCATCCGAATCCTGCTTCTCTTCAAATGACGCATTGAGCAGTTTGACTTCATCACGATTTGGTAACACCTCGCGCTTGTCTTCGGCTTCGCCCGTCATGGGTACGAACAGCGTCGGACGCAGTGCTTTACGTTCCAGCTTCCCGTCAACTTTGCGAAACATCATCAACGTTTGCTGATACCGTTCGCCGACAGGAATGACCATCAGTCCGCCGTCTTTGAGTTGTTCGACAAGCGGAGCCGGAACCTTCTCCGGAGAGCAGGTAACAATAATCTTGTCGAATGGCGCATGCTGGGGCCAACCTTTGTAACCATCGCCAATCTTCAGATGGACGTTGTCGTATTTCTTAAGTCGCCGCAGCGTTTGACGAGCCTTGCGACCGAGGACTTCGACGATTTCAATCGAATAGACATCCTGAACCAGTGGGCTGAGAATTGCCGCCTGGAATCCGCTTCCCGTTCCAATCTCAAGAACTTTGTCCGATGGTTGCGGATCAAGCGACTCGGTCATATAGGCAACGATAAACGGTGACGATATGGTCTGGTTGCCACCAATCGGGAGCGCCATATCTTCATAGGCCAGTTTTCGTTGCGAAGCAGGCACAAACTCGTGACGATCTGTCGATCGCATCGCCCGTAATACGCGTTCATCTTTGATACCAGATCCCTTGATCGCGTTCTCGATCAGTTTTTCACGGGCGGCGTCATAGCGATCTTTGGTTTGGGCAAACCCATCAAGCGACAACAAAGCGATCATCGCAAACGTCAACCAACATGCCGTTCGTTTGATTGTGGACAGTAAAGCGACGATGTGTGTTTCGGTGCGACTCATATTCTCAGTATATGACTGAAAGACCAGCCGCCGAAAGACGAATCCATTGCACCGGCAACTCTTCAGTGCATGCGAGGATCCTCGGCGTCGTAAGCTTCGCGCTCAAACGCATTGTCGAGATACGGATCCAGTCCCTTCGCCCAAGCGACGATACTTGATGCAAAATAAGCCGGGACAAACATCGGCCCCCAGCGCTCATATTGATGAACATGAACGTGCTCGTGATCCCGACAACGATCGAGCTCTTCTCGCGTTCGCCCAAGCACTGTATGTCCAAGTGTTATCGCGGACGCCCCACCCTCGATCGGAATTTGGCGCAACAGTCGACTGAGAATTCCACCATGAAACTCGAGGACGCCCCGCTCCACAAAACATCGCCCGCCAGTCATCAATCCGAGCAGACCCAATGAGCAGCCCAACAGAGACCAAGGCGCGGCCCAGAGATACAGGAGGGCTTTGAAGGGAGTCATGCCATGGCCCTCCTCTTGATTCGAACCAGAGACCGTTTGCGCTAAATATTCTTACCCAACCCCTTGGTCAGCGCCATAAACGCGGCTTCCAGATCCAACCGATTCTCGGAAAACGTCTTCAGCTTGAATCCCTTGCCGACCAGAATCGATGCCAAATCACTATAGTCCACGACGCCTTCTTTGAGGGTGACAACAATCACCTGCTTCTCGATTTTGCATTCCTCAACCGAGTCGTGTTCTTCCAGGGCTTTTGCGGCGCCCTCCGGGTCCCCGTCGACTTCGACAAGCAACTCGATGTTGCGTCGAATTTGCTGCATGACTTCGGAGACTTCTGCGTTAACATCCATCACACCGCGATCAATGATTCCGATCTTGTTACAGACATCCGCAAGCTCCGGGAGAATATGACTGGATACAACCACGGTCTTCCCCATCTCGCCAAGACGCTTGAGCAAGTTCCGCATTTCAATACGTGCCCTTGGGTCCAGACCACTGAGTGGCTCGTCCAACAAAAGGACTTGGGGATCATGCAACATGACTCGTGCCAACCCCAAGCGTTGGGTCTGGCCACGCGAGAGCGTATTCGCAAAGGCGTTTCGCTTAAAGTCGAGATCCACGATGTCCAACATCCGATCGCATACCTTCCGCCGTTCGGCTCCGCGAATTCGGTAGGCAGCCGCAAAGAACTCCAGATACTCGATGACTTTCATGTCGTCGTACACACCGAAAAAGTCGGGCATGTATCCCACCAACCTGCGAATTTCTTCCGGTTTGGTGTAGATCGAATTCCCGTCGACATAGGCTTCCCCCCAAGTCGGCGTAAGCAGCGTCGCGATGATCCGCATCGTCGTCGTTTTCCCGGCGCCATTTGGGCCGATAAAACCGAACAAGTCGCCTTCCTTCAGATCGAGTTCGATCGAGCGAATGGCGTACAGTTCACCGTAGCGTTTTGTCAGGTCGTGTGTTTCAATCACTGCGTTGGTCTGCCTTCGTCGCGGTTCAATTCGATGTCGAAGCCGTTTGTGCTGTCGCTGCGGCGGGGTTTCCTACCGGATAAAGTATCCGGCAATACGTCCAATGTCGCGACTGTTCTTCCGTGAATTCCTCATTGTTGAGTTTCCATTGGGATACCGAGTCGGACAATCGGCCGTAAAGCACCGCCGTCCCCGTCGTCAAATGATCGCTCAGATCGAGTTCATGATGGTAGCGGTTCAGCAATCCCGTGTACGCCGAGCCACCGGCTTTGTTGTGGAACATTGTCAGCTCGAGAATCCTCTGGATATCGAAACTCTCTTTCTCCCACGGGTTCACAATCTCTTTGTCATCAACAATCTTTCGCCGAGTCAGGTGGTACCGGAAGTTTTGCGGCCGCGACATCTGCCCTACATCAAACGATGCGCCCGCAGCCAACGTACCGACTTTGTAAAACATGCGACCGTAGCAAATCACGGCATCTTTTAGAGGTACAGGAAGCGGGTTCTTTATCGTACCAACAAGATTTCCGTTGCGAGTTAATTCGAGATTGTCCTGATCTTCGTTGATGAACCCATTTTCCGACCACCACGTCCCAATCATCGAGCGGCTGGACCAAGTCGGAATCGGCACGCCCTGTACTTTCGTAGCGACGGATTGCGCATCAGAATCTGCAGCCCCCTGCCCTGCCCCGCGATTCCAGCGAATGCGGTACGGATCAGCCACCAAGGCGGTGGATGAACTGCTGTGCATGCCACCAAAGCTCGTCCCCGGCAGGCCTTGCCAGCTCAACAAGCGCCCCGTGGCAGCCGGCAGCTTCCCTGTCGGCGAAAACTCAAGGTCATAACGACCCGCCGTCGGGCAATACACATGACTCCACGAAGAACATCGTGCAATGCCTCTGACCGAATCCACGTCAAGCAGCTCAGCCACATTCTGCTTGTTAGATTGACCTTTCCAATTCTTCGCCAACATGATGGCAACGGCGGCCAGTCCAATGATCACCAACGGAAACGTGAACCACGTCCATTCCATCCGCGGTGCGAATCGCTTCAGAAACAAATAGTCGATCGGGCCAATCAACAAAATGTACGCCACCGCCAACCCGGCGATCAAAGAAAAGGGCACCAAGCGAACCCCTTTAAATTGATCGAGCGACGCACGCAATTGCCCGGACAAGTCATTGAACCCCAAGTGGGTAATCTGCTGTGATTGATCTTTATTCTCTTTATTCGCATTCAGTCCAAGCGAATCGTCGATTAAACGTGTGATTAATCGCGAACGGCCCTTCCACGTTGACACAGGCCCTACGTCAAGATCGCAAGCCACAAAATTCACGCTTCCAAATCCATACGCTGTTCGCGTAACCCAGGCAACTTTGCGACGCCCTGTCCCCTGAGCCGCTGACTCCAAACCACGGGGTGGCGCGATTTTCGCCACGGGAACTCCACGCTGTTCACGAGGCAAGTCTCGCCATAGCAGATCCAAGCGCTGATTCGATTTTGCATACGCCTCCAACTCACTCGTCTCGCG
>CAYYHV010000096.1:9588-18736 GCA_964471695.1 uncultured Pirellulaceae bacterium
ACGGTTGACCATCCACCAACAGCGATTGAGCATTCTCCCCAACGGAGAGAATCAACTTTCCGCCCATGACAACCCACTTCTCCAGCGCATTCCATTGCTCGTCACTGACGGATTCGCAGAACGTCGCGTCGCCGGTTGTCATCACCAGCAAGTCGATGCCTTCATAAGCAAACCATTCCACGGGAAGGTCTGAGGCGTCGGCAAGGTTCGTGATGCGAAGTGATTCAATCTGCGATGCGTTGCGAACGCGAATTTCTTTGTCGATGCCAGAGTCCACGCCCAGCGTGACGACCATTTGCTGGGTCGCCAGGACGGATTGTTCGCTCGTAATGGACACCGAACGAGAATCCAGGGCCTTCGCGGCATCAACGGATTCCTGATCGCCAGAGACAGGCCGCAACTCGACATTCATTGAATACGTCGTGCGACCAACTCGCACCATTCGCGTGTGCTTCGATTCGCCGCTGGGAATCATTATCGGCGCCGCGTCATACTCGCAGAGCAACCCAACGCTATCGGGCGCCGCAACCACCAGATTGGCCGTCGTCGCCACATCGGACTTGAGCGTGACGTGAACAGGAATCCAGTGCCCCACCTTGTGAAGCCCGCCGAAACCAACATCCACGGATTCAATCTCGACCGCACCAATTGCCAGTAACGCGGCAAAATGCACGATGCCAAGGACCACCAGGAATTTTCGAACTAGTCTATGGTGAACCATCGGCAAATGAGCGCTGTTTTCAGAGGGCACAACCGGGCACGACGCATCGGTTGCTAAGGCGACATTCTACTCAGAGTCCGCTTCGCGATATAGCGGCCACGATCAGGGTTTTCCGTCGTCTGGACAATCGCAGACAAAATTACCACAACCGGGACAGCCTTTGCCGTACTTAAGCTGTACGGCCTCGCTCAAGTCGATGTTCGCGACATTGGCGATTGTCGTCAACCAAGCCAACACGTCGGCGAATTCCTCAATGGTATTCTCACGATCCTTTTCACGTAAAGCCGCCGCTAACTCGCCGACTTCCTCCATCAACCACATGAAGGTTCCGTCGACTCCACGAGCCTCATCCTTCTCAAAGTACATCTCGCGGATAAGTTGCTGAAAATCGCGCAGAGAAACGTTCGGGTCGGGCACATCAGTACTCATGTTGATCCTGTCAGGAATTCGTCCTACTGAGCGTCAGCCATCGATTCCAACTGAACGAGGGAACGCGTCTGTTCCTTCTCCAGAAAAGTGCGGCCATACTTCACGTTGAGATGGTCCCACGGAAGCTTGTCGGTCAATTCGTAAGGTTCATGCAGTTGTTGCTCAAGATCGATCCCTACATCAGCAAAGGCTTGCCACCAACGAGCCGGGTTAATCTGCTCGTACCAGCTATCCAATCGAGCCCCTCGTTGCCAAGCTAACTCGATGGCTTCGCCTGTCCGACGGTCCCCGCGGCTGATGGCACCCTCCAGCAGGCTGGTGTCGATGTCGTGACATTTCACATTGACCGATCGCAATTGTCGTTTACTCCACAGGTACCGATGCGACTCTTCGAAATACTCGCGACGCTGCATCCCATTCCACTGGTAAGGCGTATGCGATTTGGGCACAAAGTTTGAAACGCTGGCCGTTACTTTGGCGTAGCGACCACGTTCTTCTTTACCAATGCGTGCGATCGTCTCCGACATTTCAATGATGCCATCGAGGTCAACCTTGCGTTCGCCAGGCAAGCCACACATGAAGTACAGCTTGACGCTTTCGTAGTTGTGTCGAAAAGCCTGACGGCACCCTTCGTAGAGATCTTCGTTCTTGATTTTCTTGCGAATCTGCTCTCGCATGTCATCCCGAGCCACTTCCGGGGCCAACGTCAAACCTGATCGTCGCGTGTTGCCAATCAACTCGGCGATGGAACGAAGCTGCTCGTTGACGCGGAGACTTGGGATCGAAAGATTTACTCCCAGCGGCGAGAAGACTTCTTTCAACCGCGTGACCAGTTCTGGAAAGTGGGGATAGTCGCTACTGGAAAGCGACAAAATCGAGAGCTCGTTGAAGCCGGTATTGTAGTAGCTTTCCAAGGCGCCATTGACGATTGTCTCGACGGTGCGAAATCGCATCGGTCGCTTGATCACGGTACTTTGGCAGAATCGACACTGCCACGGACAGCCGCGCATGATTTCAATTGCGATTCGATCGTGGACCGTTTCCACGAAAGGCACGATAGGTTTGGTCGGCAACGGGATGCCATCAAGATCGCTGATCACCGAAGGCTCGATCGTTTCCGGTACATCATTGCGGGTTCGATTTAAAGCGACTTGTCGACCGTCTTTGTATTCGGGGATATAGAACCGAGGCACATAACAAAACGGAAGCATACCGGCTAATTGGGCGAGACACTCTTCGCGCTGTTGACGCCCCGCAGTACCTTCCAATACGCCACTTGTCGATATGGCCTGATCACGAACCTCCAACCACAGATCGCAAATACGAGGAAGGCTGGGCTCGCCATCCCCCGTAACAAAGACGTCAATAAAGACAGCCAATGGTTCCGGGTTCTGCGCACACGGTCCACCCGCGATCACCAACGGATCGGCCAAAGTGCGCTGATCCCCATGCATGGGTATCTGCCCCAAATCCAACATGGTCAGTACGTTGACGGCGCCGATCTCGTACTGCAGCGTAAAACCCAGAACATCAAACTCCGATAGCGGTGTGAACGTCTCCAGACCGTAAAGCGGGAGCCCCTCTTTGCGAAGTTCTTCTTCCATGTCGATCCATGGCGTGAACACGCGTTCGCACAACCAGTCTTCGCGGTTGTTCATCAACGTATACAACACTTGCAAGCCATGGTGACTCATCCCAATCTTGTACACGTCTGGAAACGCCATGCACAATTTCCCTCGCACCGAGGCGTGATCCTTGCGAACGATGTTCAGTTCGCTTCCCATGTACTGGGCTGGAGTCTGCACGCGAGGCAGAATGGAATTGACGACTTTGTTCCGTAGCGTTTCGTTCACGGCGATTCCCGATGGCGAGTTGAGCGCGTTAAAGAAATTCCAAGCCTAGATTCTCGCATTACCGGGGGTTTTTTCCCAGTCCCGTTTTTGACGCTACGAGGAACCAAGAAAGCGGAGATCGCCGTTTCGTTTGGTAAAACCGGATTTGTCGAGATACTCGCACAAGGGCACAGCATACTTTCTGGTGGTGCCAAGTAACTCTCGAATCGCACTGAGCGTCATGCCTTCGCTGCTCGCGAGGGCCTCTCGCAGTTGTTCTCGCATCGCCTGCTCGACGGCAGTATGCAGAAAAAAGCCCTGTGATATGTGGACCAATTGTCCGTCAGACACTGCCAGATTCACCAGTTTGTCGATTTCCTTGGGCTGCTTCGGATGCAAGTCATAACAGTCGGCAGCCGCCGGTGGCTGCATTCCGCCAGCCTCAAAGCGTTCAACAATCTGAGCCAGCATTTCCTGCTGACGCTCCGACAGCTTCGGTTTGTGTGAAGCCAACGCGATTCCCGTGTCACTCAGCTTGAGTATTTTTTCACTCGCCATATGCCGCAACAAGGCTTCCAGCAGTTGGTTGTCGCCTACGTATTCAAATCGCTGTCGGAGTTGCGAACGCTCCACACTCGATCTCAATGGAAATTGCGTATGCAGTCTCTCCAATCCCGTGCAGATTCTATCGGACCATTTCTGAAAGGCACCGCGTTCAACGTGGGCAGTTCGAGTCGGCGAAACGACCAACGGAACGAGTCCGCCGCTTTCAATCAACGCCTGTTCTACGACGGCTCCATTGCTGATTCCAGCCAACCTTAACAAGTCACTGGGTTCCCAGCTTCGCAACTCATGAAAATACAACGCCGCAGCTACCCGAAGATTCTCATCGTCCGATTGCAGCTCTTCAAGACGCTGGCGTTCCGTATCGGACAATCGCTTGATCTTCTGGGCCGCAGGAACCAAAACATGGCCACCGCCGATGGTGAACATTGGCGACTCGCAGCGCAAGACCAGCGGCTGTTGCCAGACGGTCGCAATCGGCTCGCGGAGGTACAACTGAGCCAATCCGGTTTGCCCTGGCTCGAGGCGATCGCCATCGAGCAAAGCGACTCGAGCAAGAACTTCCGCCGTTCCCACGTGGGCTCGAATCGTGGCGCGATTCTTTAACGGTCGTGGCGAACTCGCTAGTAAATTCAGTCGAGCCGTAATTAGTTGACTGGATTCAAGATGCTGCTTTGCGGCGAGCTCGTGGCCGCGACTGATTTCATCATGGTGCACACCAGCAATGTTGATTGCCGCACGTTGCCCACGTTGCACGGATTCCACCGACGAATCATGGTTTTGCAATCCGCGAATCCGGACAGGAGTCGCCCCGGGCTGAATCTCCATTTCGTCACCCACAGAAGCTCGCCCGCTCACAACACTGCCAGTTACCACCGTCCCGTGGCCAGCCATGGTAAACGTACGGTCGATCGCCATTCGAAACGGGGCTTCGATCAGCGAGTCATCCAATTGCCCAGCCGCCTTGTTGGCTGCGTCCAACAAAACCGATTTGAGTTCATCGATTCCCTGCCGTGAAACCGCACTGGTGCGAACAATCGGCACCGACTCCAAAAAGCAGCCTTCGACCAACTCGCGAATCTCGGCTTCGACAAGTTCCATCCAGTCTTCATCGGCGAGGTCACATTTGGTGAGAACGATAACGCCGCTGGAGAGATTGAGCATGCGTAGGACTTCGACATGCTCACGAGTCTGCGGCTTGACCGAATCGTCAGCAGCCACAACCAACATTGCGAGGTCCATACCGGTCGCGCCCGCCAACATCTGGCGAACAAACTTCTCGTGACCGGGAACATCGACGATGCCCAATCGAAAATCGCCAAGCTCCAGATGAGCAAAACCTAATTCGATGGTGATGCCACGGCGTTTCTCTTCAGGCAGCCGATCAGTATCGGTGCCCGTCAGCGCTCGCACGAGCGCAGTTTTGCCGTGGTCAATATGCCCTGCCGTTCCAAGAATCAGATCTGTTGCCATGCGTGCATTTTATCGCAGCATGGATCCGATTGGCGAGCGGGGAGTCGTACGGTTTCGTCAGATATTCTTACGGTCGCTTTTGACTGAGAAACGAGTTCAACGTTGGCGGTTGAGTCATTTGAGGTTGCGTTTGCGGCTTGAGCCACTTAGGGATCATCGAACCAATTTTCTTGCCACCGCTTGCTGGTTTGATCATACCATCGAAAATTGTGCCGCGAGTATCGAGCGACGGTAGCTGGATCTGTGGCATTTGCAACTTGGGCATTTGCAGTTTGGGCATCGAAATCTGAGGCGCGTTATTCGGCATCTGCAGCTGCGGCATCTGAATCTGCGGCGCCGTGATTTGCGGCATTTTAATCTGAGGCATCGACAACGTGGGAAGCGTCAGCGCCTGACGAGTCTTCTCGAGCCCCTGATTCCACTTCTGAATAAATCCCACAGGCTGGACGCCCTGCGTCGATTGGCTGGGCCAACCCACATTGGACGCCGCCGGTTGTTTCTTGAAGGCGCTAAGTGGATTCCAGGCTTGGGCGTTTACCAAGCTTGCCGAAAAACAAACAGCCAAACCAACAATCAGCCGTACCACAGTTTTCATAGTGGCTCCTTCAACCAAAGAGCAGAGAGCATTGATGAGCGGTAGTTGCCTCAAACTTGAGGCAGAGTTCCAGAAAAGTCGCGGAAGTCTGACAAAACCCTAAAGTGGTGTCCACCCCGATTGCCACGCTGCCAATGCAAGTCGCGCATGCTACGATGGCGTGTAAAATATTGGTCAGGCGACTGGAATCATCCCGCATGTATGTGACTTTGACATGAAACAACTTCAAATTGGATTTATCGGCTCCGGACAAATGGCGAGAGCCTTAGCGAGTGGCATGGTTTCGGCAGGCATTGTGCCTGCGAATCAAGTACTTGCATCGGATGCTTACGAAGCGGCCCGTTGCGGATTTTCAGAAGCCGTTCCAGGAGCCAACACGACCAACGACAACAACCAAGTCGTTGAGAAAAGCGACATCGTGATACTTGCAGTGAAACCACAGCATATTTCGACTGTCATGAGTGGGCTGACTGGCGAGAAGAACAAGTCGCTTTTTGTTTCGATCGTGGCTGGTGCTACGATGGCAACGCTGTCAAAAGGACTTCAATCCGATCGTATCATTCGCGTGATGCCAAACACGCCCTGCCTCATCGGAAAGGGCGCCTCCGCATTTTGTCGCGGTCCTGCGGCAACCGACGAAGATGCATCCAACATCGTGAAGATCCTTGCTTCGGTGGGCTACGTTACTGAGTTGGCCGAGCCGCTGTTGGATGCTGTGACGGGACTGTCGGGTTCCGGTCCGGCTTTTATTTATCAAATCGTAGAAGCCCTCAGCGACGGTGGAGTCCGGATGGGGTTACCCCGCAATATCGCCACGGCATTAGCGGCTCATACTGTGGCCGGAGCTGCCGCCATGGTTAGCGAAACCGGCGAACATCCCGCTGTTTTAAAGGATCGAGTCGCCAGTCCCGGTGGCACCACCATCGCTGGATTGCAAGCATTGGAAGCTGGTGGACTCCGTGTCGCCCTGATTAATGCTGTCGAATCGGCGACTATGCGGTCAAAGGAACTTGGCCAAACGTAATCATTTAGGATATTTGATCCTCCTTGCCGATAATGGAACAATAGTGGCAGCTGGCTCGCTGGCATTGCATCCATAGATTAATACAGACTTCTCTCTTCTCTCGGGAAATCTCCCATGACTTCGATTCTGTGCATGATTGACGACAAGCAGGTGCCCCTGTACCGCGTGATGTGGATTTCTGAACTGCCGCACTTTTGCGGTCATGAAGATTGCGACCGGGAGGGTCATTACGAAGTCCGTTTGGAGCAGGACGAATCCCTTTGGGCAAAAAGCCAGCGGGAACGCGACGAAGTCATCAAGGCACTGGAAGCATGGAAAGGTGGCTTGGGGCACAATCCCCCCGGTACGGACTACGGTTCGCCGGAATGGTAATCACTCCGCGATTCTTCATCGAGCTCACGTAATTCGCGGTCAAACAGCTCCGTCGATGTACGACTGAGACTTGAGCGGATAGAATTTGGCTTTCCCCCAAGGATCGTTATCCGCTACGACGAGGCCGAATATGTCGCTCTTTGAACGCCCAGAATACCAATGGCGCGAAACGTTCCTCATCCTTCTCGATGTGTCGAAACGCCCATCTGCGACGGCAATTCTTGAAGAACTGCAGGCACTGGGAAATATGGTCATCTCGGAATCACGGGCGGACGATGACGGACGATTTGAGTTCGCAACCGTACTCGCACCCGATGACTTTGCCGCCATGGACATCAGTTGCGTTACCGGCGACGAAGCTCTCGAACAGATTCCAGAACTTGTCAAAGAAATCCAACCGAACATCGCGTCGGACGACGAAAAAGCCAAGCTCGACCGAATCGCGAACTGCACCGCTCGACTCGATGTTTTGCACTTCGAACAGCATTCGTTCGAGTTTGATCCGGATGAATCCGAACCGGACTTTATGGACCCCGGCGGGCTGTTTATCGTACTCGAACGACTCGCCGAATTAGTTGATGGGATCATTGTTGATCCACAATCGGCAAGCGTTATGTAACCTAAAAGCTAAGAAATCGATCTACGGAACGAGTCATGCAGGCGAAAGAAATCAAGAACGGGGCCGTCCTTAACTACGAAGGGCAGCCGGTCATCATCGAATCCATCTCCGTCCAATCTCCATCTGCACGTGGGGCCGCGACTCTCTACAAGTACCGCGCCAGAAACATCATCACGCGACAAAAAGTCGATATTACCCTTAAGGGCTCCGACTCTCTTGAAGAAGCCGACTTTGAGCCTCGCAACGTGAAATTGATGTACACCGACCCAACAGATGCCCATCTACTCGATCAGGAAAACTACAACCAGTATTCCATACCCCTGGAACACGTGGCTGAACAGATGAAGTACCTGACCGAAGAACTCGAAGGGGCTCAGGCAATGATCTACAACGACGAATGCGTAGGGCTGCAAGTCCCATCAACGGTTGAGTTGTTGGTGACGCAATGCGATCCATTCGTCAAAGGCAATTCGGCAACCGGCCGCACCAAACCAGCCACACTCGAAACCGGCATCACCATTCAAGTGCCCGAATACCTTGCTCAGGACGAGCGCGTAAAAGTCGATACACGCACAGGTGATTTCCTGGGACGCGCCTGAACCGAAGTCTCCGCGCCCACAGGAAATTCTAGGTGGTTCGTTGCGCCTTCGACGAAGTCGATTCGCGCAAAGCCTCCCGCAACGGAACGATTGCACTACTGCGCCGCGCAAACCAATGGGAACATTTGTCGCATCTCAATACGACCCATAAGAACTGAAGAATGTTCCAACGATTTAGTCGCCTGCTTCGATGAATCCGACTCGACTTACATTTCGGACATGTAACTAAAGGCATACCCTGCTCCCCAGCAAGTAAAATATGACTGAATCCCAAATTCCCTTTAGTCCAAACTAACCGAATTGACCGTTGTGTGAATACAGATTCTCCCCTCCCCCCCCGATTGAAGGATTTTAGTCAGTCGATGAGTGCGTTTAGATCCGCCATCACAGCAGCTTCATCAGGAAAAGCTCCGGTTTCCAGCTTGGAGTAAACGCTCTTCCCATCAGCAGTTAGTTCAAAAGCCCCACCAGCGGACGGCTCCAACTCAAGTGATTTAATTCGCTGTTTGAACTCGCCGAGAATCTTTGCCGCCAAACTGACGGCTTGTGGTTCGTAATTTCACATTGAGCAGTATCGAAGGTGTAACTTCATGGGTATCTCCTTGTAATGTTGTGAATCGCCCCAGAATGCGAGGCGGGGCTTTACCTACTTCTTCTTTGCTTTCTTTTTTGCGGGTTTCCTCTTCGCGGCTTTCTTCTTTGCAGCTGTTTCGGAAGCTTTCGCTGCACTGCCGGTCTTGGATGACTTTTTCCCGAACGCCTTCTCCCATCCGTCGGAGTATTTCTTCGTCGTCCCGCTTCTCAAAATGGTCATTTTTCCATCTTCCGTTCTTACTTGATTTTGAATTCAATTCTCGAGCCGGCACGTTGCACCGACAGATTGATGATCTTTCTAATGCTGCAGTTTCTTGTATTTAAAC
>CAYYHV010000096.1:18746-19677 GCA_964471695.1 uncultured Pirellulaceae bacterium
CGCGGTTCGTCTGTCGATATCCCAAGTCGTTCTTTTCGTTGATGCTCGTAGGCTTGAAAGTTGCCTTCGCACCAATGCACATAAGCGTCCCCTTCGAAGGCCAAAATATGCGTGGCAATTCGATCCAGGAACCAGCGATCGTGCGTAATGACAACGACACATCCCACATAGTTCAAGATCGCCTCTTCCAAAGCCCGCAGCGTATCGACGTCGAGATCGTTCGTTGGTTCATCAAGCAGTAGAACATTGGACCCGCGACGTAGCAACTTGGCCAAGTGGACACGGTTCCTTTCTCCACCAGAAAGGATGCCGACCTTTTTCTCCTGGTCTGCGCCTCGGAAATTGAATCGAGACACGTAAGCCCGCGCGTTGATTTTCCGGCCGCCCATTTCCAACGTTTCATGGTCCCCGGAAATCTCTTCGTAAACGGACTTTTGGTCGTCAAGCGAATCGCGACTCTGGTCAACATAACCAAGCTCGACGGTTGGACCGATGCGAAGTGTCCCCGAATCGGGCTGCTCCTGCCCCGTAAACATACGGAATAACGTCGTCTTACCCGCCCCGTTCGCACCGATGACTCCCACGATACCACCCGCAGGCAAGCGAAAGTTCAGATTCTCGACGAGCACCTGTTCGCCATAGGCTTTGTTGACATCGACGGCTTCAATAACCAAGTCACCCAAGTGTTTGCCGGGCGGGATTTGAATTTCCAATTCGTCCGGCCGATCCTCAAACTGTTCGGTAGACATCGTCTCGTAGGCTTTGAGTCGAGCTTTGTTCTTTGCCTGACGCGCTCGAGGGGCCATTCGCACCCATTCGAGTTCACGTTTCAACGTACGCTCGCGGGCTTTGCTGGCTCGCTCTTCCGTTGCCAGTCGCGCTTGCTTCTGCTCCAACCACGACGTGTAGTTGCCTTCCCATGGAATACCTT
>CAYYHV010000097.1:0-3360 GCA_964471695.1 uncultured Pirellulaceae bacterium
GATGTGGCTCGTGCCATCGTGGCAGCCAGCGATGGCTCGAAAAGTCGCAAGTACGTTTTGGCTGGCAACAATCTGAGCTACTTCGATTTGTGGACAAAGATGGCTCGTATTGCGGGTAGCCGACCACCTCGAACCACGATGGGACCCCTCATTCGCCGATCGGTCGGCTGGGTTGGCGACTTGGCTTCATGGGTTGTCGGGAAGGACGTTGAGCTCAATTCGGCGATGCTAGCCATGTCGGCTCAGTCGCATTTTTACTCCAGTCATCGAGCCGAAAGCGAACTTGGTTATCGAATTCGAGATGTCGACGAAACGCTAAAAGACGCGTGGGATTGGCTAGAATCGCGACGATAGCCGCCAGGATACTGCACGATGTTATATACCCGGGAAAACTCCGCGGTTATACTCTTGGGTTCAATACGTGCCTGTCTTTTACGTGCATCATGCCAAAGTACGTCGTCCGTTACGGAATTATGAGAACCCTGGGAGTCCTGTCGGTTCGCGGCAAGGAACGAGAGTTTCTGCGCGGTGACAGCGTCATCGCACGAACGAAACGGGGTTTGGAAGTGGGTGAAGTCCTCTGTGAAGCGACGCCGGAGGCGATGGAAGGTCACGAGGGCCTCGAACAAGGTGAGATTCTGCGTAACATGTCCGCCAACGACATGAATGAACTGCAGCATATGCGGTCTCAATCCGGGGATGAGTTTCGAAAATGCCAGGAGCACGTAGCTCGACTTGGTCTGAATATGGAGCTCGTTGACCTCGAACACGTATTCGGTGGCGAGCGTATTATCGTCTATTATCTTGCTGAGAAGCGGGTTGATTTTCGCGAGTTGGTTCGCATGTTGGCGAGAGAATTCCAGACGCGGATTGAGATGCGTCAGATCGGCGTCCGAGACGAAGCCAAGTTGTTGGCGGATTACGGAGATTGTGGAAAGCCCGTGTGTTGCAACACGCATCTGACCACGATGCCGCCGGTTTCCATGAAGATGGCGAAGATTCAAAAAGCCACGTTGGACCCTACGAAAATCTCTGGGCGATGTGGACGGCTGAAGTGTTGCCTGCGTTACGAGTATGACACCTATGTAGAGATGCAACGTGAGCTGCCACCGGTCGGTTCGGAAATCGTAACGGGCAACGGGAAAGCTACTGTGCTTGGCCATGAGATACTGGCGCAGCAACTTCTCGTCGAAATGGAAGACAATCGACGTACGATCATCGAGTTGGCTGAAGTCATTTCCATCATTCGATCAGGACGACCCAAAAAAAATAACGATCGCAAGTCCGAGTCGAAGAAAAGTGGAACTGCCAAGTCGGGAAAAGTGACGGAACAGAAAAGTCAAGATTCAAAGACCTCACAGAAAAAGAGTGAGTCAGAGGCTGGGAAAAGCGGTGAGGATGCCGCGCAGGGTCAGAAGAACAACGAGCCGGGGAAAGATGATTGATGAGTAACGAGCGAAATCCTATCCCACAATTGCTGAAGGATGATCCTCGCTATTGTTTGGAGGCTTATCAGTTTGTTCGGGATGGTCTGCAATTCGCGCAAGAGCATCTGAACATGGGCAGCGACCAACCGCCTGTCGACGCTGACGGCGATGAGTTGGAAAAGCATCTGACAGGACAACAGCTATGTGAGGCCATTCGCCAGTATGCGATTGATCAATACGGCTATATGGCTCAGACGGTCCTTAAGAACTGGGGTATCAGCCAAACTGGCGATTTCGGCAACATCGTCTACAACCTGATCCAAGTCCAGTTGATGAAAAAGTCGAAACACGATCGTCGAGAAGATTTTGACGATGTGTATTCTTTCGACAAGGCGTTTCGCGAAGAATTCAAAATTACTCCTCCCGACGCCCTCTGAGTTTGTTCGTTGTGAGTGCCAAACAAAAGAAAAAGCGTCCGTCATCAACGACGACTGTGCCGAGCGGCAACGAGCATGGGAACGAAGCGCAAGACGGCATACCACATCACAAATGGGAGCTCCGCGATCTGCCTACGCCGTCCAACCGGCAGCGTGCGATGTTTTCAGCGGCAGTTGCCGTCTTTGCAATCTGGCTGCTGATTCTTGCGTGGCTGGTCTGGGACTCGATGTAGCTGATTCCCAGCAAAGGAATGCTGCGATGGAATCCAAGGCGCATTTATCCGTCACGTGGCTGGTGACCTTATCCAACGAAAAAACGGTGGAGGCAATCAGCCGTCCACCGCTTTGAGCTTCGCTTGCCCTTCTCGCCTTAGTAAACGAAGATCGTATCAAAGGCAAAGGTCGAGAAGTCGACGCCGTTGGCTGGCGACCAATCCTGTCGGATTTCCGGTCGCAGGATCATGTGGCTGTTGGGACGGAAGTTGACACCAACCGTTGCCTCGTAGGTCGACTCGCCGTCGTCATGCCACCATTCGAAACGACCACCGACTTTGAAGTGATCGTTGATAGTATAGAACAGGTACTGATTCAATCCGATGTCGTGATCTCGTCCGCCACCATTCGGAGTGACACTGACCAAGTCGCTTTGGATGACGTAGTTCCAATCGTCCGCGAAGGCATAGTCGGCCACAATGCTATGACCATAGCCGTTGTTGCCTCGAGCACCAAAGTCGCCAACTGTCGTAATGTACGTCAGCGTCAGCTCGTCCGAAATCGCATGGCTGATGCCGCCAAGGAAGTTCGAGCCACCTTGGAATTGATTGAAACCCGTGTCCCAACCAAGCGTCCATCCAGCGTATACCGTCGTGTCTTCCGTGGCATTGATCGTTGCCAGAACACCGGTATGGGTGAATGGTTCCGAGTTGTACATCGTGTATGCGTGACTGTAGAAGAAGTTGTCGGGAGCGGTGACGACTTCGTAGCCAACAGCCGTGAAGAAGTGACCGAAGATCACCGAGACGTCTTCGTTTGCCAATTCAAAGTAGAGCTGAGGAATCGCCCATCCGAAGGAGCCGAAATCGAATCCATTCTGGAAATCCCACGTGCCCGGTGTGTTGCCAAAAGCCTGTGTGTCCTGAGCGTCAATACCGTAGACTAGATCGAATCGGAAACCCCAATCCCACTGGCCGTTAGTCGGTCGAGCTTCTCGCTCAGCATAGAACCAGAGCTGGTGTTGGTTCCATCGGCCCGGACGATTATTGAACAGTCCGTTTGAGTTTTCGTGGTAACCCTGTTGGAACCAGCCACCGAAATTCCATTGATCACGATTCGCACACGCTGAGCATGTACAGCCAGCGGATTCCGATGAGCATCCAGCGTCGCCGGAGCAAGCCTCAGTCGAACAACCAGGAGTCGAGCAGCCTTGGCCGCCAAAGCTGATGCCAGGAATCGTAAAGCCTGGGATGGTAATCGTTGGAAAGGAAAGTTCGGGGAAG
>CAYYHV010000097.1:3370-12943 GCA_964471695.1 uncultured Pirellulaceae bacterium
CATCCAGCGGTGGCCGCGGCGTGTACAACCCGGGCCCGTGCATCCGCCACCGAGGGCTGGAAGTAATGGTCGATGCAGAAGCTGACCCTGTCCAAGCATCAGTCCTGGAGCTCCACCGAGGGGTTGAGCAAGTTGTCCTCGTCCCAAGACACCGTTGCGTAACCAAGGCATCAAGTGGCCTGGCATCTGGCATCCCTCGACTGTGCACCCTGGCATTTGGCAGGTTGGCATCTGGTAACCATGCGCAGGAGCCATTGCGTAGCCATTTTGGTAGGCCGGAGCCGAGGAAACGGCTGGAGCCGCGACTACGCCGGCAGGCTGAGTCGCGGGAAGTCCCGGCATCGCTTGATAGCCCGGATATCCTGGATTTGTCGAGCAGCCGGCCGAGCAGTTCGCTGCCGATGTTGTAGCATCGCCGGCTTCGGTCTGTGTGGCTGGAGCCGCAGGTTGAGTTGCTTCCGCTGCGGGAGCCACCGTCGCTGCGGCACTCGTATTCGGAACCGTACTGGCGGCTGCTTCCTTTACTGCTTCAGCGGCTTTCTTGACCGCTTGAGCCGCGGTATCCGTTACTGTGTCGCCGGTGTCAGCCGGACGAACAGGCGGGGCAACGGCTTGGTTTACATATTGGCTGAGCTTGCGACCGACGGTTCCGATGGTGTGTTGAACCTGTTGAACCTGAGGCGACATTTGCTGCTGGACAAAATTGCCAGGAGCGACTGTGCCAACACCGGTGTTGCTATTGGTCGTGGCAGGTTGAACAGCCGAAACTGTTCCGCCGTATTGCTGCTGCGCCAACTGTTGTTGCATTCGACTGAATTGCTCGGATGCGAACTTCTGCTGCGCCGCGAAACGCTCGGCTGCAGCCTTCTGCTGGGCTGCGAATTGCTCTTGAGCAGTCGTCGGATTCGGAAGTCGTTGAGGTACAGCGACATGGGACGCCGCTGGAGCGACGGTCTTTTGTGACGGTGCAACTGTCCCGTTCGGAATGATCGCCATCTGACCGTACGGCACCAATTCGCTGACTTTGGTGGATTCAACGGGTGAACCACCATTCGCCTGTGCCAGACAAACATGGCACGCGATGATTACAAGCCCGCCTATCGATTTGGGTAGCACACGGGTGAAAAACTTTGACACGACAGACTCCGTTGTCTTGGCTTACCGCGAACAGTGAATTAGCCACTGCTAGTGGGTTCGTTTCATGTCCCCCCAGAAGTATCGGACCTTCTGGTACATGCAGAGTATTCAGTGCAACACCTATACACCGCATGGGACTCACAAACGGAATAATCGGACGTGATTGACCCTCGCACGTAGTAAAATTCGCAATGACGGCATAGTTTTTGAAACTTTGCCGTTTGCCAATGAAAATATTGGTTGATGGATTGCTGAGATGAACGCTTTGGATGACGAGGAGCGTCAGGCGTTTGCTCGCATTGCAGTAACTGCATTCACTCGATTCGTGAATCTCAGCGTGCGCAATAAAGAAGGGCCAGCCGCAACTGCGTCTGGCCCTCTGTTGAGTTTCACAATGCGACTTCGACAAGGCCGAGTCGGATCGGTAGGCCTAGGCCATTTCTTTGTGGGAATCTAACGCTTCCTGCAGTTTTGCCTTGGGTTGTCCACCCATGAATCGTTCCACGACTTCTCCGCCCTTGAACACCATCAAAGTGGGGATGCTGGATACACCGTAGCTCTGAGCTGCTTGAGGACTTTCGTCGATGTTGATCTTCACGATCTTGGCCGAACCTTCGTTCTCAATCGACAATTCGTCGATCATGGGGGCGATCTGACGGCAAGGTCCACACCATGGGGCCCAGAAGTCGACGAGTACTGGTTGGTCCGAATTCAGTACTTCTGCTTCGAATTGGCTGTCAGTAAGTTCAATGGCCATAACTTGGTTCCTTCAATCAATGCAATTTATTGCCGAGAGCAGGATTACGGTCTGCTCGTGAGCAATTCGCGGGAATTATAGGAATGGGCGAATTGGGTGTCAACAAAGTGTGATGGGTTGCGAGTTCTCGCTGAACAACGATGGAGAAGTCGACGAGACACTTCAGAAACCGATGAAATTGATCCGAGACAAAAAAACCGCGCGAGTCGCGCGGTCTGAACACAGAACTGTGGGTTCTGATTAGCTCTCTTCTTCGGCCTTCTTGACCTTCTTCTTCTTCTTCAAGCTAATCTTGATTACTCGAACCTTGGGCAGGCCGAGAACTGGATCGCCTTCATTCCAGCGATCCGCGTCACGTAGACGCTCGATTCGCTCAGCCCGTGAAAGGACACTGCGGTTTTTGATCAGGCCGCGGCTGACCTTCAGGCTCTTGTCAATTGTCATCTCAAATACTCCACGCCACGCTACATACGGTATGGAGCCAGTATCGGCTCCATGAGAGTCCCGCAGTATACGAGTTTATTCGTCGGCTGGCAACGCGGTGGAAAGTCGCCTAATTACGGCGGATTTGCCGGAAAATCGGCCGGAAATCGCTATCTTGACCGAGCCTAGATATCCATCGGTGAAACGAACCAAGGCGAGAACCCAATGCAGCCGCTGAGGCTCGACCCCCCATTACGCATCTCACGGGAGGATCAAACGACGAACTGGGAACCTAAACCTCGTCGGTCTCAGCCTTTTGCAGCATTTTCACAACCTTCGCGAGTGAGTCAGGTCGTTCATCTGGTTTGACAGCAATACAGTTCATAACCGTGTTGCCAATGTCCGGATGTAAGTTCGGATAGAGCTCAAAGATATCAGTCGGCGGCTTGGTGTCGTGGTTCAATGCCGCTTTGCCGCTGACTTCCCCGGTGTTCCAGGGAAGTTGATAAGTGAGGAGCTGAAAAGCGGTGACGCCAAAGGCAAAGATGTCTAACCGCTTGTCCGTCGCTTTTCGTCGCACGATTTCAGGAGCCATATAGTTTGGCGTCCCCGTTCGATTACCAGGCTGCATAAACTCTTTTGTCGCGGGAACGGTTAGCCCAAAGTCGATGAGCTTTAACCCGGAAGCATCCTTTTCGCAGATGAAGTTACGCGGGCAAATGTCTCGGTGGATATAACCCGCTTCGTGGACGACATCGATTGCTGCGGCCATGTCGCGAATCAGGTTCAACCGTTTGCCACTCAGTCCCTTCACTTTTTGCTTGATGAGGGAATTCATTCCATACCCATCAAGAAACTCCATCAGGATGTACTTTTCTTTGTCTGTCGTCACTCCGTGCTCAAGCGTTTTGACGATCAACGGGTGATCGAACGACATCGCAACAACGCCCTCATCGGGTTTGTTGAGTCCGGTAAATCGATTCTCAAAGAAGTTCGTTTTCTCTAGGTCGCAGACCTTGAGCCCAACGATTTGATCCGTTTCCCTGTCACGGGCCTTGTAGAATTTTGACATCGTCCCCGAGATCGCCTCTTTGAGGATCTCGAATCGCGTACTGACATCGATCTTGGAAGGCTTGAAAAGCGACTTAAATTTATCGGCAATACCCATGAAAAAACTGATCGCGAGAGGATAGTTGCCCCCATCCTGACCACGCATGCGTACGTGGTTAAGTAACAAAACTACACTACCACAATAAAGTGAAGCCCCAGTTCAGGCAAGTTTCCGCCGATTCGCTCGCAAAGTCCGAACTATTTTCCGCAATAGTCAATTGCTCGGGCGATCTCTGATTTGAGTTTGTGGCGATGGACGATTCGGTCAATAAACCCGTGCTCGAGCAGGAATTCGCTCGTCTGGAATCCCTTGGGCAGTTCCACCTGAATGGTGGCTTTAATCGTTCGAGGACCGGCAAAGCCGATCAAGGCACGAGGCTCGGCGAATACCAGGTCGCCCAGTGAAGCGAAGCTCGCCGCGACACCGCCCATGGTGGGATCGGTGAGCACGGAGATGAATAAGCCGCCAGACCTGTCGTAGCGAGCCAACGCGGCTGACACTTTGGCCATCTGCATGAGAGACAGGATGCCTTCGTGCATTCTCGCTCCCCCGCCTGAACCGCTAATAATGATCAACGGTAACTTCTGCTCGGTGGCGCGTTCAGCCAGACGGGTCAGTCGTTCGCCAACGACGGAGCCCATGCTTCCCATGATGAATGCCGAGTCGGTAACGGCAAACGCCACTCGTCGTGCCCGAATCATCCCGGTGCCCGTGATCGCGGCGTCATTCATGCCGGTCCGCTTTTGTTCCGCTTCCAAGCGCTGTTTGTAAGACTTCTTGTCAGCAAATCCCAGCGGATCCGTCGGGCGAATGTTACCATCCAACTCTTCAAACGTGCCCTCGTCCAATACTTGACGAATGCGCTCTTGCGCCGGGACGTAGAAGTGGTAGTCGCACTCGGGACACGTTCCCAATCGTTTCTCAGCTTCTTTACGATAAACCGATGCGCCGCACCCCTTGCACTTCAGCCAAAGGCCTTCTGGGACACCACGCTTGGGACGTTTGTTCATAGAGCTACCGGACTGGTTGGGTTCACTTCGAGTTGCTCCCAATGTCCGCACATTGTTTCCGCTTGCCACAGGTCACCTAATTCTTCGTTCTTCAGCATCGCGCACAAGACGCTAGCTATCGGTTCCGGGATAACGACTGCAATCACCCCATCTTTATTCTTTCGACACAGCTTTCCAATGGCATCTTTCAGCCGCTGCTGTGCGTCTTCCAACATCTCACCTTCGGGGGGGCACATCGTTTCCGGTTGTTCCTGCCACCGTCGATAAATCTTTGGATGCCGGGATTTGACCTCTTCAATCAACTTGCCTTGCCATAACCCTGGATTCAGGTTCTGCAGCTGTTTGATCTCTTTTAACTTTACATCGAGCGCTTCTGCAACCAGCTTGGCGGTCTGCTTTGCAGCCGCGCATGGACCCGCATATACCGCTTCGATGCCAAGGCCCGAGACTTGCTGTATCGTCGCTGCCACCTGGTCTTTTCCATGGGGATTCATGGGAATATCCAGCCGACCTTTAATGCGTCCTTGCTCGTCGTAGTCCGTCGATCCCGGACGAATTAACACAACGCGCAACATGCTGAGTACCTGGGTTAAACCTATGAAGATTGCGTGCTGCTGGCAGCCAGATCATTCAAATCCGAAACAGCCGTACGATAATCGCTTTGTCTAAAAATCGCGGATCCCGCGACCAACAGCTCGGCTCCGTTTTGCACGCATTCAATAATTGTTGATTTGTTGACGCCTCCGTCTACCTCAAGGAGGACGTCCGGCCCAAACATGGTGCGCGCCTCGACCAGTCTCTCAAGCGTTGAGGGTTGGAACGATTGGCCACCGAATCCGGCTTCGACACTCATGATCAATACGATGTCACAAAGTCCTACACAGGATTCGATCTTGCTCAATGGAGTCTTGGGATTCACGACAATTCCTGACGCGGCTCCCAACGTGCGAATCTTTTCCAACACGGGTCGCGGATTGTCACAAGCCTCAATATGAAATGTGATGGCATCGGCACCCGACTCGTAAAACTGTTCAATATACTTTTCAGGGTTGGCAATCATCAGGTGTACGTCAAGCGGCAACTGGGTATGTCTTCGCAATCCTTCGACGATGGGCATCCCATACGTCAGGTTGGGAACGAACTGTCCGTCCATGACGTCCAGATGCAAGCACTGGATGCCGGCCTCTTCAAGACGATGACATTCGCTCTTCAAGTCACCAAAATCACACAGCAGCAGCGACGGCAATACGTGCGGCCCAGTCGATTTAAGTTGTAAGATGCGCTCGCGTCGAGACATGTCGAACCACGGAGTAAAAGAAAAGCGAATGTGCGTAAACCAGTTCGATGTTCGGCGAAGAGAAGTCGCCGTTCCCCAATTTAGTTTTTAGTAGCGTTTACAAGTTTGCTTCAGCAACTGGTTTCGGTGCCGCACTGTTGAATGGCAAATTCTAACAATGCGCGTTCCCCAGATCTGCGCAGAACCACCGGAATCGGCCTAAATTGTTCGTGCCAAACGGCTTAAGCCAGCGAGAATTTCGCGGAAATACGTGCGAAAAGCGCCAGCAATGCTGGCTTTTGCCATTTCGGCCGGTTTAACGCCTCGCGATGTACGAGACAATTACCCAGTGAGAAGCAAAATTTTCCTTCCCATCGGGAGAATAGGCTAGATTGAGCGCTCTCGCGTCGCATTGACGCTACGTAGTTAAAGGGCAGCCACCAAAAGACATCCAACATCTCATTCAATCATTCCCTGGGGATTCTGATTGATGAGTCGTTGGGTGTCTTTTTTTTTGCTGCCCTCAACTACACACCAATCTCCCTCCCACAAAGAAGAGGTGTGTCTCATGATTCTGAAGTCATGTTATTTCGGGTGTGCTTTGGCAATCGCTATTGCGCTCAGCCATTCTCAGTTGATGGCCCAACCGAATGTCGACCAGTTTGTCGATTTTAGTACAACAGGATTGCCCGGACGCTTATTCATCCCTGATGAAGCAGCAAGCAGTGCTCGCCCGGTAATTCTGTTTCTGCACGGAGCCGGTGAAACGGGAACCAATAATACGTCACAGGTGAACGGCAATATTGATAATCTGCTTGCAGAAGCCCAATCGCGAGGTGCATTTCTCTACGCACCTCAGGCACCAACGTTTGGTTGGAACAGCATCAGTCGCACCGATACGATCATGTCGATGGTCGATCAGATTTTCGCAACACAGAACTCCGACGCGAATCGACTTTATGTAACTGGGTTGTCGATGGGCGGGGGTGGCACTTGGAACATGGCCAATCGTTATGGGGACCAGATCGCCGCTGTGGTGCCGATTGCGGGAATCAATCCCAGTGGCGACTTTGATGGAAGCAACCTTGTCGATATGCCGACTTGGGCGTTTCATGCTCGCAACGACAACGTGGTGAATCGTTCCGCGACCATCAATACGGTGAACCGAATTCTCGATGCCGCTGGTGAACCTCGCATCAGTGATCCTGGGACCGCAGGATTCGAATATCAAAACGACAATCTCGACCTTGCTTACACGCAATATGCATCCGGAGGGCATGGAATTTGGGGGCGAGTCTATAATACGCCTGAGGTTTATGATTGGATGTTTGCTCGCAGTGTGCCAGAACCTCAATCAGGTTTGATCGCACTTGTCGCGGCTTTAGGGGCATTCGCATTCTTTCGACGTTCGTGATTCCAGCGGAATAGTTTGCGAAAAGTGCCCGCAGATTCGACAAGCCGCAGGGAGGTTTCCGGCGGCTTGTTATATTTAGCGGCATGAATAACTCACGGCAGCTCAACGTACATCGCGGAACTCGCTTCTTGCCGGCGAGGCTGCGAATCTGGTTCACCGTCGTTTCGACGATCACCACAGTCGCTTCAATGCTCGTCGCCCAGGAATCGCAAGTCGACCAGTCGTTGTTGCCGACGGGACGCTTGATACAACCGGCCGGTGACAGTCTCGCGTTTCACGGGCGACCTGTCGATCTTTGCCTTGGCTCCAATGGGCGGCGGCTGTTTGTCAAAGATCGGTATCACCTTCGCATTATTGATATTGATTCAGGCAAGTTCGAGCTTCAGCAGTCGATTAGCTGCCCTGGTGGCGCGTCGCTCTACGGAATCGCTGTTTCTAAGGATGGCAAAGTCTATGTGACCAACGCCAAGCACCAGCTTCATGTTTTCGCCTCGTCGGAAGGCGGGGATTTCGTCCTTGATCGTAGTATTGAATTGCCAAAGGACTCGTTCCCCTGTGGAATCCAGCTTGTTGAAGACGACAAAACGGCGCTAGTGTGTCTTTCGAAATCAAATCAATTGGCTGTTGTCGATCTCACTGCGAATGTCGTGACTCAGACCATCGATGTCGGAGTCGCTCCGTTTGCCGTTCAGGTCACCGAAGATCAAAAACAGGCGGTCATTTCCAACATTGGCGGTCGTCGCCCAACCGCCGAAGACAAAACTGCCAGCTCGGCGGACACGGAAACTGTCGTTGATGATCGTGGCATCGCCAGCACCGGATCGATCAGCGTCGTCAATCTGGCGAGCGGTATGGTTGTTCACGAAGTCGCCGTGGGGTTGCATCCGTCGGTAATCTGCCGGTCCCAAGATGGCTTCCTGGTTTGCAATTCAAATGCCGATAGCATTACGCGACTTTCGGGGAAAACGTTTGCAACCAACGAAATGATCGTCAAACCGGACGATGCCCTGCCCTTTGGATCGATGCCAACGGCGGTCTGTCCGTCGACTGACGGTCGTCGACTGTTCGTTGCCTTGGCAGGTAACAATGCAGTCGCCGTCTTGCCTCGATGGAATGACAAGTCGTCACCGAAAGTCAGTGGATTGATTCCTACGGGTTGGTATCCGGCAGCCTTGGCTTGCACGAAAGACTACCTGTTCGTCGCCAACGTAAAGGGTAACGGGGCTCGAGCCGAACGGCGGGACAAAGCCAAGGGACGTAACTCCCATGATCATCAGGGAACGGTACAGCGAATTCCAATTCGCCAGATTCTGGAGCCTGCGAAGTTAGCCGCGTTGTCCGCGGCGGTTGTAAACAATTCTCGCGTCCCTCAAATATTGCGGGCACGGATGGCGAGTGAAGTCAGAAGCGAAGTGGCTGCCGTGCCCATTCCGGCGCGTTTGGGCCAGCCCAGTCGGTTCAAGCATGTTATCTACGTGATCAAGGAGAATCGAACGTTTGATCAAGTGTTCGGTGATATTGCAGAGGCGCGTAGCGATCCCGAGTTGTGCGTTTTTCCCGAAGAGTCGACGCCAAATCATCATGCGTTAGCGCAGCAGTTTGGCATTCTGGACAACTATTATTGCAATGGTGTGTTGTCAGCCGACGGCCATTCCTGGGCGACCGAAGGCAATGTGACTCCTTATCTGGAGCGTGCGTTTGGCGGGTTCGCGCGAAGCTACACCTTTGGTGATGACCCGATTACCTATTCCTCAAGCGGGTTCTTGTGGGATCAGATTCTTGGGGCTGGTTTGTCCTTTCGGAACTACGGAGAAATGGACTACGCGAAACCACCGCAGGGAATGAAGTATCAGGAGATTTGGAAAGCCTACGAATCCGGAGATAAAATCGAATTCGAACAGAAGATCGGTATCGAGCGACTGCGCCGCTATTCATGTCGCGACTATCCCGGTTGGAATATGGTGATTCCAGATGTGTTGCGGATGAAACGGTTCTTAAAAGAGTTCCGTGAGTTCGAGGAAAACGATGGCTTGCCGAGTCTGTCAATCGTCTATCTGCCGCAAGATCATCTGGGTGGTGGCGTCACCTCAAATGCGCACATGGCCGACAACGATCTCGCCTTGGGGCGTTTGGTGGATGCGGTGAGCCATTCCAAGTACTGGAAGGATACCTTGATTGTCATCAATGAAGATGATCCTCAAAACGGCTATGATCATGTCGATGGACATCGCAGCCTGTGCCTTGTTGTTAGCGCCTACAGTCGCAAGGGTGTCAACCATCACTTTTACAATCAGTCGTCCGTACTGCGCACGATTTTGCATATCTTTGGTTTGCCACCGATGAATCAACAAGTCGGCTCAGCACCTTTGATGCACGATTGTTTTGACTCCGAATCTCTTCAGCAACCGTACTCTGCACGACCTGCCAACTACGTTTTAAACGAAA
>CAYYHV010000097.1:12953-19643 GCA_964471695.1 uncultured Pirellulaceae bacterium
AAACCAATCTCCCGCATCGAAGACGATGCAGTCCAGCCTTCAACGACGCTGGCGTCGCATCTTGGCGACCGTGCCTATTGAACGTACCGGCATGAAGACTGCGAAGGACGAGGACAATCTAAACCGATTCGTCTGGCATGAAGTCATGGGCTGGGAAACGCCCTACCCTGTTGAAAAATCGGGGGCTCATGCATCGGGATTAAAGCGACTGGGATTAACGGTTGATGCAGCGCTCGATGATTGAGTTCATTGTCCGAGCGTTTGTTACAGCCCACGCGTCCGACCGTCGCGGATAATCTTTGACAACTGAGTCTGCAGTTTTTCCGCCACGTCAGCGTGCTGGTCGATCACATTGTTCTTTTCTGCGGGATCGTCAGCGATGTTGAAAAGCTGGAGTTCGGGAACCGGACTGTTTGCGAGCTTCTTTTCGACGACGACATTGAAGGCTTTTTTGTTGTCGTAACGGTGCAGTTTCCAATCGCCGACTCGCAAGGCGTACGTACCGCTGTTCCCGTTATTCTGTTGAACCAGATGGTCGCGGCCTTGGGCGGTTGATTTGCCAAGTAGAGAGTCCAGCACATTCATGCTGTCGACACAGGCTTCAGCGGCCAAGTCTTGATTGGTGAGCTCAGCGAAGCTTGTGGCTAAATCAATAGTACAGACGACGTTGTTGCTTTCGGATGGGGCGATCGTACCTTTCCAGCGTGTGATAAACGGCGTTCGAGTCCCGCCTTCGTAGACGCTGTATTTCCCGCCCGTGAATTCTCCGGCGGCGCGGTGATCGCCCAGTTTTTCGAGGGCATCGTCTTTGTAACCATCGTCCATGACGGGACCGTTGTCCGAGCAGAAAACAATCAGGGTCTTTTCTGCCAAGCCCAGTCGATCGACCGTCTTCATGACTTCGCCAACACACCAATCCAGCTGAACGATCGCATCTCCTCGATAGCCAAGCTTAGTCTTACCTTGGAATCGTTCGTGTGGCATCCGTGGTACGTGAATGTCGTGTGATGAGAAGAAGAGAAAGAATGGCTTGTCCTTATTGGCGGTCATGAATTCGTTCGACTTTTCGACCCACTTATCAGCCAAGTCTTCATCACGAAATCTGGCTGCCACTCCGCCGGTGTAAAAACCAATGCGGCTGATGCCGTTATGGATCGTTGCGTTATGGCCGTGGGACCAATCCATCTTGAGCGTGTCGCGATGCGTCTTTCCCGTGGGGTGCTCCGGTGAGGGTTTCTTGCGTCCAACCCACAATGGGTCTGCCGGATCGAGGTTGGGGACTTTGTGATCGTGAACGTAAACCTGTGGAACTCGATCGTTAGTCGTGGGCAAGAGGAAGCATGTGTCGAACCCAATTTCCAACGGTCCGGGCTTGAGGAGATGGTTCCAATCGGGCCCCGACGACTCGCCCAATCCCAAATGCCATTTGCCAATGACGGCGGTGGTATAACCGGCTCGCTTGAGAATCGAGGCAACGGTCTCCGTGCCGGGTCGAATGATGGCAGGCGAGTTGGGTGGCGCAATGCCCGTTCCTTTTTTGCGAAAAGCATAGTTGCCGGTCAGCATCGAGTAACGGGTTGGCGTGCAAGTCGATGCGCTACAATAGCCGTGGGTGAACCGAATGCCTTCACTCGCCAGGCGGTCAATGTTGGGTGTCTCCAGCGCCGTCGCGCCGTAACAAGATACGTCTCCGTACCCAAGGTCGTCCGCCATGATCACGATGATATTTGGTTTGTCGACGGCCAGACAAGTCGAAGCCAGCAGAATTGCAATGAGGATTCGTAACATCGAGATTCCGCCTATGTGAAGCTCATTCTTTGAATTGAAGTCGTCAATATAACACGTTGGCTGGGTAGCCTCGATTACGAACTGCATGAGAGCATTGAGCAACCAGCACGATGCCGAGCCCATTCAGGTCGCTTCTCGGCATACTGTTCGCGGCCCGGTTGTTCATCGTAAGGTGTGCGCATGACATCTAGTAGTTCGGCGATCAGCGAATGGTCGCCTTGCTCTGATTTGTCGATGGCCAGTTGAGCCAGATAGTTTCTCAAGACAAAATTTGGATTGACGCGATTCATTTGACGTGCACGCTCGTCATCGGAAGTGCCATCCTGCTGGACTCGGTCCGCGTAGCGCCGCAGCCAATCGGCTGTTTTTTCCAGCGGCTCGCCAATAAGTTTCTCGGGCGAGTAATAGGCGTCGCGAAGTGGAGCTATCAAGTCTGCATCTTGTGCGGGAAGGTTTGCGGTTGGGAATTGAGCCAAGCGCCTGAAGAAGATCGTCATGTCAGTTTCGATCATCCCGAGGATAATCAGCAATTCGCCAATCAGCGACTCGTCCGTATCGGATTGAAATGCCTGAAGCCCGAGTTTGCTCGCCATCATCGACTGCCAACCAGCATTGTATGACTTCGGATACGTGGCCAAGGCTTCTTGCAGTGGCGTGGTTTCGTCGAACAGTGGGACCAGTGCGTTGGCAAGTTGGTACAGATTCCAATGGGCGATCTGCGGTTGATTTCCAAAGCAGTAGCGTCGACCGGAAGCATCGGTCGTGTTGGGAGTCCACGAAGGATCGTAGTCTTCCAGCCAACCGTAGGGACCATAGTCAATCGTCAGTCCGAGAATCGACATGTTATCGGTGTTCATGACTCCATGCACAAAACCGACTCGCATCCAATCAACGATCATCTGGGATGTGCGCTGGCAGACTTCGGTAAACCACTGGAGATAAGATTCGTGCGAAGGTTTTCCAAGATGAGGAAAGTCGCGGGTGATCGTGAAGTCGACCAGTTTTCTCAGCGTCTCGGTATCGCGCCGAGCCGTGAAAATCTGAAAGTTGCCAAAGCGTACGAAAGATGGCGCCACGCGACAGACGATTGCGCCCGGTTCGTACTTCGCATTGCCATCGTAAAACATGTCACGCATCACCTGCTCGCCCGTGCCGACAAGGCTAAGCGCACGAGTCGTCGGTACTCCCAGGTGATACATGGCTTCGCTGCATAGGAACTCGCGCACCGACGAACGCAATACCGCCAAGCCATCAGCGGTACGAGAATAGGGTGTGGGGCCAGCCCCTTTGAGCTGGAGCGTCCAATGTTCACCCTTCGCGTTAACGACTTCGCCCAAGTTGATGGCTCGACCGTCACCAAGTTGCCCAGCCCAATTGCCGAACTGATGGCCACCGTAACACATCGCGAACGGGTCCATGCCGTCGAGTTGTTCATTGCCACCAAACACGCGAGCGAACTGTTCGGATCGGCAATCCTCCGCGGTTAGATCGAGAAAGTCGGCGACTTCCTGAGCGTGCGCAATCAAGGATGGTTTGGCGACCGGAGTTGGGAGAACTCGTGAATAACAAGCCGCGCTGACTTGCCTGCGGGAGTTTTCTTCCTTGGGGTCAGCGGGAAGTACACTTACAAAGCGATTGTCGAATTTTAATTGGTTGAGCGTCATGCGGTCATTATAGGCAGCTTTCCTGCCTCGACGCGACGCGACGATCAGCGGCGATCGAAATCCTGCGTTTGAGGCAGTTCGTCGATAGAGCTCATGCCAAACAGATCGAGGAAGCGACTGGTTGTTGTGAAAATGTTGCGACGAGGTTTTTCGTCCGTGCGTTCAACCGCAAGGAGCTCGCGTCGCACCAATTGATTAAGAACACGAGCACTTTCCTCGCCGCGCAGGTCATCGACTTCGGTTCGATCAATTGGCTGGTGATAGGCGACGATGGCCAGCACGTCGATCGCAGCCTGTGACAGTTTGGCTTCGCGAATTTTTCCATAGAAACGTTCACGCACCGAGTTGAACTCGTCACGCAGTGACAGTCGATACCCGCCGCCGGTACTCTCAATGAAATAGGGACACCCGTCCTCTTCGTAGCGTGCGTTTAGTTCCTCGACGAACAGGTCCACCTCATTGGCGCGGACGCCTCGCATTAGCGAAGCCACCGTTTTGCTGGTGAGGGGGATATCCTCAGGATGCCCGACGAACAGCATAGATTCGAAAATGGATTGGGGCGAAACCGGACAAGCCGCGTCATCAAACGTCGGCTTGGATGGCTTGGGTTTGATCGCCACCGGTTTATTCGGGGTGTCGACGACGGTTGGAGTCGGCTCCGCCGGAGCCGCGGCTTCGACTTCTTCGATCGTTTCGTAAGGATCGTCGCCTTGACCCAATAGCGAAGCCAACGAGCCACTAAGCTCGTCGAGCGAAATTCCATCATCCGGCGGCTCTTGAAAGTCGTCGAGATGAAGGTCGGGTTGTTCCGGCGGCCTTTCCTTACTCATTTCCTCGCATCCTGCTTGCTACGCCGTCATTTTCTTCATGAATGCCAACGAGTCCGATGCCAACTTTTCTTCCGACTCGAACATGCGTCGCCAGATTTTGGTGGCAGCGGCAATTTCAGGGAGTGCCAATCCAAAGGCCTCGACGACTAGCCATCCGTTATAACCAATCTCTTTCAAGCCCGCGAAGTTCTCTTCCCAGCGGATATTGCCTTGCCCGGGAGTGCTGCGGTCGTTCTCGGAGATGTGAACGTGTCGCAGTACATCCTTAATCTCATTGAGGACAGGTCCAACACTCTTCTCTTCAATGTTCGCGTGAAAGGTATCATACATGATGCCGCAACTCGGCTGATTGACTTCGCGAGCAAAACGCGCGGCGTCTCCGTGGCACGTTAGCAAATAGGTTTCAAACCGATTGAGTGGTTCCATAGCCAGGGTGACACCACTTCCGTTAGCGTGTTCGGCGACTTGGATCATGCTTTCCACGCCCCACTTCCATTCATCTTCGGTGGGGCCGGCGCCGCTGAAGTGTCCCAACGCGGAATGGTAAGGGCCGACAAGGTTCTGGACTCCGCATGAAGCACATTGGTCAACGCAGCGTTTGGTGTTTTCGACGCCTTTGGCACGGACCGCTGCATCGGGGCTGATCGGGTTATCTTCAACGCCGCGGATCGTTACGCCGGTTCGTTCCAAACCGAGATCATCGAGTTTCTGATTCCAACTCGAAAAATCCTGGCCAGGATCGAACATGGGTAATTCGACTCCGTCCCATCCCATAGCCTTGAGCGATTCCAAGACCGGCATCAGGGCGTCGTTGAGTTCACCGGACCACAGCAACAGATTCATTCCGAATTTCATTTTGGTTCTCGCTATCTAGTTGGTCACTGCGCTGCGAATCTCACTTGAGCCGCTTTCGAGCGCCTTCTACTTTTGTCTGGTTGTCTCGAGTAATTCCTCGGCGCGCTCATAGGTTTGCCGGCGAGCTTCGGCGACAAACTCGGTTGTCGTGTCGGGCAGTTGATCCAACTTGACTCGCTGCATCACCTGATTTACTCGATACAGCAGTTTCGCGTCGTCGACGTAATCGTACAAGAACCGGGATTCAACAAATTTTTCGATCACGGTAGAAAGCTTGTCTGTTGGTTTTTTGGTAATACGGTTGACTGCGGATTCGACGACTTTTTTGTCCGAGCCGCGCAGGGCCTGATAGTACGCGTCTAACCGTCCTGGATATTTCTTGTCGAGGTATGAATCCAGAAGCATCTCAATCACGATATGCGCGACGAACTTCGGTCGCATCCCATCGTCTTTATGCAGCCGATCACGCAGATTGATGGCGAGTTCCAATTCCAGCTCGGTAAACACGCGACTGGTGTGGAATGCATAATCGTCAAGATGGTGCTGGACAACTCCCCGAGCCACGGCGGCGACCATGGGATCGACATCATCCATCATGGGTTCGGCCAACCGTTGTCGAGCGCGAATTCGTCGGTCGATGTAGCTTAGCCAATCCGGAACGCAGGCGCCTGCCATGAAGTAAGGTTGGTCGGTATAGCGATATCCGTGGGAGAAAAAATTCATAGTGGTGTTGGCCGAGTATTTGAATTCGGCATTGTATGCGAAAGCTGCGTTAAGCGTTGGTGCTGTCGTAAGCGATGAACGAAAAGTCGCAGAAATGCACACGGCCGGCGACGATTTTGAGGTGCCGCAGGAGTCTGGCAGGCTACGGAGACTCGCCGCGGACGTGACGTTGTCGAATCGGGTGCGAACTCAACTGGGCACAAAAAAAGGCGACGCCAATGCGTCGCCTTGCTTCGTAAGTTTGTTCACCTCAGCGGATGACAGTGATTACAGGTCGCCAAAGACAGCGTCGAGTACATCGTAGTCACCGGTCGAGTCGTCTTCTGTGACGCTGTCGATGTCAAAGTTGAAGGAGCTGGTGGCTGTGGAAACGGTTGCCACATCCAGAACCAGCGACCCGTAGTTGATGAACTCATTCTCGAGATTCGCCGATGCTCCGAAGAGCAACGTTGGATGCGCTATGCCGTCTTCGGTCGGATTGGTAGCAAAAGCAATCTGACCGTTCGCCGAGGCGGCGACGACCATAGGGACTCGCAACACTTCAATGACCGCGCCACCAAGTGGTGTGATGCCGTCGACTCCGCCCGCTTCGTCGATCAATCCTGCTCCGTCCAGAACGGCGTTTGTGCCTGATCCATAAGTCAGAGAGTGAGTCACATTGCCAGCAATGGAAACGGACGATGCGTGGTAACCGATATCAGCGAAAGCTGAGAAGATTCCCGTCGGGGCTACCCGTGTGTCCTGGACCGACATGATAAGGTCGATCGTTTGGCCCGGGGCGACCGAAGTGATCTCGTTGCCGTTCGTGTCTTCGGCTGACAGGGTGTACG